>JBEKIA010000288.1:0-3514 GCA_050011995.1 Verrucomicrobiota bacterium
TTTAATCCCGGCAACGGCGTCACCAGCACCAACGGGGCGGTCCACGCCCTGGCGGTGCAGGCGTCCGGCCAGGTGATCGTGGGCGGCGATTTCACCTCGTTTAACAATTTTTCGTATCACCATTTGGTGCGCCTGAACCTGGATGGCTCGGTGGACCCGACGTTCAACGCGGACACGGGCGCCGACGTGAGCGGCTCGGTCCACGCCATCGCCATCCAACCGGATGGGCAGATCCTTATCGGGGGCGTCTTCACCAACGTCAACGGGGTGAGCATGAATCACATCGCGCGGCTGAACACCGACGGCAGCCTGGACGCCAGTTTCAACGCGGGTGTGGGGGCCAACGGCACGGTGGAGGCGGTGGCCCTGGACTCGCAGGGGCGAATCCTGCTGGCCGGCGAGTTTACCACGGCCAGCGGCGTGACCCGCAATGGCCTGACGCGGCTGAATCCGGACGGGACGGTGGATCCAACCATCAACTTTGGGGCGGGGGCCAGCGGCTACGTTCGCGCCATTGCCATACAAAACAATGACGAAATCAACGTCGGCGGCTCGTTCAACAGCTTTGGCGGGTATGTGCAGAACAATTTCACGCGGTTGTTTGGCGGGGAGATTTCCGGCCCCGGGATTCTGCAATTCGTCCAGGCGGTTTACGGGGCGGTGGATAATCAAACCAACGCGGTCGTCACCGTTGAACGGATTGGCGGCACCGGCAACGCCACCTTCCCGGTGGTCAGCGCGCAGTTCACCACGGCGGATGGCACGGCGCTCAACGGGGTGGATTACCTGGGAGTGACCAACACGGTGAGCTTCCCCATCGGCGAGACGTTCACCAACGTGATCGTGCCGATCATGAACAACGGGGTGGTGGGCAGCAACAAGTTCTTCAATGTGCAATTGTCCAACCCTTCCGGCGCGACGCTGGGGCTGCAGGCCGGCGCCGAGGTGGTGATCACCAACGCCAACTCGGCGGTGGCTTTCTCGGCGCCGAACTATCGGCAGGCGGAAAACATCGCCGGCGGGGCCGCGGTCATTCCTGTCGTGCGCCTGGGCAATCCCATCAGCACGCTGACGGTCAGCGCCTATACCGGCACCAACGGCAGCGCTGTGCCGGGGGTGAATTACATTCCCACGACCAACGTGCTGGTCTTTTATCCGGGCGTGACGACCAACCTGTTTCTGGTTCCCTTGCTCAGCAACCCCCTCATGTTGAGCGATCAAACGGTGGACCTCGAACTGAACAATCCGGTGGGCGGCTTCCTGACCACGCCCAGCGAGGCCACGCTCACTATTGCCACGACCAATGCCGGTCCCGGGGTCGTCACCTTCGGCCAGCCCAGCTATATTGTGAGCGAGGGGGTGGCGACGGCGCTCATCACCCTCTTGCGGACCAACGGCCTGACCGGTCCGATTTCTGTCACGCTTTCCACCAGCAACGGCACCGCCATCGCGGGCGTGAACTATCAGGCGGTCAATCAAGTCGTGAGTTTCTCCGACGGCCAATTCGTGCAGACCGTCGGCATCCCGATCATTCAGCAAACCAACGTGACGGTGGATACCACGGCCTATCTGATCCTGACCGACTCGGTCGGGACGACGATTAGCGGGTCCAACGTGGCCACGCTGACCATTCAGAACGACATTCAAAACTTTACCATGGGCGCCGCGGATTATTTCGTCAGCGAAGGCGCTGGCACGCTCACGGTCACCGTCCTGCGCAACGGACCGACCAACGGCACTGTCTCGGTGAATTACTCCACTGTTTCTCCGGCCAATGCCTCCGGCGCCAACGGCTACGCCGTTCCCGGGCTGAATTACAGCAATGTCACCGGCACGCTGACCTTCGCGCCGGGGCAGGCCTTCCGCCCCGTTCCGATACCGATTATCCAGCAAACCACGGTGGACGGGCCTCTGACCTTCCAGGTGGTCTTGAGCGACCCCAGCGCCGGAACGCAAATCTCCAGCCCGGGTGCGGCCCTGGTCACCATCATTGGCAACGTCACCGGATTTGCCATGGACACCAACCAATACTTCACAGGGGAAAATGCCGGCAGCGTGGTGGTGACCGTTGACCGGACCAACGTCAGCACGGGGATCGCTTCGGTCAACTATTCCACCGGCGGCGGCACCGCCGTGGCGGGGGTTGATTACGTGGCCAACAGCGGCGAGCTTATATTTGAGGACGGGCAGGCCAGCACCAATGTGACCATCACCATTCTCACCGATCCCAACGTGCTGGAGAGCAACAAGACGTTCAACTTTGTCCTGTCCAATCCGCTCTCCACCATTTCCACCAATTGCTACCTGCTGGCGCCCTCCAACGCCATGATCACCATCACCAACACCATCACCGCCATCGGCTTCTCCAGCCCGGCTTACTCGGTGAGCGAAAAAGGGGTGCAGGCGCAGATCACCGTCCTGCGCAGCGGCGTGACCAATACGACCGTGAGCGTCCAGTATGCGACGGCGGATGGAACAGGACGGGCCGGGACCAATTACATGGCCGCGTCTGGAACGCTGACCTTCGCCCCCGGCGTCACTTCCATGACATTCGCGATAGGTATCATAGACGACGGCATCATCACCGCGAACCACACGGTTTACCTGAACCTGAGCAATCCGCAGGGAGGGGCGATCCTCAGCTCGACCGCCCCCTCCATTCTCACCATCCTGGAGGCGGACGGGTCCTACATCATTACGGCGGGCACCGCGCCGGTTTCCGGAAGCAGCGGCGGGCTGATCCAACCGGGTGTGCCGGTCACTGTGGACTTCGCTTTGCGATGCGCCGGCGGCCCCAACACCACCAGCAACTTCACCGCCACGATGCAGACCAACAGCGCGGTCACGCCCGGGCCGACCAACAGCATAAAATACGGCGTGCTCATGAACGGCGGCCCGGTGGTTTTCAGGCCGTTCACCTTCACCGCCAACGGCACCAATGACCAGGTGATCAATGTGACCTTCCAGCTTCAGGACGTTTCGACGAATCTGCAATTCGTCGTCTTTTCATTCACCCTGGGCAGCACCACCACCACCTTCTCCAATCCCGGGCTGATTTCCGTTCCCGCCGCCATTTACATCCCCGCGCCGGCCGAAGGCCCGGCCGGCCCGTATCCATCCGTCATCACCGTGACGAACTTGGCGGGCAACATGAACAAGGTGACCGTCACGATCAGCAATCTGAACCATACCTCGCCGAGTGATATTGAAATCATCCTGCAATCTCCCGCCACCAATGTATTGCTGATGAATTACGCCGGCGATGACAGCCCTGTGACCGGCTTGACATTTACCTTCGACGATAACGCCTCCAACTACATGTCGCCCACCCAACTGGCCAGCGGCCTGTCCACCAACAACAAACCAACGCCCTATATCGAGTATGGTGCGAGCACCATTTTCCTCGGAAACAACTGGCCCTATCTGCCCGTCATGCCGTCGAATTTGACCGCCAATATCACCGCGCCGTTTCCCACCAATCTCTCGGTGCTCTCCGGCACCGCCGCCAACGGCA
>JBEKIA010000289.1:0-3512 GCA_050011995.1 Verrucomicrobiota bacterium
GATGCCAAAGACCTCCACGTCGAAATCCTTGCCGGGACAACCGAGCAAGCCGTCCCGCACGCAACCGCCGACCAGCCAGGCCTTTTGCAACTCCGGCGTCTGGCGGAGAATGCGGTCCAGTTCTGGCGGCACGAAATTCACCATGCCTTCGTGTCTCACGCTTGCAATGAGACTATAGTTTCTAATTTTTGTCAAGCCCCAATTCCAAAAAAAACCGAGCGTGGTTATCGGAACCGGTTCCCGTTTAGCCAAAATGGCCTCGAACCCACGTAAGGGGTCAACCCATAGTTTGGTTCATTTTGCTTGCCGTTGGGCGAAGGAGTCTGAAGCTTTGTTGGCGTGCCGCGAAAAATGAGAGTGGAATATGCTGGCGCCATTTACCATGTCATGAGCCGCGGCGACCGCCGGGAGGACATCTTTGTGGATGATGTGTTGCGCTACGGAATGTACACGCGGTAAAACCGGCTGGCATTGGTGGCGGATTTGTCCAGGACGGATTTGATCGTGCCGTCGCCGGCAATGTTGGTCAACAGCAGCCAGTTTGGCGGACTGAGTGAGAGGGTGTACTCGATCTCCTCGGTCATGTTGGACGTGGAGGGAAAGTTAAAGCTGGATTGATTGCCGGTGTGAGACAGGGAGGAAATCACCGGATCGTTGGCCGCCACGAGGGTCACGTTGTTTCCGTTATAGACCGGCACCAGGACGATGCCGTTGGAGGCGCGCAGGCCATTCAAAGTGGAAAAAGCGCCGGTGAAATCGCCCTCGTTGTAAGGCGAATTGAGGATCACGAAACTGTTGCCCAGCGCGGGATTGAAACCGTTGGTGAAGGAAACCGACAGCGTTCCGGCCAGCGAACCGCCGCTCCCGCAGGCCAGTTGGTCGTATTGTGTGCCCACGTTGACCCCGCCGATCACCACCGCGATGACGCCGCCGGCCGTATTGGTGAAGGGGCCGGAAATGACGGGCGCGCCAATCGGAGCGCCCGGGTTCAGGACCCCGGAGTTGGCGAAACCCGGATTGGCCAAACCACCCAAGCCCACGTTGCCCGGACCGGTGAATGACCCGCCGAGGATATCAATCACCCCTTTCACGTAAAGTGTGGCGGCGGAAGCAACGGTGGTTGAGCCGGCAAGCTGCGTGTAGTTGCCGTAGATATAGGCCGTGCTTTTCTGAAATTGCGCGACGCCCGAATTGGTGACATTAACGTACATCCCATCGGTGCCGGAAGGAGTATTGACAACGAACGCGCCGAAATTATTCAGCGTCGGAACAGGTCCCACCGCGGTATTGGGAGAGGCAAAACCGCCGCCGTTGTAAATGCCCAGGAACCCGCCGGCTAGGTTGTTGAAGGTCGCGCCGTTGTTGATGTACAACGCGCCGTTGGTCATGGTCGCCGTTGCGGCGCTGTTGATGGTTCGCTGCGTGAAATTGAGGCTGGAGCCGGAAACCAAGAGAGTGGAGCCGCCGGGCAGGTTGATGGAGCCGGCGCCTTGAACGGTTCCATTGAGCCAGTTGAAGGCGTTGGTCACCGTCAGGGCGCCTGTTCCGTCCACGGTGCCGGCTTGCAATGAAAAGTTGGCGGTCGTGACGTTGGTGTTGAACACCGCGTCCCCGTATTGGGTCACGCGAACAAAATTCGTGCCGATAAATTGCGCCCCGGCTACAATCGTGTTGGTTCCATAACTGAACCAAAGTTCCGCGCCGGGTTCCAGATCGAACGTGCCGGCGCTGACGCCACCGGCCAGCTCCACCGAGCCGCTTTGAATGTCGAGCAGCCCGTAATTGTTGAAATCCGGCCCCTGGTCGCTGCCGGTGAACTCCAGCGGGTTGACGCCGACGGATTTGCGGAAGACTCCGTAGTTGTTGATGCTCCCGCCGCCGGGCGCCGGACTGCCCAGAAACTCCGCGTCCACCAAATAGTTCGAGCCTTGAAAGTTGAACGTGGCGTTTTGCATGTTGTTGATCACCGCTCCCCCGCTGAAAGTCAGACTCGCCTCCGGCGTGTTGCTCACCCAGGTCATCGTCCCGGAGTTGTTGATGGTGCTGGCCGTCAGGGCGTATTCCGCGTAAGGGCCCGCGAAGTTGAACAAACCGAAGGCATCAATCGTCACGGTCGGGCCGCTCAAAGCGCTGCCCCCGCCGCTCGAATAAAGATCAATCCAGTTTGCCGCGCTGGGAAACCCGCTGGCGCCGGTCACATGCACCAAGCCATTGGTGCCGTTGAGGGCTGCGAAATCCAGGGTCCCGGGGTCCCACGCCATCAGGTTGCTATCAAACAAACCAATCTGCATCGTTCCCAGCACGGTTCCCTGATTCAGGATCTCGCTGATTCCCGGCCCGGAAAAGAAGTTGGTCGCGCCCGCCGGAACCGTCATGCCGCCGGGGAATTGCAAGAGCGAATTAGTGAACGCCGCTTTATAGTAGCCGGCGCCGGCGCTGCACAACCAGGCGGCAAACGGCCCGATTTGAAACGTGCCGCCCTGGCAGTCCACCGTGCCGCTGTTGTCAAAAGCGCAGGTGATGGATCCTCCCAGGAACATCGCGTTGCTGTTGCCGCTGATGACGGCGTTGGGCATATTGACGACATTGCTTCCCCCTTCCAAAGCCGAGGAGGGCGCAATGGTGATTTGCCCCACATTGTACACGGTGGTGTCGCTGAGGTTGATGTTGGCCGCGTTGCTGGAGGTGCCGATCTGCATGAACGCGCCCGACTTGATGGTCACCACGCAAGAATCCAAATAGACGGAGCTGGCGGGCGCAATCAGTTCGGAAGAGACGTTGAGGATTGACCCGGAGATTGTCGCGCCGCTGCCTCCGCCATTGTTGGCCGAGAGCATCTCCACGGTTCCAACAGTGAAATCGCCGCCGGTAAGCCCGGAGCCTGGTTCCATAATAAGCGTGTCCAGAATGATATTATTGGCCTCGGCGAGCGCTCCGGCGCCCTGGGGGATGATCGCCGTGTCGCTGGCTCCGGGGACGGTGCCGGCAGGCTCGAGGGCATTGTTGTTCAGAGGATCGTTGGTGTACCAGTTCAGCCCGTAAAACCAGGAGTAATTGACCGGCCCGGTGGGATATGGATCGGGGGTTGGAGTAAAGGTAAGTACTGCCGCGCGGGCTGTAACGGATGCCGCAAAAAGGACAACAAGCAGGGCGGGCAGGCTGCTTACTTTCCGCATTATGGAGTGAAGCATGGACGTCGCGTTGTGTTCGGTTGTTTGACAAAGACTGCTTTTCGCTGCGCGGGGTCATTATAGCAGCCGCGGTTTGGTTTGTCAAATCCGCTTTTGGCGGTTTTTCTTCCAGGTCAACGGGCAAGGGGTCAACCCATAGTTTGGTTCGTTTTCTGCGATCCGGGCTGGACGAATTTTGGGTGGCGCTTTTACCGGGACAGGCTGGAATGAATTGAGAATTGAGAATGAACGGGAGCGGCTGGTTGGTTGGCAAACCTGGTGCGCTATGCGAGAGAAGGACAACTCATCCTGTTATGCGGGCCCCTTTTCCTCTCCATGTTC
>JBEKIA010000290.1:0-3502 GCA_050011995.1 Verrucomicrobiota bacterium
GATTAGGATTATGATTGCTGCTGAGGCACAGTCTGGCCGGAAGTAAGGTTGAGGAAGATTTGTTCGAGGGTGCCGTTGGCCCCGGCGCTGCCCTGGCGGCGGAGTTCGCCCAGGGCGCCCACAGCTACCAGCCGGCCCTGATGCAAAATGCCCACCCGGTCGGCCATTTCCTCGGCGACGCTCAGTTGGTGGGTGGAAAGGAGAACCGTGCAGCCGCGCCGGGTGCGCTCCTTGAGAACGTCCTTGACCACGCGGGCGTGTTGCGGGTCCAGGCCCACCATCGGTTCGTCAATAATAATCACTTCCGGGTCGTGCAGGAGGGAGGCGACGATGGCCACCCGCTGGCGCGTGCCGTGGGAAAGGCCGTCAATGGATTTGCGGGCGAACTCGTCCAGGTTGAAGCGCGGAATCAATTCGCGCGCCGCCTCCTCCAGGCGCCCCGCGCTCATTTGAAAAATCTGCCCGGTGAAACGGAAAAACTCCCACGGGGTCAGTTTCTCGTAGAGGAAGGGGAAGTCCGGCACGTAGGCCATGCGGCGGCGCGCTTCCAGCGGGTCCGCCTGGATGTCGAAGCCGGCGACGCGGGCGGCGCCGGAAGTGGGCTTGAGAAGGCCGGCCAGGACGCGCAGGAGAGTGGTCTTGCCGGCGGCGTTGGGGCCCAGCACGGCGAAGAACTGGCCGCGCTCTACCTGGAGGGTGAGATCGGAGACGGCCACCAGGTCGCCAAATTTTTTGGTCAGATGGCTGAGTTCGATCATCCGTTGCTGGGGGGACTGAGGGCCTGGTTGCGGAGGGAAATCTTGCGGGGAAGGTCCACGCGGAGAATTTCGCCGACGCGGCTGACGAAAATCTCCACGCGCTGTCCCAGGATAAGAGCGTCGAGTCGGTACCCTTTCACGGTGGCGGCGCCGAACTTCATGCGGTCTTCATGGGCTTCCCACTCGATGCCCTGGCGGGCCACCCCGGGCAGGCTTTGGTCCAAGCCGAGAACGCCGATGGCGAAGGCGCCGCCCACTTCCCCAAAGAGAGCCTGGGGATCGCGCAGTTCGGCGAAGGTCCAGGTCTTGTCCCAGGTGGTGCTGCCTTCGCTGAGTTTAAGGATGATTTTTTCCTCGGCGGCCAGGGCATGGACGTCCCAGGTCCGGGGCCGCATGGTGGCGCGGAAACGGAAGTCCTGCCAGACCTTGTTGGTGTCCAGGGCGAAGGCGATTTGGAAACGGACATGGTTGGTGCCTTTGTAGAGGAGGCTGCCCTCGAAGCTCAAGGTGTAGCCGGCGGGTTTTTCCTCCAGGCCGCCGGGGCGGTAATCGGCGTCGAGGATTTTGCTGCTGATCAGGGGGGAATCGGCCAGGCCGGCGTTCCAATGGCCGAAGCCGGTTTTGACATCGCGATCATAGATGTTCAGGTCCGAATTGTCCGGCGCGGTCAGGATTTTATCCCAGACGGCTTCGGCGGGAAGGGCGCTGCCAAAGACGCTGTGTCCGCCGGCCTGGGAGCGCCAGAGCAAATAGTTCATGGAGAGCCAGAAGACGGTAACACCCAAAAAGAATAGGCGCGAGCGCATCAGGGCAAATTCAAACTCTGGCCGATGCGCAGATGGGTGGGGCTGACGTTCGTATTGGCGGCAAGGACCGCGCTGGCCTTCAGGCCGTATCGGGTGGCGACGGAGTAAATGCTGTCCTTGGGCTGGATGACGTAGGTGCGCGGATGCGAGGCGTCCGCGCCCGCCGGCGAAACGCGGGGCGGGACGGCGGCGTTGCCCGGAGTGGAAGCGACCGGGAGAACGGGGGCGGGATTAGGATTAAGATTAAGATTAGGATCAAGATTAACTTTAGAATTAGGAATGGGATTGTTGGCCAAAGGGCGGAGGGGTTGGGCGGGCGCGGGCGCGGGAGCGGGAGCAGGGAGCGGGGAGAGGCTGGCGCCGGCATGGCTTCTGGCTTCGTCCAATTGCTGTTTGAGGAGGCGGTTTTCCTCCGTCAAGGCATAGACCTCGCGCTGGAGGTTCTGGCTGTTGGGCAGGGGGAATTCCGTGCCGGCCAGTTCGAGTTTGCAGCCGCGAATGCGTTCGCGCACCAGGGACGCGCGCGGGGAATCGGGGGTGAGGAGGAGGAGGCGTTCGTAGTGGTAGATGGCGGCGGCGTAATCATTGAGCTTGGCGTCGCAAAGGCAGCCCAGCTCATAATGGGCGGCGGCGGAACGCGGGTTGGTTTCCAGGGCTTTTTCAAACTCCTCCGCGGCGGCTTTGAATTCCTGGCTGTTGACCAGGTCCCGTCCGCGCTGGAAGTGGGGGTCCCTTTCCTCGTCCTGATGATTGTCGTTTCCCGGGAAACAACCGCACACACCGGCCGCGATCAATATGAAAACGGCGCAGGAAAAAACAGGCCGCAAACATTTCATGGGAAAAACAATAAACGATTTGCCGGCAAAGGTCAAAGCTTCGTTGCGGCCGATGAGCCGGCCGCGATTGGTCTTGGCTGGGCAACTGCGGATAGAGGAATGGCCGCGAACAGGCGAAAAAGGCACAGCGCGGCAAAGCCGCAACCAAAGGAACTGAACCACGGATTTCACGGATTTCACGGATTCAGAATTCCCCATCCGCGCCGCCCTCGAAACGGAATTGGCACAGAAGCAAACGAAGAAGAATTCCTCCTTCGTTTCCTTCGTTCCCTTCTGTTCAAAAAAATCCGCGTTATCCGTGCTATCCGTGGTGAAATCTTCTCCAAAATGAGCGATTCGCACTTATTGTCGCATAAAGGAAAAGAATGGGCTTCGGAGCAAGGCTAAAGACTTAATGGAGAAGGGGATTTGAACAGGAGGGCGCGGAGACAACGGAGAGGGGTCTCAAACCAGCCGACTCGTATTGGGATGTATTCCATAGTCTTTCTTTCGTATATGTTTTTCTCCCACCCGATTTGCCTACAGCGTGTTCTTCCCCGCCGCTTTTGCCTTCGCCCATCGTGCCCTTGCGGCTGCGGCCATCCTTGCCCGCCCGGCGGCGCTGACCTTCCGGCGCTTCTTTGGAGCGGCCTCGGCTTTTGCGGCCCTCACTTTTGCCCAGCGGGCGGCAACGGCGATGCGGGCGGCCTCGGAACGGGACATTTTCTTTCGGCCCCGGCGTTTCGGAATCCCAGGAGCGGCGGACCCGCCGCCGCCCGCGATGGCTTCAATCTCGCCTTCGAGCGTCTCGATTTGTTCCTTTATCGCAATCAGTTTTTGCAGTTGTTCAACAGACAAGTTTTGGAATGGTGTCATAATTCCGCGCAGGGTGCCCCCCCGCCGGCGTGGATGTCAAGAAATGTTGCGCCCGAATCGGCCGGCTCCAAGACAAGTTTTGTCTTTGTACTGCAATCCACCAGACTCGTTCATTTCCGCGAAGGTTTTACCACGGATAGCCCAGCGCGGCCCGCCGCAACCAAAAAACAGACATTTTGACAGGATGAACAGGATTTACAGGATAAGGACTTTTGTAATTCTCTGTTCAAGATGGGGCTGGCGCCGG
>JBEKIA010000291.1:0-3447 GCA_050011995.1 Verrucomicrobiota bacterium
CACCAACACCTACGGCAGCGCCACCAGCACGATGGCGGTGTTGACGGTCGTCGCGCCGCCCATCATTGCCACCCAGCCGAAGACCCCCGTGAGCATTGTGCAAGGCGCGGAGCTGAGTTTGACGGTCGTGGCGGGCGGGACCCCTCCTCTCACTTATCAATGGCTCGTCAACGGCGTCCATTTGACGAATGCCGTCAATATCTCGGGGTTTGCCAACAGCAATCTGGTGATCAACCCGGCGTCCACTGCCAACAGCGGCAGTTACTTGGTGGTCATCACCAATGCCTATGCCGCGGTGACAAGCGCGGTTTCGGCGGTCACCGTGGCGGTGGACAGGAACGCGCCGAACGTCACGATCACTTCGCCCGCGTCCGGGGCGCGCAGCAACGCCCCGATGACGTTCAGCGGAAAAACCTGGGAGACCAATGTGCTCATCACTAATGTCAATTATTGGATTACCAACTGGAACGGGACGCCGCTGGTCCAGAGCCAGGCCGTGCTGACCGCCGGTCCAGGCTCCCTCTCCAATTGGACGGTGACGGTTTCGCCTCCGGCCGGCTCGAACACTTTCGTCGTGCAGAGCCAGGATTTTTCCGGCAATACCTCGCAGGTGGTCAGCGTGAAATTCTTTTTGAAATCGCCGGTGGCTTTGGCCCTCATCACCAATTCCGGAACCGGCGGTGGCAAGGTGATGGTGACCTCCTTCCTCAGCGGGGAAACCGTCTCCGCCAACAACCCGATGCTCAATGTGGGGGAGGCTTATGCCATCACCGCCACGCCGGACGCGAACAGCTTGTTCGACGGTTGGACCGGGAACGCCGGCACGACCAACGGCCTGACGCTGGACTTTATCATGCAGAGCAACACCTCCCTCACCGCCAATTTCGTCACGAATATTTTCCTGGGGATGGCGGGCACTTACAACGGGCTGTTTTCTGTCCAAGCCGCCAATCCCACGGTGGAGACCGCCGGGTTGATCGGCAACTTGGCGTTAAGAACCAATGGCGGCTATAGCGCCACAGTATATCTGGCTGGGTCCGCCCCGGGCCTCGCGGGGGGAACTTTTGCCCCCGTTGGCTCTGTCACCACCAATGTAACAACCGCGCTGGACGGGAAAGTGACGGTGCAGTTGACTGTGAACGCGGGCAGCGCGCCGCGAACGATCACCGGCTGGGTGACCGGCACCAACACCATCACGGTCAATGGAACCAATCAGTCGGGATGGACATCCGGCGTGACCCTGGTCGCCGGCCTCACTAATTCCAGTCTGGATGCCGGGCGTTACACCCTGCTGATGCCGCCGGCGCCGCAACAGTCCGTCCCCGCCAACCCCGCTCCCCCCGGCTACGGCTATGCGCTGCTGACCAATAATCCGGGAACCGCCACGGTCCTGCCATCCATCTCCATCGGAGGCGTGCTGGCGGATGGGGCAGCCTTCTCGCAGGGTGTGCAGATTGGGGAAGACAACATGATTCCGGTTTATGCAAATCCTTACAGCACCAACGTCCCCGGCTTGCTGTTCGGATGGCTCAACCTTTCCAACACTCCAGCCGTGGCCGCCCCCTCGGGCGAACTGACGTGGATCAGGAAAGAATCGGCTTCCGGTTTGTTTAACGCGGGATTTACCAACCTCCTCGTGGCGGCGCAAGGGTCGCCGTGGTTAAACTCGGCGCCGATCACCAGCGTCATCCCGCCCGGCTCACTGCTGACTCTGTCGAACGGCAATTTGACGGTCCCTCTGACCTTTGACGTCTCGTTGAACAACACCAACCTTGTGCTCACCCCAACGCCCGCCGGTGCGAATTACTCCGGCTCCGGCTCCATCAACACGAACAGCGGCCAACTGACCATTACCGTCACCAACGCCGCCGTCGTGAGCAAGGTCATCCTGGCCGGGCATGGCGCCGTGCTTCAAGACAGCGGTTCCGGCGGCGGCTTTTTCCTCGTTCCAGCCGCCAATCCAACCAACGCCGGCACCATCGAGTTGGTGCCGCCATACGTGCCGCCTACTAACGGTGATTAACGGTTCGCCGGCGGACAGTTCCATTTTGCCGCAGCCCAAGCACGCGGACTCTGAGGTTTGGGGAGGTCAGACGTCAGAGGCCGTCGGTCAGATTTCCCAATTTCAGCTTTCAGCTTTTGTCCTGGCAATCCGCGGATGCGCTTCATCCTGTTGGACGGGATCGGCCCTCGCAAACTTGCGAATGAGGGGCCGGGGCGGGCGGATGAAGCTCGTAGAAACGAAACTGATTCCGCGCGGGAAAACATTGTCCAGAAAATGGCCGGCCGTGTATCAAGACCGTCCGCACACCCGTCAATCAAAAATCGGCGGCGCGTTTCTCTGGAAAAAATTTGCGGAAGAAAACCGCGCCGGAACATCCCCCGGAGGAACGCGCCCGCCAATCAGAACATTCAACGCAAAGTCCTTGACGGCCAGAGACTTAAGAAACGGTGAAAAAGAGGATGGCGGGGAGCCGGACGCTCGGCGCGCTGCCCGCGGTGGCACATCGGGCGCCCCCCAAGGCCGGGTTGGCAATCCGGCTGCTATAGGCGGGGGTGATGCAAGAGGCAATTCCAGAAATCAATTTGACAGTACCGGCCGGCCGGCGGCTGATTCTCATTTTTGTGATGGGTTTGGGCCTGGCGCTGGGTCCGGCGGCGCGCGCGAACCAAAGCGTGACGCTGGCCTGGGAGGCCAGCCCCTCCGCCGATGTCGTCGGTTACATTCTTCAATACGGGACCAACGGCTCCAATTACAACAACCAGGTGAACGTGGGATCCAACATCAGTTGGACCTTAAGCGGATTGCAGGCAGGGCAGACGTATTTTTTTGCGGTCTCGGCCTATGATGTCAATAATATCCTAAGCCCGCCGTCCAACCAGGCGGTTTTTTCCGTCCCGGCTCCGTCCCAAGCCACGCCGGTGATTACCTGGGCCAATCCGGCGGCGATAGTCTATGGCACAACCTTGAGCGGCACCCAGTTGGACGCGACCGCCGATGTCGCCGGCACTTTCGTTTATAGTCCGGCCGCGGGGGCGGTTCTGTCTGTTGGCAACGGTCAGACACTTTCCGTAACTTTTACCCCAACCGACAACGCCGACTACACCGCCGCTACCGCCGCCGTGACCGTAAACGTGACGCAGGCCGCGCCGGCGATTACCTGGGCCAATCCGGCAGCCGTCATCTACGGCACCGCCCTCAGCGGAACACAGCTTAACGCCACGGCCAATGTCGCCGGTTCGTTCTCGTACAGTCCGGCCAACGGCGTGGTTCTCCCGGCTGGCGCCAACCAGTTGACCGCGACCTTCACCCCAACCGACACCACCGACTACACCACCGCCACCGCCGCCGTGACCGTAAACGTGACGCGGGCCGCGCCGGCGATTACCTGGGCCAATCCGGCAGCCGTCATCTACGGCACCGCCCTCAGCGGAACACAGCTTAAC
>JBEKIA010000292.1:0-3416 GCA_050011995.1 Verrucomicrobiota bacterium
ATCCGGCTCCATGCCTTCGATATTTTGGGCGTATTGGAACATCTTGAGCGGCAGCGAACCGCTCTTGGATACCAGGTGCCAGAAAACTTGGCCCGCGGCATTGGTGTTGAGGCTGTCCATCGCGGTTACTTCAATGCTGTTGAGCCTGTAATACTTGTCGAGGGCGAACAGGAGCCGGAAAGCGGGGGCGTTGGCGGTGGCGTCGCCCCGGCGGCGGGGCTGGGTTATCGGCCGGACGGAAGCCACCACTTGAATCTCCTGCTTCTCGCCCCAATGGCTGAAATAATGAATGTAAGCGCCGAGGAACAGGAGCAGCGCCACGATCCAGGCTATTTCTCTTTTTTGCATTGGTCAGCGGGGTTTGACTCCAACCCGGTCGCATTCCGGGACTCTTGTCCGCAACTTTAAACTTTAATCTTGCCGCGTCAACCCTTAAACCGGGGACGATGATCGCGCTTTTTGATGTCGGCAACACCCATACGCACATCGGCTTGGCCAATTCCAGCCGTGTGCTCCGGCGGATTAACGTTTGCACCGCGGACTGGTCCAACGGCCAGGCGGAAAGTGCCGCCGCGAATTTTTTCCGCGGAGTTTCCGTGCGGGGGGCGGCTTATGCCAGCGTGGTTCCGGCGGTCACGCCGCTGGTTTCTTTTTTTGCGCGGGAAAAACTGGGCGCGGCCCCGCTGGCGCTCACCGCCCGAACCGTGCGCGGGATTGGCATTGATTACCCGAAACCGCAGACCATCGGCGCCGACCGGCTGGCCAACGCCCTGGCCGCCAGGCGGGGCTTTGGCGCTCCGGTGGCGGTGGTGGATTTCGGCACGGCGGTGACCTTTGACATTGTGGACCGGCGGGGCAATTACATCGGCGGCATCATCGCGCCGGGGCTGGAGGCGATGACCGATTATTTGCATGAGAAAACGGCCTTGCTGCCGCGCATCAAAATCCGCGACGTCCAGGCCTTGGTGGGCAAGAATACCGAACAAGCCATGTTGATCGGCGCGGTGCATGGCTATCGCGGCCTCATTCGCGAACTGATTGCCCAAATCAAACGCGCGCTCTCCTGCCGCGACCTGCCGGTCATTGCCACCGGGAGCTATGCCCGGCTCATCGCCGCGAAATTGCCGGAAATCACCGCCGTGGCGCCGCTGCTCACGCTGGAAGGCCTGCGTCTGGTCTGGGAGGCCCATCGGGAGGAGGAACAGGGCAAAGGCGGCGAAAGCCCCTGCCTCCTTGCCCGGTAGAAGCCTTTATTTGGTGTAGCGTCGAGCCTCTGGCTCGACTCGGCGCAGAGCGCCGGCACGATAACAATTCAGCGCCAAATCATGTTGCCATGGAAGTTATTTATTCCTATGCGCATGGCCAAAATGTGCCTCGACGGGCTTCTTCTTCGCCTCAATGTCAATGAAAGCCATCTTGGCCCCATTGGGGGAATGGCGCTTACATAAGACCAAGCCGGCGTAGCCGGGCGTTTCTGCGGCGGACGCTGCGTTTGGGATGATCGCGGAACTGGCGTCGAGGAGCATTGAGCCGCGGATATTTGTTTTTCTTTCGTTTGACAGCACGGGGCTCGCGCCGGCCCGGACGCTCGGGCACCAAATCGGCGGCCAGTGTCGCGAGCAGTTCGGCCCATAATTGCCGGCGTTTTTTCTTAGAGCGGGCGCAAGCGGCGGCTTGGGAGAACTGCCGCAGCGCGTCCAGACTGCCTTTGAAGCTGATCCTGTCCAGGGCCACTTGGTGCTGGGTGGCCGCCTGGGCCATGGTGCAG
The DNA here is from genome assembly GCA_050011995.1 of Verrucomicrobiota bacterium. Taxonomy (GTDB): domain Bacteria; phylum Verrucomicrobiota; class Verrucomicrobiia; order Limisphaerales; family Palsa-1400; genus JBEKOF01. The sequence goes on from JBEKIA010000292.1 coordinate 1,769, forward strand.
CGGATTAAATTGTGGGCGATGAGCCGCAGGTAGATTTCCTTTTGTGCCATCTCCGGAGAGCGACTGCGCAACATTTCCATTTTGAGAGTGGTTTTCAGGTCGTCCAGACACATTTCCAGCCGCCAGCGCCGCACATAGGCCTGGAGGATTTCCTGGGCGGGATAGAGTTTGGGGTCCAGCAGGGTGGTCACCAGCGTGACTTGGCGCACCCGGAAGCCCTTTTGATAACAGCGGCCTTTGACGGCGCGCAGGGTCATTTGCGTGGGCAGGCCGATCCATTGCAGCAGGCTCAACCAGGGTGAGGGCCTGGGGCCCTTTTCCCAGAGGATCAGCCAGTCGTTTTTGGCCAGCCGTTGGAGCCGCCGCCGGCCATCGACGCGGCGGGTGGTTCGTCCAATGAAATCGACCCCCAGGGTGTGCCGGAGCAGGGCCAGGACCGGGTAAGAGCCAAAGCCCCGGTCCCCCAGCAGGATGTCCCCGGCGGCCAACTGGCTCAGGAGCGAGCCGAACAACCCCAGCTCGGAGACGCCCAGACTGCCTGGGGCCAGTGCGGAAATGGCCCCGCTGAGGAGGGAAAAGAGCACCACCATTCGCAGCATGGGGAAGCTGGGTTTGTCCGCGCACTGGAGCGGGGGATAAGCTCGCCGGTTTTTCCGCGTGTCCGGCAGCGTCAGGGCGGAACCGTCGACGGCCTTGACGGGCCGGCCCTGGAGGGTGGTCAGGGCCGGGGCCTGCCGGTCGGCGGCTTGGGCCGTGGCGGCCAGGCCCTGGACGAACTGGCTGAAGGGCAGGCGGGCCTTGGCCCGGCAATAGGCCCCGTCGTCGGGGGAAATGCTGGGTCCATCCTCCAGCCGGAACAGGGCTTGGAGTTGGCGGACGACCTCCCGGCCGGAGGCGTCGGGGTTGAGAGCCTGCCAGAGCATGCACCAAAAAGTGCGCCAGCGGGTGTAGTCGCGGTCGCGGCTGTTTTGCTTTTCTGAAGCCTTGGGGAAAAGGCCGGCGGGCACCCAGGAGGCAAAACAGGTTTCCAGTTGGCAAAGCGTGTAGGAGCGCACCCGGGCCACGGCCTGGGCGGTGCGGGAACCCATGGGGGCCAGGCGGTGACGCCAGTCGGGAAAGAAAGAAGTGTCGGGCATAGGGCGGTATATATACCGCCCTATTGACAGGGGTGCTACACTTTTGTTCATGCCAATTCGAAAAATGACCCTGGCCAAATGGGAGGCCCGCTACGCCCGGTTGCGCCAACACCTGGCCGCCACCGGCTGGATCAGCCAGGGCTATGTGCAAGATCGCGGGCCGGGCGCCGGGGGGCCTTGCTACCAATGGACGCGCAAGGTCAAAGGCAAAACAGTCAGCGTGGCTCTGTCCAAGGAACAGTTCGAATGGTTAAGAACGGCCATTGCGCAGTGGCGCCAACTCCAGGCTACTCTGAAAGAAATGCAACGTCTGAGCCGCCAGGTTCTGTTTGAAACCGTGCCTCACCCCCGTCGACGTAAACGCTTGGGCAAAAAGGTTTTAGGTCTTATGTAAGCGCCATTCCCCCATTGGGGTTCAGCAAACGGGTCACTGTGTCAATTGTAAATTGGGCAAAAGTATGGTTTGACCCCGCACACGACAACAATCGAAGCAAGGCCCCAAATCCTCGCCT
>JBEKIA010000293.1:0-3373 GCA_050011995.1 Verrucomicrobiota bacterium
TTGGATTTTTCCTGGAGGCCGAATACCGCTCCCAACCAAGTGGGAGTTCCGGGTTGCACGGTAAAAGCTCCATCGCCGATGCGGTGCAGCCACCCGGAACCGGCATAATAAACCGCGAGCTTGCTGGATATGCCCTGCCTTCTCAGCCAACCGGAAGTGAGAACGGCATTGGCCGGGGCGGTAAAAAGGCGTTGGTTTATCCTTTTGCGCAATGGTCTAGCATTACTGGTCATAAACACAATGAATTAAACCACACGGTTTTGTTTTTGTCAAACCAGACCAACCAGATTGGCATAATCATACACAAAATAAACCAAGCACATAAAAATGTCGCATCTGTAATCTCGCCGGAGCATCCCCGGCTGGATGCTCCATTTCCTTTGCTTGCGTAGTCCAACAGCAGAGACACGACGTCGAGAGCGTCGCCAGTGCAGGTGCGATTCCTGCCGCGAGCACCATTTCGGCCTGCAAGCTTTAAAGTGAAGCCGCGGTCTTTTAAGCCGTGGAACCCGGAGCGTTACCGGGGCGGGCCACCATCTTTTCGGCGAGGATGGAGAGTGGACGATGGAAGATGGACATCCGACGCGATCCTCCATCCTCCATCTTCCATCCTCGCCACTCCCATGCCGGGTCGTCTAACTCGTAGGACAGCGCCCTTTGAAGGCGCCTATGTTGGTGCAATTCCAGCCCCGGCAGCCAATTTCCGCTCGGTGGTGAAATAGCATCACGTCTGGCCTACACCCAGAAATCGGAGGGGCAGAACCTCCCCGGGCGACCATTGCCTCGTGGCGTAATCAGGAGCGCGCCGGTCTCTGACACCGGAGGACCTGGAGCAAAACCGGGCGAGGCAGCCAATTTCGTTTGCAATCCGCATCAACAAAGAACAAACACCTCAACGCAGGAACCAGGGTGACCGTGTGCAAACATTTTATGAATGACATACTGAACAAAGCGACGGTGCTGGTGCTCAACCGCAACTGGCAGGCCGTCAACGTCCGCACGCCGCAAGAGGCCTTCTGCATGATGGCGACGAATGTGGCGACTGGTCTGGAAATCGAAGGTCAAAACCACATCCGTCCCGTTTCCTGGGACGAGTGGATCACGCTGCCCATGCGTCCGCAGGACAATGCCGTGCAGACCGTTCGCGGCCCGATCCGCGTGCCCACGGTGATCGTGGCGGTGAACTACGCCAAGGTGCCCAAGAAACGCCCAAAGCTGTGCGCCCGCGCCATCCGCGAACGCGACGGCAACCGCTGCCAATATACCGGCCGTGTGCTGTGCCCTGATGAGGGGAGCATGGACCACATCCTGCCCCGCTCGCGCGGCGGCAAGAACGCCTGGGAGAACCTGGTTTGGGCTGGCAAGGACGTAAACGCCCGCAAGGGCAACCGTCTGCCGCACGAAGCCGGCCTGAAATTGCTCAGCGTCCCACGCGCGCCAAAGGAACTTCCGGCCTCGGCGACCATTCGCAACGCCCACGGCATTCCGGAGTGGAGGCTGTTCGTGCGGGAATGAAAAACATGACGGGCCGGACAGTGGGCGGTGAGGCTCGCTCTCCGGCCGATTCACAAGTAAGTTTGGATCGAATGAAATGAACGCGAAAGACTTCTAACGATTGGGCGTTCCTCTCGGCGAAGCCACGCGGCGGGCGACGGATTTTGTTGCCAAGTTCATCCTTGGTGGCGGCGACAAATCACGGCTGCGCGAGGGGTTCGTCGCCAGTGTCGCCAATCCGTCGGTTTATGCAGACGATCCGTTGCGGGGTGCATTCGCGAAGGCTCTAATCAAGGCACCCCCTCCACCGCGCGCCGAACCAGTGAAATACCGGCAGTGGGGCGAAGGTCTGGAACACGAGGCGGTGATGCAAATGGAGAAAGCTTGTTTGCTACCGGTGTAACTGATTAAGATGGCGCCCAGCGGCGAACGTCCAGAAGATTGACTATTATCAAGCACCCATGCGCGCTGTCATTCAACGGGTGAGCCAGGCCAGCGTCATGATCGCTGGCGCCATTAAGGCCACAATTCAACACGGCCTCTTGGTATTGCTGGCCATCGAGGAATCCGATACGGCGCAGGACATTGAATGGTTGAGCGGGAAAATCGTCCGCTTGCGGATTTTCAACGATGATCAGGGGCTGATGAACCGTTCGGTGCAGGAAACGGGCGGCGGGATTCTGCTGGTCAGCCAATTCACGCTTTTCGCCAGCACGAAGAAGGGCAACCGCCCTTCGTTCAGCCGGTCGGCCCGCCCGGAAGTGGCGGTTCCGCTTTACGAGCAATTCATCCGCCGGCTGACTGAAGAACTGGGAAGGAGCATTCAAACCGGTGAATTTGGAGCGGACATGAAGGTCAGCCTGACCAACGATGGCCCCGTCACCATCATCATTGACTCGAAAAGCCGGGAGTGAATCTTCAGCAAAGAGTCGAACGGACAACAACTGGCGCTCCTCTACAGTGAGAGGACTGAACTCGAAATGCCCGACCCGCCCATCATCCCCATCCGAGCCGCCGTATTGCGGACGCCGGGCCGCCCATTGAAGATCGGGCGCCTGGTAATGGAAGGTCCGCGCGATGACGAACTGCTGGTGCGCCTGGTGGCCAGCGGGATTTGCCATACCGACATTGATTTTTGCGAAAGCGGCGCTTCCGGCCCGGTTGTGCTGGGGCACGAAGGCTCCGGGGTGGTGGAACGAATCGGCAAGGCGGTGAAGGGAGTCAAGCCCGGCGACCATGTGGTGCTCTCCTACCAATCCTGCGGGTGCTGCCGGCCTTGCAGGCGTGGACACCCGGCGGACTGCCAGCGGTTCTGGGAGGCGAACTTTGGCTTCGCCCGTTTGGACGGGACCAACGCGCTGCGGGGCGGCGTGCGCGGTCACTTCTTTGGCCAATCCTCATTTGCCACCCATGCTCTGGCCACCATGCGCAATCTGGTGAAAGTACCCAAGTCGCTTCCCCTGGAATTGTTGGCGCCGTTGGGTTGCGGCCTGCAGACTGGCGCCGGCACGGTGATGAACTCGTTGGCGGTTCGCGCCGGATCAAGCATCGCCGTTTTTGGCACCGGCTCGGTTGGCCTGGCGGCGGTGATGGCCGCCCGCATAGTCAAAGCCAAGGCGATCATCGCGGTGGACATCAACCCTCGCCGTCTAAAACTCGCCTGCGAATTAGGGGCGACCCACTCCATCAACAACCGGCGAAGTGACCTCGCCGCGAGCATCAAGGCCATAACGGGCGGTGGCGTTGATTACATTGTGGAGAGCACGGCGGATCACGGGATGGAGCAGTTCGCGGCTGAACTGCTGAATCCAGGCGGAAAAGCGGCGCTGCTCAGCGGAGCGAGCGCCCCGGGCTGGCTGCCGGGAGAGCGCCAAGTCCT
>JBEKIA010000294.1:0-3344 GCA_050011995.1 Verrucomicrobiota bacterium
AGTGGGAATGCGGGGAAATTGCTCGACAATAGCGCCATATTTTATTAGACATACCGGCGTAATACGCCAAAAACCAATCACGCCGGCAAATGTCCAATTATCTTCAGCTTAAAAATCTCTGCGGGAGGGGAAGCGCAGCCTGCGATCATCAGGGCCAAGCCCGCCGCCGCCAGGAATCGGGCAGGTGCCGCGGAACCAATATGAATTGAGTCTCTCATAGTGTTTTACTTCTCCAGTTTTTGGGTTTCTGCTGCTGCCTTCTCCAGCGTCAGCCCAACCAGAAATGGGGCCGCCTCTGTCAAGGTTGATTGATAATCCATGCTGGAAATCTCCAAATCGGGTCGCGGATTGGCAAAGGTGCTCTTGTAAACCCGCGCCGCCATCAAGGGCGGCGTCTGCGGATCGCCGGCATTGTTTCCCACCCACGCCAGTTCCGTGCCTGGCGAACCCGGGGCGAGCGGCTCTCTTATGACCGGGGTCGTGTAAATGGGACCCCAGCAGTCCAGCAGATGCGCTCCCGAAACGATGGCAATCTCTCCCGTCGAACCATCCGAGTAATGCAGGACCAGTTTGGCAATTGTCTCGTCCATATAGGCGGCATGGCTGGCCCCGTGCAGCAAATGAATCCGGCTGCATTTTCGGGAAATGGGGATGTTTTTTCGGATCAGCGGATAAATGCGATTGGCCTTGAGCAGGGCGCGCCCCATCAATTGTATTCTCCCGCTGACATCGAAGGACACGCCGCCAAAAGTGTGAATTCCCCGGGGCAGTTCTGCCAGGGCACTTTCGCCGGGTTCATTGGGAACGGAAGTCCCGGGCGACAGCAGGACGTTCACATAAGGCCGCAAATCAATCATCGTCACGTCTGCCGCGCCGGCGGCCTGCTGGCGCGACTTGACCCGCTCCATCACGGCGGCGCTTTCTGCTGGCCAGGCGTGAGCGCGCAAAGCCGCCGCCCGCGCCGGCGCTTCCAAACGTTCGGTCCGTTGCAGCATGAATTCGTAGCATATAAATACTCCCATCGCGAAAATTCCCGCCAGCGCGGGCGTGGAAATCCAGTAAGTTGGCGTTTTCAGAAAGTTGTTGACACACGACCGGCGCAGGCCGAACGGATGAAGCCTTTCGAGGATGCTGCCTTGGCTCCCGCCGCCGGAACCGGACGGCAGGGCCGGAGCCGGGAGCCGCCGCACGATCCGGCGTTGCCGCAGGAACGCAGCCGCCGCGACGACCCACGGGATGCAGGCGCAAATCCAATTTGCCGAGGGCATCCCGACGCTGATGCCATTTGGCCAAATATACACGCTGGTGAACGTCCCGCTGAACGAACATACCGCGCACGCGGCAATGATCCATTTCAGCCCGGACACGGATCGGCGGGCCAGCCAGCAAAACAGGATGGACATCACCGCGCCGGCGGCGCCGTTCAGTATTGCATTCAAAGGCCGCGAATACTTTATGAATTCGTTCGGGTCCAGCGATAAAGCAAGGGCCGTATCAACCGTCACCAGGTAGGCCGGTCCAAAAATGTGTCCGATCAACCAAACGACTCCCGCCAGGATCGAACCGCACAACAGCCAAAACGGCCAAACGCCCAACAGCGGCAGCAGACAAAAGCCGATGACGGGATGGCGTCCCCACCAGGAGGATTGCCGCATGGCGCGGGCGAGCCTTTCCGCCAGGCCGGCTGGCTCGCCCAGTTGCGCCGCCGCGCGGGCTTCGGCTTCCGGTTCGGATAATCCTTCCTCCAACGCGGCTTGCTTCAAGTCAGCGTGATGATCGGCCAGTTCCCGGGCCTTGTCCCGCGCCTGGGTTGCCGGGCAGCCCAACTCCAGCAGGCGTCGCTCGAATTGCCCGATGATCACCGTGTCAAACATGTTGCCCTCCCATCAACAGAGAGATTCCTCCCGTGACCCGGTTCCATTCCGTGGCCAAATCACCGAGCCGCTTTTTGCCCTGCCGGGTGATCTGGTAATAATTGCGGCTGCGGCCGTTGACCTCTTTGCGCCGGCTTTTGACCAGCGCCTCCTCCTCCAGATAATGGAGGTAGGGATAAATGCACCCCTCGCCAAAGGCGAGGGTCTGCCGGGTTTCGGTTTGGATGGCCTTGACGATTTCGTAGCCGTACATTTCGCGCCGGGAAAGAAGCTGGAGCACCAGCAATTCCGGGACGCCGTTCAAAAAAGTTGGATTGGTTTTGCGCATTTCGGCGGGCATGATACCTCATGGTTAAATGTAATGTCAACATCCAATGTTGGAACGGCCCTCTCATCGGGGAGCGGGCATGGCGGGCGGGGGGCTGGCGCTGGAGGCGGGCAGGCGGGGGGCGCCGGCGGGGTGATTGGTTTCGGGGGGAGGCGCGGCCGGGGCGGTAGAGTTGAGTTCCTTGATGAGGCTGTCGGTCAGGTCGTCTTCACCATTGGTGTAGAGAACCAGCGGATCGCCCGTCATTGTCGGGGCGGTGCGGTTGACGACAAGGTGACAGCCCTGTTTTTTTGCCAGGGCGTCCATGACGCCGAGAATCTCGGTCTTAATCCCTTGCAGGCGCTGGCTCCATTCGTCCTCCAGTTTGGTTTCGGTGGTGTTGACGAAGTTGGTGATGGCTTCCTTCCGGAACTGGATTTCAAGATCTATGTCTTCGGCGGCTTTTTTGCTCCTGGCGCGCTCTTCGGGGGAAATGGCCTGATCGTTGGCCTTGTCCACCGCGTTCGTCTTGTCTTCCGCGCGCTTTTTCAAGTCCTCGATCATGGCGTTGAGTTTCTTGTCGCTCTCGACGATGTTATTGGAATGGACGATGCCGGCCTGGATGGTTTTGTAATAGGAAGCCACGACTTTGTGGAAATCCACAGTGGCGGTTTTGCCCTCGGCGGCAAAGCCGCTGGAGCAAACGGCGAGGAGCGAGATGGCGAGCAACTTGATTTGGATTATCCTTTTCATAAAGGGGAGCAGTCTAATTCTTCTTTCGGTTTGGACGGCCTTGACGAGTTGGCAGCCGCGCATTTCGCGCCGGGAAGCAAGCTGGATCGCCAGCAATTCCGGGACGCCGTTCAGGAAAGTCGGATTCATTTTGCGCATTTCGGCGGGCATGATACATCATGGTTAGAGGTAATGTCAACATCCCAATGCGGGCCTTTCGGCGCGGGGGCGCCTCTCACCTTTGTCGAAAGGCAGTCTTAATGTTCAATGGCCAATTTTCAATGACCAATTTTCAATCCTGAGAACCCATGAGGTGTGACTCGCGGCCGGAAATCGAAAATTTGCCATTGAAAATTTGTCATTGGTAATTCAGGGTTTTGATGTTTGCTCCAAGTGTCCGTCGAGCCAGAAGGAAGGCTCGACAAAGCTGA
>JBEKIA010000295.1:0-3333 GCA_050011995.1 Verrucomicrobiota bacterium
GGAAATGGGCAGGCTGAAATGCTGCCAGGTTCCGAAGGTGTCAACAAACTTCACATCAATCATCTTGGCGCCCTGCTTCTTGGCAAGGGCCAACACACTTTTGGGAGTATTATTCATGGGGGGATTAGGGTTTTTGGGGACGGACCGCCCCTTCCGCGCGCTGTGCGGGAAGGGGCGGAAATCAGAGCGCCTCCTCGCCGGACTCTTCCGTCCGGATGCGAACCGCGCTTTCAATGCTGCTGACGAAAACTTTGCCGTCGCCGATCTTGCCGGTTTTGGCGGCGCGCACGATGGCCTCCACGGCCTGCTTCTCCATGGCGTCGGCGAGGACGATTTCGATTTTGATTTTCGGCAGGAAATCCACCGTGTATTCGCTGCCGCGGTAAATCTCGGTGTGGCCTTTTTGGCGTCCGAAGCCCTTGACTTCGGAGACGGTGAGGCCCTGGACGCCCACGCCGGCGAGGGCTTCCTTGACCTCCTCCAGTTTGAAAGGTTTGATGATGGCTTCGATTTTCTTCATGGGCGTTCCGTTTCGCCGGTGGCTGCTGGCCACCGCACCGGCGATACTACCAATCAATGGCGGGGTGTAAATAGGAATCTGCTGAAAAATGATGAATTTTTCTTTGAACAAAAAATGTGAAAGAGGGTCTTGACATTTGTGGCAAGTGGTGTTTAGTTGGCTGTAAGTCTTATTTTGAATTTTGGGGCAAATGATAAAATTGTTCTTTGTTGCCCAACGGATTTCGGCGGCGGTTTTGTACAGGCTGCCGCCGGATAACCCCTAAGACTACAGTTGTACTAAATTCGAAAATTCCCCGGGCTTCAAGGTCATCCCCTGACCTTTTAGCCCGGTTTTTCGTTTATATGAACTTTGTCCGCGCTGTTTTTGCGGTGGAAAACTACGATCTTGCCGCCACGCTGGCCTCCGGCCAGGCCTTTCGCTGGCGGTCCGGCCCGGGGGGATGGACGGGCGTGGCGGATGGGCGCTGGGTGCGGTTGCGCGCCGCCGCCGGCCGGATCGCCGCGGAGACAGCCGCGCCCGCTGGCGATTGGCAATGGCTGCGCCATTACCTGCAGTTGGATGTCAGCCTCCCCGAAGTCCTGGCCGCCTTTCCTCGCGACGACCCGGCGCTGCAGGCCGCCGTCCGCGCCTGCGCCGGTCTGCGCCTGCTGCGGCAGGAACCGTGGGAGTGCCTGGCCTCGTTTATCTGTTCCTCCAGCAAACAGATTGCGCAAATCCAACAAATCATCACCCTGCTTTCCCGGCGATTCGGCCAGCCTCTGCCCGTTCCGGCCGGCGAGGAGCCGACGTATTCGTTTCCCGGTTTTGCGCGGCTGGCGGAAGTTTCCGAATCGGACCTGCGCGGATGCAAGCTGGGTTTTCGCGCGCCCTACCTTCGCGGCACGGCGCAAAAACTGGCCGCGGGCGAAGTGGACTTGGGCCGCCTCCACGGGCTTTCCCTGGACGAGGCGCGGGCGGAGTTGCTCCAACTCCCCGGCGTGGGGGTGAAAATCGCGGACTGCGTTTTGCTGTTTGCTTATGGATTTGCGGAGGCTTTTCCCGTGGATGTGTGGATCCTGAGGGCGCTGCGCCGCCATTATTTCCCGCGCCGGAGCGTTTCGCCGGCGCGGCTGCGGCGGTTCATCCGCGCCCATTTCGGCCCCCGCGCCGGATACGCCCAGCAGTATTTATTTCATTACATGCGGGTGATTGAGAAGGGCAAATAAATGTCTGCTTTTGCTTTGCGCGTCCATAAGTGGGTAAGATGCGCGACATGGACGACATGGCCCTTCTGCGGGAGTACACGGCGCGCCAGTCTGAAACGGCCTTCACCACGCTGGTCGAACGCCATATCGGCTTGGTCTATTGCGCGGCGTTGCGCCAAGTGCGCGACCCGGCGCGGGCGCAGGAAATCACCCAGGTGGTGTTCCTTCTCCTGGCGAGAAAAGCACACAGTCTGCGCGAAGGAACCATTCTTTCCGCCTGGCTCTACCGGGCCGCGCGTTTTGCCGCGTCCGACGCCCGGAAAATGGCGTTCCGCCGCCAACAACGCGAACAACAGGCCGTCCAATTGCAAGCGATTTCGCCGGGTTCCTCCGAGGAATCCGCTTGGGAACAAATCGCCCCGCTCCTGGACGAAGCAATGGCGGCGCTGGGTGAGAAAGACCGCCATGCCGTGATGCTGCGTTTCTTTGACCAAAAATCGCTGGAGGACGTCGGGCTGGCGCTGGGCATTGGCACCGTCGCGGCGCAAAAGCGCGTCTGGCGCGCGGTGGACAAGCTGCGCCAATACTTTTCCAGGCATGGCGCGGCGTTTTCCGCGGGCGCCATCACCACTGCGCTTTCCGCGCACGCCATTCACGGCGTCCCGTCCGGGCTGGCCGCCACCGTGGCCGCGACCGCCGCCCTCAAAGGAGTCGCCTTCTCCGGCTCAACTGCAACCCTCCTCAAAGGAACCTTGAAACTTATGGCCTGGACAAAACTGAAAACAGCCATTGTGGCGGGTGTGGCCGCCTTCTGTGTCCTCGGTGCCACCATTACTGTAATAAAAGTCACAATGCCCCCGGACTATTCCTGGGAGGTCCAAAATCCGAGAGAGCGCGCTCTTACAAATGCGCGCCCACAACTCACGATTTTGCCCACAAAATTCCACCCCAAAGGCAATTGGCATTTTGTCCTGGCCCCGGATGGCCGTTGCATGGGAATCCAAGTAACGCCAGAGAGAATAATCCAAGGCGCTAATAACGCGTCCGATTGGATGGATGTCAATGAGCTTGACCTTCGGACGAAAGTGGCCGCGCCTCTCCCGGAGGACGAATACGACTTTATCTGCAACCTTCGCCAAGGCGCGTCCAACGCGCTGCGCCACGCCATCATCGCGAAATTTGGCGTCACCGCCAGCCGCCAAAGGGTGGAAACTAATGTCCTCGTCCTGTCCGTTCGCAACCCAAATGCCGTCGGATTGCGGCTTGCTTGGCCCAACCGCAATTCCAAACCAGCCCCTTCCAAACCAGGCCATCATTCCGCCGCCTCGGCGTCAATTCAATCCCTGGCCCAGTGGCTCGAGAAACGCCTCAAGGTTATGGTAATGGACCAAACCGGCCTCAACGGCTACTATGCCTTCGATCTGGATTGGAACGAACCCGATCCCAAACACCCCGATGACGAGGCTTTGAAGCAGGCCCTCATTGACCAACTCGGCCTGGAATTGACGCCGAAAATCCAGCCCGTCGAGATGCTGGTGATTGAAAAGGCGAAGTAACCTCCCAAACCTTCCTGTAAAGGCGATAATCAGCCATTCGCCAGGCCCGGGCAATTTCACGCAATCGTTT
>JBEKIA010000296.1:0-4425 GCA_050011995.1 Verrucomicrobiota bacterium
AAAGTGGAGTTGTTGACAAGTCATTTTTTCGCCGCCGCCAAAGTTCTTCACCGTTGGCTGCGGAGGAGGGAACGAGAGTCCTCCTCGCCACCGGTGAATAACTTTGGAGGGACTATAAGCGCACGCGCCCCCGCGTGCTGTCAGCGACGCCCTCGTCGCTGACCCCGGTAGATGGGTTCAGCGGGGGCGCTGAACCCAGCACGCGAGGGCGCGCGCTCCCCCAAACCAAGACATTACCCTCCGCCCATCCAGACGATTTTGATCTCCTTCTCCAGCGGCTTGAGCTCCGGGTCGCCGGTGACCAGGGCGGTTTTCATCTTCTTCGGCCGCAGGCGAGCGAAGCGGGCCATTCAGTGGCGGCCAGTCTTGAGGGACTGCGAACGATGCCGACCGAGCAGCTTTGCCCCCAAGCCATTCAATCCCAAATAGTATTCAGGCGAGTTGCGCGCCTCACGGGCGATGCTTTCCTTGATCTTCCGCACCGCGCGCAGCGTTTTGGACTCCGGCAATTTCAATCTTTTCATAGGTCGATCACTTCCTCTGGCGTATGAATCCGGATGGGCGGCAGGCGCATGGCCTGGTTCCTTCGGTTGATCCCTTCGATCCGCCGGACATTTGCCAAATGCTTCATGTTCCATGTTACCACAACATCCAGCCCTTTGAGAACCGCAATCGCCACATGGATGGCATCGTCCCGGTAGCGGACGGGGATTACTCCGTCGCCCACGTAGAGTTGTGCCAGCCCCAGCGCCTCGCGACTGATCGGCAGGATTTCCACAGGCAGTTCAGCCACTGCATCCAGTAATTTGCCACGCAACTCCGTGTCCGCGCGGTCCAGTTCCAACAGAACCATTTCCGAGACATATAGCTCATCCGGGCTGATCTTCAACCATTGAAAGAATTGCCGCGTCACAAGCTGTTTCTCTGGGGCATCGTCGGCGAATAGAAAATTCGGCACAGTGGTTTCCAGATATAATTTCATTTAGCAGCCGAATTTGCCTTTCAACGTATTATAGCAACCAGTGAACTTCAATCTCCTTCTCCAGCGGCTTGAACTCCGGGTCGCCGGTGGCCAACTCGGTTTTGCGGTCCTTCGCCAGCGCGGCGGCGAAGGCGCCGGCCAGGCTGAGCTTGTGGCGGGTTTTGAAATCGGCGGCCAGATCGGCCAGACGGCGGTCGGCGGGATGAAATTCAATCGGCGCGGCCCTTAACTCCCTGGCAATGGCCGCCCAGGCGGCTTCGCCGTCTTTCATCCGCACTCGGCGTAATTCACCTCCGTTATATGGACGGGCTGGTCTCGCTGCCCCGCGCGTTCCAGGATGCCGGCCACGGCCTCCGCGCCCGGTTCATCCCGGAACAGCGCCAGCAGGGCGAAACTATCGAGAACCGGTGCTGCGGGCATATTTGGCGTCCTCCAGTTCTTTGTCCGCGCGTTTGTGCTCCGCCATTTCGACGGCCAGCGGCAATCCGCCCGGCTTGCGTTTGAGAATGCCACGCAACCGCCGGATGGTCACCGCCGTGACCGGTTTGAGCAAAATCCCGTCCTCCGTGGCCTCCACGATGGCCTTGGTGCCGTCTTGGATGTGGAATTGTTTGCGCAGCCGCAGGGGAATCACCACCTGGCCCTTGGTGGTGAACCAGACGGCCTGGGCGCTTTCAGTCATACTCATGGTGTAAATATGACCAAAAACAAAAACTCCGTCAATGGACATTTGTGGGAATTGTCGAATGAATCTGACTTCACTTGGAAATGCCTCAGTCCTGGAGGCGCGCACTCCGTGTGCGCCGAAACTCGATTTCCCGGGAAAAAGTCACGGCTCGACAGGGTTTCCCTGCCTTCTGGCCAGTGGCGGCCGTTCCGGGGAAAAAGGGATTCGAGCGAAGACTCCCGTCAGCGCCGTCAGGCGCGAAATCTGTGTAGTGAAAGGATGGGAGCAGATTCAAGCTCCGTGAGGAGCGGCATATTCCGCTCCTCACGGAGCTGGAGATATTCTTCGGTTGGCTGGCTACAAGGATTTCGCTCCTCACAGAGCTTCGCGGCGCGTCCTTCCAGGCCAGACTCGGAGTTGGCCGGGCAGAAACCAGGATGCGCATTGCTTTTTCCGCAATTTTTCCATTGACAAAAAATAGAAACTATGGTTGAATTGCCGCCGTGAGACACGAAGGCACAGTCCACGGCCGCCTCCGGGAGCGGGCGGCCGGCGCAGTCGGGGAGCCATCCCGGAAACAGAGCCGGGACGGCTCGGCCACTTTGGCGCGGAGGGCGCGGAGCAATTCCAGAACGGAAGGTTGGAAATGGCGCTTGATTCCACTTGAATTCCACTTAATTCCACTTAATTCCACTTAATTCCACTTGGTTCCACATCCCGCCCCCCCCGGGGGGGGATCCCAGGCACTCAACCGCGTTAGAAAAAAATGATGCATTGGAGCGTTATCTACCTCATCAGCGAGTGGGTCATCCGGCTCACCATGCTGGTGTATGTCCCCCGGCAGCGCACGGCGGCGGCGGCGCGCGCCTGGTTGCTGCTCATTTTTTTGCTGCCGTGGCCGGGCATCGTCTTCTACGCCCTGGTGGGGCGCATTTATTTGCCCAAGGACCGGCTGCTCCGGCAGGAGCGGGCCTCGAAAAAAATCCGCATCGTGCAGGAGCAGATGCTGGCCCGGGGCCACCCGATGCCCAGTCTGCCGCCCAATGTCTCGCCGCTGGCCGCGCTGGCCGCCCGGCTGGGCGATTTTGAACCGCTCCAGGGCAATCAGGTGGAGTTGCTCACCGATTACGCCGGCTCCATCCAGCGGTTGATTGCCGACATTGACGCGGCGCGCCGCCATGTCCACCTGCTCACTTATATTTACGAGGACGACGAGACGGGGCGGCTCGTGGCGGAGGCCCTGGCGCGCGCGGCGGCGCGGGGCGCGCGGTGCCGGGTGTTGCTGGACGCGGTGGGGTCCAAGCGCTTCCTGCGCAAGCTGGCGCCGGAAATGCGGCGCCGGGGGATCGAGGTGACGGCCCTCCTGCCGGCCGGCCTTTTCCGGCGCAACGCGGCGCGGTTTGATTTGCGCAATCACAGAAAAATCGCGGTCATTGACGGCGTCGCCGGCTACAGCGGGTCGCAGAATATTTGCGACGGGAAATTCGTCAAAGGGTTCCCCAACGAGGAGCTGGTGGCGCGCCTGGCGGGGCCGGTGGTCTGGCAGTTGCAGGCGGTTTTTTTGGCGGACTATTATTTGGAAACCAATCAAGTGCTCGATGACCTGGAGATTTTCCCCAAACCGGCGCAGACCGGCGAGTCCATCGCCCAGGCGCTGCCGAGCGGTCCGGGATACGGCCGGGAAAACGCGCAGGAATTGCTGATCGCGTTGCTCTACGAGGCGCGGGAGCGGGTGGTGTTGACGACGCCGTACTTCGTGCCGGACGAGCCGTTTCTGGAGGCGATGCGCGCGGCGGCGCGGCGCGGAGTGGCCGTCCATCTGGTGGTGTCCGAACATGCCAACCAGCGCCTGACGCAACTGGCGCAGCGCTCCTTTTACGATGAGTTGCTGGAGGCCGGGGTGGAGATTCATCTCTTTGCGCCGCGTTTTCTCCACGCCAAGAATCTGACCATTGACCGCGACGTGGCGCTGGTCGGCTCGGCCAATGTGGACATCCGCTCCTTCGCGCTCAACGAGGAGATCAGCCTGTTGTTTTACGACCCCGGAACGGTGGCGGAACTGCATCGCATTCAGGACGGTTACCTGGCGAACAGCGCCTTGCTCGACGCCGGGCAATGGCGCGACCGCCCGCTGGCAACGCGCACCGCGCAGGGCGTCGCCCGGCTGGCGGACTCGTTTCTCTGAAAAGGCAAAGCCGGCAGGGCGAGACTCTGTTGAGCCGTGACTTTTGCCGAAGAAATCGGCTGGAGCGTCGCCTTGCCGGGGTGAAATCGAGTCACGGCTCGACAGAGTCTCGCCCTACCGTCAGGAACTGAACTGGAACTCAGAAGCGGTGGCGGGAAGGCGCGGCGGTGAAGGAATCCTCGGCGAAAATCTGGCGCGGATGGGTTTGCAGCCAGGCGGCGATTTCCCCCAGGAAGGCCGTGCCGTATTCGGCCAGTTTTTTCTCGCCCACCCCGCTGATGCGCATGAATTCGCCCTGGCTGGCGGGATAGTGGCGCGCCATCTGCCGCAGGGCCACGTCGGAAAACACGATGTAGGCCGGCAGGTTTTGCTGGTCGGCCAGTTGCTTGCGCAGCCGGCGCAGTTGCTCGAACAAGGCTTCGTCGCAGGCGATTTCCCCGGCGCGGGGCCGCTTTTCGGCCGCGGCGGGGGCGGCCGCCGGAGTTGTCAAAACCATTTTACGGCGCTCGCGCAGGACGGCGCGGCCCTCCTCCGTCAGCTCCAGCACGCTGTATTTTTCCGCCGCCTGCCGCAGGCAGCCCAGCCGGATCA
>JBEKIA010000297.1:0-3240 GCA_050011995.1 Verrucomicrobiota bacterium
AAATAAAAGTAATACTATAAAACAAAAAATGACTCGAGATAACTAGTCTGATCGAAACATCTTAAACGAAATTTAAGTCGTCAGAGTAAATAATCCGGCAAGCGCGGATTTGAAAGGAGATTTTGCGGCTAAAGTTGATTGCGGATTTGGGGCGGGGCGAGCAGAATGGGCGCACGATGAGATATGCGCCGATCAATCAGGAATTGTTCCGGCTGAACCGGGGCAATTTGAAGAAGTTGCTGCCGCCCAATTCGCTGGCGGCCGTCAATGCCAATGATGTTCTCCCGGTCAACGGCGACGCGGTCCTGCCGCTGCGGCAAAATTCGGACTTTTTTTATCTGACAGGCATTGAGCAGGAGGAAGGCCTGCTGCTCTTGTGCCCGGACGCGCAAGAGCCAAAGCATCGCGAGATTCTCTTCCTGCGCCAGCCCAATCCGCTTCTGGAAACCTGGGAGGGCCACAAGCTGACGAAGGAGGAGGCGCGGGAGATTTCCGGGGTTGAACAGGTGGAATGGCTGGGGGATTTCCCGGCGCTGTTCCACCGGCTGATGTGCGAGTGCGCGCAGGTCTGGCTCAATTCCAACGAGAACAAGCGCGCGCAAGTGGTGGTGCAAAGCCGCGACGCGCGCTTTATCCAGGATGCGCAGGAGCGCTATCCGCTGCACGAGTACCGGCGTCTGGCCCCGCTGATGCACCGCTTGCGCGCTGTCAAGTCGGGAATGGAAATCGCGCTGCTGCGCCAGGCTTGCGACATCACGGAGGCGGGTTTCCGGCGGGTTTGCCGCTTTGTCAAGCCGGGGGTCAACGAGATGGAGGTGGAGGCGGAGTTTTCCCACGAATTTCTGCGGCGGGGCGGGCGTTTCGCCTACAGCCCGATCATCGCCGGCGGCCGGAACGCCTGCGCGCTGCATTACTCGCGGAATGACCAGCCTTGCCGCAAAGGGGAGTTGTTGTTGCTGGACGTGGCCGCGAGTTACGCCAACTACAACGCCGACATGACGCGCACCCTCCCGGTGAGCGGGCGGTTTTCGCGGCGGCAAAGGCAGGTCTATAACGCCGTCCTGCGGGTCCTGCGCGCCGCCAGCCGGGCGGCCAGGCCGGGGAAATTGCCGCGGGACTGGCAGACGGAGGCGGAGCAATGGGTGGAAAAGGAATTGGTGGACCTGGGTTTGCTGACCCTGGCGGAAATCAAGAAGCAAAATCCCGAGGACAAGGCTTTTCGCAAGTATTTCATGCATGGAGCGGGACATCCGCTGGGGCTGGACGTGCATGATCTGGCGCCGACGGCGGAACCGATGCAGGCGGGCTGGGTGCTGACGGTCGAGCCGGCCATCTACATTCGCGAGGAGGGATTGGGCGTGCGCCTGGAAAACAACATTGTCGTGCAGGAGGGCGGCAACAAGGACTTGATGGAAAAGATTCCCATCGAGGCCGATGAGGTGGAGGAGTTGATGAGACGGTGACGAAGCCGCGCCCCGCACCTTTCATGCGGCAGGAGGTTTTTTAGGCGGCGGTGTTAACACTCCTGCGCGACACGGCGGAAATGATAGCCGAGTATGGCGAACTCAATGCCACGGCGGAATTGACGGGGGTGGCGCAAGAGGGTTCCCAGGAAGAACCGCCAGTAGGCCATCCGCCCGCGATACCAGACTCCCAGCAGCCATAGAGATTTGAGGAAGGCCATAAAATCGGCGGGGGACAGCCGCAGGCTCGGCGCGGTGGTCTGGTGATTTTGGAGGAAGGTGCGGACGCGCTGGTAATAGACTTTCGGCTCGTAGAGTTTTTTCATCAGGTCGCGGTAGCCGGATTGGAGGAATTCGCGGCCGAGCCTGGGTTTGAAGTTGAGGGCCGAATCGGTGTTGTTGCCGCTGGTTTCCGATTCGAGGCGGCCCTCGGTCTTGAGGCGGTCGTAGAGGCGGGTTCGCGGGAGCGCGGTGAGCAGGCCGACCATGGCGGTGACGACGCCGGCGCGCTGGATGAAATCGAACTGGCGCTTGAAGATGTCCGTCTTGTCGCTGTCGAAACCGACGATGAATCCGCCCATGACTTCCAGACCGCGTTGTTGCAGGGTGCGCACCGCCTGGACCAGATCGCGCCCGCGATTTTGCGGCTTGCGGCATTCGTCCAATCCTTCCACCGACGGCGTTTCGATGCCGACAAACACTTTGGTGAAACCGGCTTCCACCATCAAGGCGCACAGTTCCGCGTCGTCCGCCAGGTTCACCGAGGCCTCGGTGAGAAATCCCATTTCCGGGCGCGTGCGCCGGCGCCATTCCACCATTTCCCGCAGCAAGGCCCGGGTGTGCCGTTTGTCGCCTATAAAATTATCGTCCACGATGAAGACCATTTCCTTCCAGCCGCGCACGCGGAGCGCTTCCAGCTCGGCGATCAACTGCGCCGGCGGCTTGGTCCGCGGCACACGGCCGTTCATGACGATGATGTCGCAGAACTCGCATTGGAACGGGCAGCCGCGCGAAAACTGCGCCGGCATCGTCACGTAATGCCGGAGGTCAATCAAGTCCCAGCGCGGAACGGGCGTTTGCGCCAGGTCCGGCCAGCGGGGCGCCTGGTAGATGCGTTGGAGGCGGTGGTGGCGCATATCTTCCACCACTTGCGGCATCACTTCCTCCGCCTCGCCCAGAACGAAATGTGGAATCTCAGGAAATCCCTCATGTCCGGTGGTGAACAACGGCCCGCCCGCGATGACCGCTTTGCCGTGGTCCAGGCATCGCTGCACGATGTTGCGCACCGATTCTTTTTGGACAATCATGGCGCTGACCATCACGAAGTCGGCCCAGCGCAAATCCGCGTCCTTGAGCCGCTTGACGTTCAAGTCCACCAGCCGCAATTCCCAATCCCGGGGCAGCATGGCCGCCACCGTGAGCAAACCCAGCGGCGGAAACGAGGCCCGCTTGGACACAAAACGCAGCACATGTTTGAAACTCCAAAACGTGTCCGGCGTCTGCGGGCTGATGAGGAGAATGTTCATCGTGAAGCCGGCGCTGTGACGCGCCTCACATAAATTAGTCCTCATGGCGCGCCGCCACAAGTTTTCTTCGATTCCTTTGCTGGCGGCGCAGGACAAGAATCTTCACCTTCTTGGTAGGGCAGAGCTGCCGCTCACTGGTGTCCAGCTATCCGGAGAGGAACCTCGTAAAAACCCTTGTTTTTCAAGCATTCTGGAGCGAAGGCCTTGCTATCGACATGAACTTCGCTGCCAACAAATCGTTCAAAAACCAA
>JBEKIA010000298.1:0-3235 GCA_050011995.1 Verrucomicrobiota bacterium
ACAAGACGCTTTACCGTGTCGTCCACCGAGTGAATGGCGAACGGCGCCCCAAAAGTTTTGGTTCACTGGCTGATGCCAAAGCTGACGCCAAGAATCTCAAGGAAATTTACACTCAAGGTGACAGCAAAATCCACTTGGCCGCCGATGAAAAGCTCGATTGGCAGGCTGCAATGAATGTCTTGAAGCGAGCGGGAATGCGGTCGGCAGAAATTGAGCGCATTGGATCGGACAATAGTGAGATGGCACTTCATGGAACGGCTTTCCCTGCTGGTAAAGGTCAAGATGCGCCTGGATTTCGTCGCGCTCCGAGTCAGTCCAAGGACGCATGGTGAGGACGTGTTTCTGATATTTCACGGCTTGCGGGAAGTCGCCGGACTCGGCGTAGGCTGCTGCAAGAGTGACGAGGCAATAGGGCAATTTCCATTCGGTCAGTTCGCAAGCGTGCCTGGCGAAATCCACCGCTTGGTTGCCGTTTCGGACGGAAGCGTCCGGGCAGGTAGCAAGCAAGGCGGCGAGGTCAGCGCAGCGGTGGGCATCAAAAGCAACCGCCCATGCGTCCATTTTGCACGCTCGCACAGCACCCGCCGCCCAATGGTTGATGCCGTGAATGGCTGGGTTTCGCAGCCTCGCCTGAAATCGTTCCTCATACTTCCCGAGATCATTCAGCAGCCCGACCAGGGCGCTCTTCGCCTCGCCTTCACGAGTTTTGTGACTTCTTTTCCAATCGGTCGAGGAGGCGCAGCAGGCCGTCCAGGATCGTCAGCGGGTGCGGCGGGCAGCCGGGAATGTAGAGATCAACTGGCAAAGCCGAGGCCGCACCATTCAGAATCTGCGGATTGCCGGCGAAGGGCCCGCCAGCAATCGCGCAGGCCCCGACAGCGATGACGATTCTTGGTTCGGGCACGGCGTCCCAGGCTTTCTTCAAGGCCAGCTCCATGTTTTTGGAAATGCAGCCGGTGACGAGCAATCCGTCGGCATGGCGCGGCGAGGCGACGAATTGAATTCCGAAACGGCTGAGATCCCACCCGATTGTCCCCAGCACGTGGTTTCGATTAAAGCCGTCTGCGACCGGGTCCCGGCGATGTCCCCCGTCAGCGAAGTGCTCTCCCGATGAGCCGGCCGCATTCAAAGGGCAGCAGCGATTTCGGGCCTGTTCATTTTCGCGGGTTCCCGTTCTTGGCGAGAATAGCCGCAAAAATGCGGGCGGCCATGAGCAGCCATGCGCCATTGGGGTATTTCGCCGCATTCCCGAACCTGCAATTCAGACAGTGGGGGAAGGCTTCGTAATCCCTCGTAGGCGCGGCGGTTTTGGGGCGGCTGGAACATAATCTTGGATTTTTCACATTATTCACATTTTTTTGCTTGCAATCTGTATCGGCTATGTATATAACAGATGCAGATGAGCGGGAATCTGTCCTTGCTGCGCCAGAAGCTCTGGCGCGCTTACTCCGCCTTGGCCCGGACGTTGCGCCACCTACAGCGCGACCCACCGATGGTCCCAGGCTCCTTCTACTTGCTGCGCCGCAAATGCGGCAAACCCAATTGCCGCTGCGCCTCAGGTCAGCTCCACGCCTCCTGGGTCCTGACTCGCAGCGAGGCGGGCCGGGACCGGATTTATTCGGTCCCCAAGGATCAACGGGCCCAGGTCCGGCGATGGGCCTGGGAGTATCGCCGCTATCAGCGGGCGCGCGCCGCGCTGGCCAAGGCTCTTCCCCAACTGCTGGCCCTGGCCGATCAAATGGCCGAGCAGCGCCTTTTGGTCTGGCCGGAAAAGAAGGAGCCGCCCGATGCCTGACCTCCATCTCATTGAGCATCATCCGCAACGCGTCCTGGAGGCTTTCCGGCGCGGGGAGTTTGACCAGATCGAGATCATCGGCCAGGCCGACGAGAAGGAGTTTTTCGAACTCTGTTTCCAGGAGAAGATGCTGGACGCCCTGGCCAAGGAGATGCCCACGCCGCGAAAGAAGGAGGAAGTGCCTCGCTGGTTTGTCCTGGCGGCCAATCTGAGTTTGAAGCTGCACCTGGAAAATGCCTTCCACGCTTTTGAGCGGGTCGTCCGGTGCGGCGGCCTGTTGAGCGCGCTGCCGCCGGAAATCGCCTCCAAACATTTGGATCCGCAGACCCGGCAAATCCTCCTGGAGTGCCAGGGTTTCAATGACAAGAACACTTACCAGCGCTCCACTCCGTGCGACCAGGACTTCCTGCGCAAATTTGTCAGGGAGGTGACAGCCCCTCAGTGGACAGACTGGTTCAACGGCCCGGTGCAACAAGTCTTCCAGTCGCATGGCTTTTTCGATCCGGCGGGTGTTTTTATTGGGGACGGCAGCTATCTTTTTGTACCGGACAACGAGGCTTACGAAGGCTCGGTGGTGATGTGGTTTGATGAGCACAACCATCCGGTGGACTATGAGAAGCTCACGGGTCCGGAGCGCAAAAAGGCGCATCGGGAGCGTTGCTACAAACTGGTCAGCCTGCTGCATCTGCGGGGGGATTCTTACGTCTATGCCGGGTTGGCGGTGGTGCCGGGCAACGCCCATGAGGACCCGGTGCTCTACGAGTTGGTGGAAAATTTTGTCCGCCATGTGGGCCGGGGCGTGATCAAGCTGCTCATCCTGGATCGCGGTTTTATTGACGGCCCCAACATCACCCGCTGCAAAACAGAGTGGGGCATTGACGTGCTGCTGCCAGTAAAGAAGAACATGGACATTTGGACCGATGCCTGGGCGCTGTCAAAACAAGCTCCCTGGCAACCGTGGTCTCCGCCCGTGGCTCCGCCCAAAGCGCCGCCGTCCAATCGTCCCGAGGCGATTATCCGCCGGGAACTCAAACGGCAAAAAACCCTGGCGGCCAACGCGGCCAAAGAACCGCCGCCGCCCCCCAAAGAGACACTCCTGCGCACCGAGCTTTGTCCGGTCAAGGGCTGCACCAGTTGGACCGAATGCCGGGTTCCGATGAACGTCCTGCTCTTGCGCGAGCATTACGCCGACGGCCATCAAGACCAATGGGCTTTGATGACCACCGCCGACTTTGCCGATCCCGCCCGGCCCAAGGAACAATACCAGTTGCGGGCGACGATTGAGGAGCGACACCGCATCTTGAAATGCTTTTACGACTTGAGCGATTTCCACTCCCGCTCTCTGAACGTCATCACCGCGCAGGTCGTCTTCATTCTGTTGAGCTACACCTTGCGGCAATGGCAACTGTGGCGTTTGCGCCAGGAGGAAGAGCTGGCGGG
>JBEKIA010000299.1:0-3227 GCA_050011995.1 Verrucomicrobiota bacterium
AGAACTCTTGACCCGGCGGCGTCAACCGCCACGCGGCCTGCAAAGTCGAACTGCCCGGGGCCGGCGCCCTTGCTCCCCCACTCGGTGAGATAAGTGCCATCGCTCGAAAAGACTTTAATGCAATCACGTCCGGCATCAACCACATACACCTTGCCCCGCGCGTCCACCGCCACATCATGGTTGGCGTCACAATCCCAGCCGGGCAGGCTGGCCCCGTCGGCGCTGAACTTTTCAATGCGCCCGTTGCCTCCGTCCCCCACATAGACATTGCCATTTCCATCCACCGCCACACCCTGTGGATTTTGAAGCTGGCCGGCGCCGGACCCCAAGGTGCCAAACTCCTTGAGGAAGGCGCCGTCGCCGGTGAATTTTTGAACGCGATGGTTCCCGTTATCCGCCACATAGACGTTTCCAGCCTTGTCCACGGCCACGTTATACGCGCGATAAAATTTCCCGGGAACGGATCCCAGTTCGCCCCATTGCGTGACAAAGGTCCCATCCAAAGTGAACTTTTGGATGCGGTTATTATGACAGTCCGCCACATAGAGATTATTACTGCCATCAATGGCCAGGCCCTGGGGATAATCGAAGGATCCTGGGCCGCTGCCGGGGCCGCCCCATTTGGTCACCGGAACGCCCTGCCCGGTGTACTTCCTAATGCGATTGTTGCGCGTGTCTGAAACATAGATGTTGCCGTTCGAATCAAAGGCGACCCCGCCGGGATATTCAACGCCGCCAATGGTAAGCACGTAGGCGGGCGCAGGATTCGGCAGTCCCTGTTGGTTTGGCGCGGTTTGAGCAAACCCTCCTGGGGCTTGAGCCAGCAGCGCCCGCAGGGCATCACCTTGGCTCTGAAACACTTGAGCCTCTTGCTTAAGGCCCCAAAGGAGAGTCTCAACGCGATTGCTCGCCTTGTCATTGGCCAGGTCCACCGCCTTCTGTGCTGCGATGTAAACTGGATGGGCTGATCCATATCTGAAGTTCCGCACTTTGGCGAATTCCGTCTCAAATTGGGATCGCTCCTCCAGAAACCCCGCCAGGAGTGAATCGGGCTTGACGGTGGTAAAGTATTTTTCCTGGTCTTGCCTGCTTAGGTTGGTGATGGTCAACAGTTCCCGCGCCACGAGAGTCCATTTCAGCATGTTGTCGTCGTAAGCGGCTTGAAGTGGCTGGGGGTTGGCGACAGGCCCGCCGGCGGCGAGGGTGGCTGTCTTGGCGACGCCCAAATAGTCCGAGCAGAGTTTGACCAAGTTCGTCTGGTCGGGGAATTCGCGGACGACGCGTTCGTATTGGATGCCGGCTTCATTGGTCTTGCCCAGTCTGCGCAGGCATTCGCCCAGGCGGAAGACCGCGGTCGCGGCAAGTTGGCGGTCCTGGTCGAAACCGTCAACGGCCGCCTGGTAATTGTGCGCGGCGGCCTCGAGGTTGTGATTGGCTTCCTCCTCCAGGAGACCCTTTTGCAGCAGCGCGGCGAGGTCGTTGGTGGCGGCAAAAACAAATCCGGCGGACATAAAGAGCGCCGCGAAGAGGGCAGTCATTTTTGATTTCATGGTGCGAGTTTGCCAGTTCCGGCGCGAAGAGTTGTCATGGTTTTGTAAAATCGGCAGCCGGTTAACCGGCAGGCAAAGGTAGGGCGGGCAGTCCCTTGCCCGCCGCGGCGCGCACGGAGTGCGCGCCCTACCACCGAAGACGGGCGCATTGCCAAAATCCTTGTTTTCATTTGACAGGCGGTTCCAGGCGGTAGCCGATGCCGTGGACGGTCGTGATCCAGCGCGGCGATTCGGGATCGGGCTCCAGCGCGGCGCGCAGGCTGGCAATGTGCGTGTCCACCGTGCGCGTGGTGGGAAAGGCGGTGTAGCCCCAGACCGCGTCCAGAAAACGCTCGCGCGAAACCGGTTCGCCGGGCGTCTCCATCATCAGGCGCAGCATGGCGAATTCCTTGGCCGTCAGGTGGAGCGGCGTCTTTTTGCGCCAGGCCTGTTGCCGCGCGAAATCAATTTGCACCTCGCCCAGCCGCAACAAATCCGGCGCGCCGCCCCGCTTCCGGGCGCGCCGCAGCAGCGCCCGCACCCGCGCCAGCAGTTCGTCGGTGCTGAACGGTTTGACCAGGTAATCGTCCGCGCCGGCGTCGAGTCCCCTGACACGGTCGTCAATCTGTCCCTTGGCGGTGAGCATCAGGACCGGCACCGGGTCGGCCAGACGGCGCAATTCCTCGCAAACGGCATAGCCGTCCAGGCGCGGCATCATGATGTCGAGCAGCACCAGATCGGGGCGCTCCTGGAGGGCGCGCTGGAGGCCGGTTTCGCCCTCGGCGGCGGTCAGGACGCGGTAGCCTTCGGCTTCCAGACAATCCTGCAGCGCGGTGCGCATGGGCAATTCGTCTTCGATGACCAGAATCCTTTGATGGTTGGGCTTGTCCATTTATTTTGGTTGTTCCGGCGGGTTCATGGGCAGTTCGAGGGTGAAGCGGCTTCCCTGTCCGACGGCGCTGCGAACCAAAACGCGCCCGCCGTGGGCTTCGATAATATGTTTGACAATAGTTAAGCCAATGCCGACGCCCTGGGTTTCGCGGCGCAGCTCCGAACCGCGGCGATAGAAACGCTCGAAAATCTTTTCGTGCTCGTCCGGCGGGATGCCGGGGCCGTGGTCTTCCACCCAAAGATGGATGAGATTGGGGGCCGCGTCTTCCCGTCCGACCGTCACCCTGGCGCCGGCGGGGGAATGTTTGATGGCGTTGTCAATTAGATTGATCAGCGCCTGCTGGAGGGCCAGGCCGTCGCAGGACGGCAGCGGCCCCGGGCCGGGGCCGGGAAGCCAGGCCAGTTCCACCTGCTTTTCCACGGCGGCGGGGACCATTGACTGGACGGTTTCCGCCGCGAGGGCGTCCAGGTCGGCCGGCTCGAACTGGTATTCCTTGCGCCCCTGTTCGATGCGCGAGAAGTCGAGAACATTTTCAATCAGCGAAGTCAGCCGCCGCGATTCCTGCACCAGGAACCGGTAGTATTCCTGCTGCCGGGCGGTTTCCGGAATCTTCCCCCGCTCCAGCGATTCGGCCAGCAGGCGCATGGAAGCGATGGGGGCGCGCAGTTCGTGGGAAACGCTGGAGACGAAATTGGTTTTCATTTCGCCCAGGCGATGTTGCTGATAAAAAGCGCGCCGCGCTGTGAGCAGGCCGGCCAGGGCGGCTAGGACGGCCGCGCCGATCAGCGCGCCAAAGAGCCGCGCGC
>JBEKIA010000300.1:0-3207 GCA_050011995.1 Verrucomicrobiota bacterium
CGGACACGGCGTTGACGATGTCGCAGGCGGCGATGGGCACATTCAACTACATGGCGCCGGAGCAGCGGGAGAATGCGCAGAAGGTGGATCATCGGGCGGACATTTATTCCCTGGGCGTGGTGTTCTATGAGATGCTCACCGGCGAAGTGCCGATGGGCCGGTTCGAGCCGCCGTCGAAAAAGGTGCAGATAGATGTGCGGCTGGATGAGGTGGTGTTGAAAGCCTTGGAACGCGAACCGGCCCGGCGTTATCAGCAGGTCAGCGAGGTCAAGAGCGGCGTGGAGACAATTGCCTCCACGAAGCCGGCGCCTCCGGCTGCTTTGCCTCCAGTCGCCCCGTCGCCTGTCACGGTCAAGGCGGACCACTTTTGGCGACGGCTAGTCCTGGTGGTATTGGCGCTGATTGCCATCCCCACGATCCTCGCATTATTTGTTGGACTGCTCGTGGCCATGTATCAGCAGCGTGGTGCCCAAGCTAATCAGATCGCGGCCCAGCATGTGGACCAGGAAGGCTGGCAATTATTGCAGCAGGGAAAATTTGATGACGCGCGCAAGAGATTCACCCAAGTGGTCGAACAGTTTCCAGCAAACGTGGACGGGTGGAATGGCCTGGGCTGGACGTGGCTCGATACAGAACATCCGCAAGTTGCCGAAACCAATTTTCAAAAAGCCCTTTCCCTCGATGCAAACTGCCCGGGGGCGCTCAATGGCCTTGGCCAGATTTATCTCTCGCAACGAAATTACGAGGCAGCGGAGAAGGACCTCCTCCAGGCCGCTTCCAAGGAGTCCGCCGCCTGGTATGGATTAGCACGCCTTTACTTGCTGGAAGGCAAATTCGACAGCGCCAAAGAATGGGCGCAAAAGCTGGTTGATTCGGGACAGGCAAACGACACCGCGCGCCAGATGCTCAAAGCTGCCCAGGAAAAGCATGTCAGCGACGAACTGCGGCGGATGATCGAGCCACCGCCTCATGGCGACAAGGACACCCATTCAACCAATGACCAATGAGCAGTTACCTTGGCCGTAGAATTCTTCTGTAACGGGTGAAGAGAGAGAAGAAGAAAGGCTGAAATATGGATACAATGCGAATTTGCCAACAGTGCCGGCAGCCGCTGCCGGAGAACGCGCCGGAAGGGCTTTGCCCCGCTTGCCTGGCCAAAGTGGCGCTGGGCAGCGAACCGGCGGCGCCGGGTGGGACTATCCACATCAACCTGTTGGCCGGCCAGGCTCCGCCTGGAACCCGCGTTCCGCCGGACGTGGCCCAATTGGCTCCGCAATTCCCGCAACTGGAGATCCTCGAACTGCTGGGAATGGGCGGCATGGGGATGGTGTACAAGGCGCGCCAGCCGCGCCTGGACCGATTCGTGGCCCTGAAGATCCTGCCGGTGGAATCCGCCCAGCATCCCTCCTTTGCCGAGCGCTTCAACCGGGAAGCCAAAGCCCTGGCCAAGCTCAATCATCCGGGCATCGTGGCCGTTTATGACTTCGGCCAGACCGGCCAGTATTACTACTTCATCATGGAATATGTGGACGGGATGAACTTGCGCCGATTGCTCAACGACCAGCCCGTCACGCCGCGCCAGGCCCTGGACATCGTCGTCCAAATTTGCACCGCCCTCCAATACGCGCACGACAAGGGCGTCGTGCATCGAGACATCAAGCCGGAAAACATCCTGATCAACAAGGAAGGGCAGGTGAAGATCGCCGACTTCGGGCTGGCCAAGTTGCTGGGCACCGCGCCGGACACGGCGTTGACGATGTCGCAGGCGGCGATGGGGACGTTCAACTACATGGCGCCGGAGCAACGGGAGAACGCGCAGAAGGTGGACCACAGAGCGGACATTTATTCCCTGGGCGTGGTGTTTTACGAGATGCTCACCGGTGAGGTGCCGATGGGCCGCTTTGAGCCGCCCTCGAAGAAGGTGCAAGTGGACGTTCGACTGGACGAAGTGGTGTTGAAAGCCTTGGAACGCGAACCGGCGCGGCGGTATCAGCATGTCAGCGATGTCAAGAGCAACGTGGAGACAATTACCTCCACGCCGCCAGCGGCTCCGGCAGCTTCACCCACTACGCCCGCGCCCGCGATACTGCAGCCGTCGTTCGCCAATTTGGTCGCCAAACCAATGATTCAGCTCCTTCTCGTGTGGGTGGCATCTTTGATTTGTGCGTGGATATGGCCGTCCTTCCTTGGCTTGAGTTTTTTCCTTGGTGCCGGTGTGCTGAGTGGCGCCCTTCCAGCCCTTCTTTTTGAGTGGCGCTGTAAAGTGGCCAGTCAGGGCCTTCGTTGGCGGCAGCTTCCGCCCGCAGTGCAGCATCGCGGCAACCGGCGCCTTATTCCGATAGCCGCTGCGTGTGTCTCCGCCTTCGTTGTCGGGATGGCGGTTTTCCCTTCTCGCACGACCGAGTGGCGCGAAGCGTGGTTTTACCCGAAGTCCCGTGCGTACGAGAAACTCGCCCTGTCCGGCAACATCACCGGCTACCAAATACCATTCTGGAGCAAACACTTGGTGGCGGGGTCCGGGGCGATGGCGTTAAGAATCTACCGCAAGGACGCCACCCCGGCGCTGCTGACCTTCACCTTGCCCGGCTTGCGCGTGGAAAATGAATCTCGCGACCCAGGCCGGCCGTCGGACGCGCTGACTCTGAGTGTGCTGACGAACTGGCTGCATGACAGCGTCGGACTGGACATCGCCCAGCCCCAAATGCAGGCGGAAGCCAAGCAAATAATGGAGGTGTTCAAGCCTTACTACGACACGGCACCCTTGTCTTGGGATGCATTGACTACCAACGCGGTGGCAGACCTCCACGATTTCACGGTTGGCGGGTATGCACAGCCCTTGGCCCAGATGGGTGCCTTTGGCTCGCTGGCTATCGTCCTTATTGCCTTTCCGGGCGCTTGCTTCTGCCTTTACTTTCTTCTGGCCTTCCCCTCGTTCAAGCGCGCCTTTGCCGAGGGGCGAGCCGAAATCGCAGCCGGCCGCTGGGCGCCGCCGAATGAGGTTCCGAAACGGTTCCCCAACGTCATCAAAGTCTTGTTCGCGGTAGGTCTGATCCCCCTGGCATTCGCAGTTGTGGCCGGGTTTCGAGGTGAAATCATCACCATGCTCGTGATCCTGCTCATTTTGGGAGCCATCGTGGTCGTCGCCCTTCAACTCCATTCGCGCCAGCAGATTCAACAGGCGCGGGCGAAAGGACTCTGGCCGCAGTT
>JBEKIA010000301.1:0-3820 GCA_050011995.1 Verrucomicrobiota bacterium
ACGGGCTGGACCCGGCCAGCCAGCCCAATGAAGTCCGCAAACGCTTTGGCATCGTATTTCAAGACCCCAGTTTGGACGACGAGTTGACGGCGCAAGAGAACATGGACATGCACGGCGCCCTGTTCAAAGTTCCCCGGCAGATTCGCGCCGGGCGCATTGAAAAACTGCTTAAACTTTTTGAGCTGTGGGATCGGCGGCGGGAGCCGGTGAAACGCTTTTCGGGCGGCATGCGCCGGCGGCTGGAAATCGCCCGCAGCCTGCTGCACACGCCTCCGATCCTCTTTCTGGATGAACCGACGCTGGGACTGGATCCGCAAACGCGCAATCAGCTTTGGCTGCAGGTCAAGAGGCTCAATGAAGAGGAGCGTGTCACCATTTTCCTCACCACTCATTACATGGAGGAGGCCGAGCGGGTGGCCCATCGTGTTGTCATCATTGATGGCGGGCGCATCATCGCGCAAGGTTCGCCGCAGGAACTCAAAGGGCAGACCGGCTCGGAAACTTTGGAGCAGGCTTTTCTGGCGTTGACCGGCTCGACCATTCGTGAGGAGGAGGCCAGTTCCTCGGACCGGATGCGCCGGATGGCCAGAGTTTGGAGGCGCTAACCCTTCTATTATGAATGTCATTTACATCCTCTGGCTCCGGCAATTGAAACGATATGCGCGCTCCCGGGCGCGCGTGGTGGCCTCCCTGGCCCAGCCGCTGCTCTACCTGCTGGCGATGGGCTATGGCCTGGGCCCGATCTTCCAGCGGGCGGGGATGGGCAGCTATCGGGATTTCATCACCTCCGTGTTTTCGGGCATCGAATTGATCATGGACCGGCAGTTCGGTTTCCTGAAGGAAACCCTGGTCGCGCCGGTGCCGCGGCTTTGGATCATCCTGGGCCGGATTCTGGGCGGCGCAACCATTGCCTTCCTCCAGGGGTTGATTTTCCTTTGTGTTTGCCTGATGGCGGGATTTCGCTGGCACAACCTCGGCGCGCTTCCGGTGGCATTCCTTTTTATGGCCTTGATTGGGATCGTGTTCAGCGCGCTGGGTTCGGCTATCGGTTCGGCCTTGAGCGATGCCCAGGGGTTTCAGTTCGTCATCGGCTTCCTGATCATGCCGCTCTTTTTTCTTTCGGGCGCCATGTTTCCGCTCGACAACCTGCCCAAGGCCCTGGCCTTCCTCACCCGGATGGATCCGCTCTCCTACGGCGTGGACGGCCTGCGCCATTGCCTCAACGGCACGGCTCACTTTGGACTGGCCACTGACTTATTGGTGCTTTTCGCCGTCGCGGCGCTTCTGCTCGCCTTGAGCAGCTATCTGTTCTCCAAGATAGAGGTCTGACTTTCCTGCTCTTAATCTTGTGTCTGAAGGAATGGTTGCGGCGCGCGCCGCGTTGCGGTAAATTGATGCGCATGACAACACACCGCCATACCCGTCGTGAATTCATCCGCCGAACCTCCGTGGCCGCCGCCGGCGCGCCGTGGCTGGCCGCCTGGTCCAGCCGGGCCGGCGCGGCGGATCCCAACCGCAAGATCGGCTTCGCCCTGTGCGGCCTGGGCAGCCTGAGCACCGGCCAGCTCGCCCCCGCCTTGCAAGCGACCCAGCATTGCCGCCTGGCCGGCATCATCACCGGCACACCGGCCAAAGCCGCCGCCTGGAAGGCGAAATACGGCATCCCGGACAAGAACATCTACAACTACGAGACGATGGTCCGCTTGGCCGACAACCCGGACATTGACGTCGTCTATGTCGTCACCCCCAATGCCTTGCACGCCGAGTCGGCCATCAAGGCGGCCCAGGCGGGCAAACATGTGTTGAGCGAAAAACCGATGGAGGTCTCGGTGGAAAAATGTCAAAAAATGATTGACGCCTGCCGGGCCGCCAACCGGATGCTGGCCATCGGCTATCGCAACCGCTTCGAGCCGCACACCATGGAGTGCATCCGCCTGGCCCGCGAAAAGGTTTTCGGCCCGGTCAAAACGATTGAGGCCGGCTTCGGTTTCATCCTGGGCGATCCCAACCAATGGCGTGTCAAACATGCCCTTTCCGGCGGCGGGGCGCTGATGGATGTGGGCATTTACGCCTTGCAAACCGCCCGCTACATCAGCGGCCAGGAGCCGGTGGAAGTCTCCGCCACGGAAACGAAGACGGACCTGGTGCGATTCAAGGAAGTGGACGAGACGATGGCCTTTCAACTCAAATTCCCCGACGGCGTCACCGCCTCCTGCCGCACGTCGTTCAATTCCGGCAGCTTGAACAGTTACATGGTCCAGGCGGAGAAGGGATGGTTTGGCCTGGTTCCCGCCTACAACTACGGCGGGGTGCAGGGCCGGCGCAGCGACGGCAAACCCATTGACGGGCCGCTGGTGAACCAATTCGCCGCCGAGATGGATGATTTCTCGCAATGCATCCTGGGCAACAAACCCACCATCGTCCCCGGCGAAGAGGGATTGCGCGACGTGAAAATCATGATGGCGATTTACGAGTCCGCCAGGACGGGCAAGCCGGTGAAGCTGGCATAGGAAGGAATTAGGACTACCGGGTGGTGATTATTTTTGAAGACGAACACCTGCTGGTGGCCAACAAGCCGGCCGGCATGAACACCCATGCGCCTTCCCCTTTCGCCGGGGAAGGTTTGCACGAGTGGCTGCGAAACAGCGACCCGCGCCGGGCCGCCCTCGCCATTATTCACCGGCTCGACAAGGAAACCTCCGGCCTGATCGTTTTCGGCAAAACCACTGAGGCCAACCGCTCCCTCACCCAACAGTTCGAGCAGCGCGCCGTGCGGAAGAAATATGTCTTGCTCACCGACCGAAAGACCGCTTTTGACCGTCTGACGGCGCGGTCGTGGCTGAGGCGGGCGGGGGAAAAATACCTCGGGCAGCCCGCCGGGGCGGAAGGCGCCGCCGCCGAGACCGCCTTCAGCAGGGTCCAGCCTCCGCGGCCGATGCCCGCCGGTTTGGAGCCGGTAGGGCGGCGCTGCTGCGCCGCCATTGTCGAGCCTTCGCGTCCGATGCCTGGCGGGCCGGAAAGCTGCTTTGTCTGGGAGGCCGAACCCGCCACCGGCCGCACGCACCAGATCCGCGTCCACGCCGCGGCGCATGGATTCCCGATTTTGGGCGACACGCTTTACGGCGGGACGCCGGCGGCGCGGGTGTATCTGCACGCGGCGCAACTGGGCTTTCGCCATCCGGCCGGCGGGGAAAACGTTTTGTTTGACGCGCCGCCGGATTTTGCCGCCGATCCGCGCGCGGCGCTGCGGGCGGCGGTCATTGATCCGGGCGTCACCGACGCTTTCCGGCTTGTCCACGGCGCGGCGGACGGCTGGCCCGGCTTGTATGCGGACCGTCTGGGCGAATTCCTGCTCGCGCAATCGGCGGGAGCGTTGACCGGGGAACAGCGCGCCTGGATCGAGGAATTGGGGCGGCGGTTTTCCGCGCGCGGCATTTATCACAAAATCCTCCGCCGCCAGGCCGGGAACCGGCCGTCGCCGGAAACCGGGCCGCAATGGCTGGCGGGGGAAAAAGCGCCCGACGAAATCGCAGTGCGGGAAAACGGCCTGCGTTTCGCCATGCGCCTGGGGGAAGGCGGTTCGCCGGGATTGTTTCTCGATCAGCGGGAAAACCGGCGGCGGTTGTTGACAGGTTACATCGCGCCGGATTTCACCCTCGCCCGACCGGCCCGGGTGCTGAACGCGTTTGCCTGCGCCTGCGGATTCTCGGTTTGCGCGGCGGCGGGCGGCGCGCGCGTGACCAGCCTGGACCTTTCCAAAAAATCCCTGGACTGGGGAAAACGCAATTTTGCGCTCAACGGCCTGGAACCCGCCGCCCAC
>JBEKIA010000302.1:0-3190 GCA_050011995.1 Verrucomicrobiota bacterium
AGAACTGAGCCAGCCCGGCGCCAGCCCCATCTTGAACAGAGAATTACAAAAGTCCTTATCCTGTAAATCCTGTTCATCCTGTCAAAATGTCTGTTTTTTGGTTGCGGCGGGCCGCGCTGGGCAATATCTGACTTTTAGTGCTTGTCGCCAGGGCCATAAACACGGGACAATCTGGTCACTCCTTGGTTGTCCCACTGGCGTCGAGGACCTCCCAGCCGCCGCGCCGGATTAGCACCGTCAGCGAGCCGGCGTCGCGGCAATAGAGGACGCGCGCGGCGGCGCGGCGGGCGAGCCGCCCGCGCAATTTTGCCGCCGCCTGGCGCGTGGCCGGAAGTTCGGAATCGGCGATGATGATCAGCCTGGGCTGGAGCAGGTCCAGCAGCGGCTCGTCCAACGGTTCGTCCCGCGCCGGCAGCCCCGCCACCACGATCTCCGCGCGCAACTCCGGGTGCCGCGTCATCAGCAGGTTTTGCCCGTCCCGGCCCAGGGCGGCCAGGAGAAGAACGGAGTGGCCGTGGAGACTTTGTTGCAGCGCCAGCGAAACTTCGTCCGCCGCCGGGAATTGATCCTGCGCGCCGGGGTAAAGAACCGACCAGCCGTCCACTCCATCCCCGTCCTGCGCGGTCCGCCAGAGGCCGGGAGTCTGCTCCAATCGGGCCGCCACGCGCCGGTAAGCCGGGGAACGGACGCGGGCCGGGCCGCCGAATACGGCGGCGGGCGCAAAATTAGTCAAGATGATTTCCGCGCCGCCGACGCTTTCCTGGTAGCCGGCTGTCAAACAAAACCCATCCAGGCGGTTGACCCCCCGGGCGTGGAGAAACGGCTTGACAATCCCCTCCGCCGACGCGGCGTCGCCGCAATCCGCCAGCAGGTCCCGGTTCGTCCCGGAGCCGCCCGCGAAGACCGCCGGCGCCCCGCGCAACGCCAGCACGTCCAGCCGCGCCGCGCCGCGTTGCAGTTCCCAGTCCGCGGCCCAGGCGGCGCTGAGGAGAAGCAAGGCGGCCCAAACCAGGCCCTTGCGCCGGGCGCGAAAAACCCAGCCGGTGAAAACGGCCAGCAGCACCGCGTAGTACCACACGAACGTCATCGGTCGCGGCGCGGAAACGTACCCGTTGCCCGCCGGCCAGCGCGCGGACCATTGGCTGGCGGCCATGATGCACTTCATCCAAAACCAGCCGGCATGATTGAACAAGACCGCCAGCCCGGCAAACCAGCCTCCGGTCAGCAGGCTTCCCATGCAACTCATCAGAGCCAGCCCCGTCAGCGGCACGACCACCATGTTGGCCGGCACTCCCACCGGGGTGAACAGATGAAAGTAATACGCCGCCAGAGGCAGGCCGCCGAGAAAGGCCGCCAGGGACATCACGAACATGTCAATCCCCCGCCGCCGCAAGCCCTCCAGCCACAGCCGCCAAACCGGCCGCGCCGCGTCGGGCGCCAACGGGTCCGGGGGAAACAGCCGCGCGTAGAGCATCCGCCGCATGGGCAGCGCCAGCAATCCAATGCACAACACCACGAGAAACGAAAGTTGAAACCCCGCCTGAAAAAGTTGTTGCGGGTCCCACACCAGGATGACCAGGGCGGCGGCGAAAAGGGAATTGATCAAATCTCCGGGCCGGTTGGCCGCCCATCCCCCAATGACGATGCTCATCATGACCGCCGCCCGCACCGCCGACGCCGGCCATCCTGTCAGCCCCGCATAAAACCAAATCACAGGCACCACCAGCAGCCCGCAAACGGCCCGCGGCATCTGGAGCGCGCGCAACAATCCGATGCCGATGCCCGCGAGCAATCCGATGCGCAGGCCGTCCACGGCGAAGATGTGGAAAGTCCCCGCCCGCAGGAACGGCTCTTCCACGCTTTCCGTCAACGGCGCCTTCCAATCCAGCGCCAGGGTCCACATCAGGCGCAGGGCTTCATCCTCCTCCGGCAGCCCCAGGGCCAGGGTCCGGCGCGCCCATCCGCTGAAACGTTCCGGGAGCGGCGCATCATTTCCCGGGCCCAACGCCAGCCAGTCGTTGGTGGAGTCGGCCTGCAACTGGAAATAAACCTCCTGCCGCTGATAATACCGCCGCGGATCGAACAGTCCGGCGGCCAGCGCGCCGCGCAGGGGGCGAATGACGCCGCTGACTTCAACGCTCCGGCCGTTGTAAAAATTGGAGTCCAAAACTCCTGAAGTGCCCGCGATGACTTTCCCAAAAGCCGGCTGCCACTGGCCGCCGCGCCAAATTTCCCCGGCGCTGACCAGCGCGCTGGTATGCCAGAATTCCTTGGCCCCGCGCTCGAAAATCCGCGCCGCGGGCGCCGCGCAGAGGACGCCGCGCACCTTCACGTCTTCGGGCTGCCCGTCCAGCAAGACCCGCAAATCCCGGGGCGAAAGGACCGCCGTGTGCCGTTCCAGGTTTGTCCAGCCCGCCAGCAGGAGGAGCGCGCCCAAAAGACAACCCCGCCCGGACTTCCAGGCCAGCGCCGCCAAACCCGCCGCCCATCCCGCCGCAAACAATCCCGCCAGCGGCGGATGCGCCCATTCCCCCAGCACAAGGCCGCCGGCATAACACAACGCCACAGGCAGAAGCGGGCGTTTCACGGGAACTATTTTTTGGGCCGCAGCCGGCGCGCCGCCCAAACCGCCGCCAGGCCAAAACCGGCTCCGCAGGAGTCGAGCAACACATCCCGCACCGCTGCCTCCCGGCCGGGCACAAATTTCTGGTGGAATTCATCCGACGCCGCGTAGCAAGCGGCGAGCAGGAGCGCCGTCGCAAACTCCCTGGACCGGCAGGGGGCGCAGGCGGGATCGAAATGGATCAGCCGCCAAAGCATCAGGCCCAAAATGCTGTATTCCACAAAGTGGGCCGTTTTTCGAATGAAGAAATGAACCTTCTCAATCGTCTCCTCCGGCATCTTCGGGTTCAGCCAAAGCAGGATAGGGCGGATAATGCGCGAGGTGTTTTCGGGCCGGCCCAGGCTGGTGGAGGCGCCAAAAATCAGGGTCATCCAAAGAACCACCGGCAACCAATACTTGAGAAAGCGTCCAGTCACGGCTGTAAAGAACAGCGCCGCCGCAGCCAAAGCAAGCCGGAAAACAGCGCCGGGCGCATTCACAATTTTGGGTTCCCCTCTTAATCTTGCTCCTAATCTTAATCTTAATCTCATCTCCCTCCGGCGTACAGATTAGGAGCAAGATTAAGAT
>JBEKIA010000303.1:0-3175 GCA_050011995.1 Verrucomicrobiota bacterium
TAACACGGATGGCAGGGTCGTCTCGCCGAGACGACCGGACGCCTCGGCGAGGCGTCCCTGCCTGGAATCCGTGAAATCCGTGAAATCCGTGGTTCAATTCTTTTTGGTTGCGGCTGGCCGCGCTGGGCTTCTTGCGCCTCTTCGCGGCTATTTCATGGTATTCCATCCTCCGGACTCCTGTGTAAATGAAACCAGGTGAAATTAACTGAAATCAACGGAAAACAAGTGAAAATGCGCCGGCGCTTGTGTGCATCAAAGCCGCGCCAGGGTGGCCGGGCTGCCGGGCTGGCCATTTTTTGTCATGCCGAATCAAAAAAGATATTCTTTTGCCTTAATTTGCCTTTTTGGAATGGTTGGCGGCACGGCTGAAAACGCGCGGTTCTGGTGCATCCATTTCCACGAATTCCGGCGAATCTGCGGATTTTGGCGGGAATGGCCGCCGGGTCCATGCCCCCCCCGCGGGGGGGCGGCGGGAAGTGGAATTAAGTGGAACCAGGTGGAATTAAGTGGAATTAAGTGCAATTTAAGTGGAACGAAGCGCAAATAATTCGAAATTCCCGGCGGATCGGGTGAGGAGCAGGCGGCCCGCCTTCGCTTCGCGCGGCAGGGCTTCCGCGCGCCAAAGAGCGGACGGACGCGGGGGCGCAAAACGCGCGCCGTCCCAACCTCCCCCTTCCCGCTCCCCTGCTCCAGGCTCCATTCACTCACGCGCACAAGTTTAGCATATAAGCCAGGAACGTCAAGGAAAAAATGCAAAAAACAACGTATTTTCGCAAGGCTCTCATCATTAGCCACTTGCGTATCGTTTTCGCCTCATAGCGCGGAGGCGGGACGCGGAGAATGGCAAAAACCAACGAAAAGCGGGCCGATGGAATGTCTCCCGCGGAGGCGTAACGCAGCCACCCGCCACCGAAGAGGAATTGGCCGCAAAGGAACATAGCGCGGCCAGCCGCAACCAAAGGCAATGAACCACGGATTTCCCAAAAAAAAACGGTCTATTCATTGCAGCTTCCATTGTCTGCTTTGATACCAAATATGTTCATTTTCCGTCCAACGAATAGCGGTTCCAGGTGTCTCATGGAGTGAAACATCGTTTAAATTGCCTTTCCATAGCGGGAGTCGTTATGAAGATATTTCAGAAATGGGTCTTTCTTCTTGCCCTGGCCGGCCAGGGGCGCGCGGCGGATGGCGGCGCGCCGGGGAATTACACCGGCGCGGCGGCGAACATCGAAGGCAAGGTGATTGTCGCGGCAACAGGCCAGCCGTTGTCCGGCGTGAAACTGCGCTTGGCGGACACCAACGACCTGCGCGACCCGGTGTTGAGCGGCCCGGATGGTTCGTTTCGCATGGCGGGCATCGCCCCGGGCGGGACGGTCATCACCGCCGTGTTTGCGGGCGAGCCGGTGGCGGATTGGGTGGCGGAAGACGTGCCGGTGATGGTGGATGCCGGGGAAACCAGGAAGGATGTGCTGGTCCGCGCCTTGAAGGGAGGCGTGGCGGCGATCACGGTATTGTCGCGGAACGGCCGCAGACCTTTGGCCGATGTGCCCGTTTCCTTCTCCAGCCAATTGTCCCCGGTCCCCGCCATCGCGGTTACAGGCGCGGACGGTGTGGCGCGGCTGCGCCTTTTGCCCGATACATGGCGCATTTCCGCCAATAAAGAAGGACTACCACTAAGCGGGGGGCAAGCCACTGTCACGGTTGTGGCCGGTAAGACGAACACAGCGGAGATTTTGGCGGACCCGGTTTTGAAAATCACCGGCACGGTGCGGGATCCAGGCGGCGCGCCGGCGGGGGGAGCTGAGGTCTTGATCAACGTCAACGCAGTTTTCGGCGCAACAGGTCTGCGCGAAGTCAGAACGGACACCAACGGGCGGTACGAAATATCGTGGCAGAGGGCGGCCCGGCAGAGGAGTGGGCTTGGTGCCAACAACTCATTCTATCTAATGGCCCGCAGCGCTGACAGGAACTTGGCGGTGATCCGCGATATTGATGAGAATACCACCAACCTGGATTTGACCCTGCAACCGAGCGTCACCATCTCAGCAAAGGTGGCGGACGCCACGGGCCAGCCCGTTACCAATGTCCACGGATACGCGTCTCTTAAACTCGGCAACCGCATCTATTTGGAGGAGGAAGCCACACCCTTCCAATCCTCCGATGCCCGGGGCCAAATCGAGTTTGTCGGGATGCCGCAGGCGGAGAGCTACTCCTTGCAAGTATTCGCCACAGGCTACGGCTCGATGAACCAAGAGATGCAAATGCCAGATCCGCATACCAACCACCTCGAATTTCCAACCGTGGTGCTTCCCCTCCTCAATCAAAAACTCGGCGGGAAGTTTCTGGACGCGGGCGGCCAGCCGGTCGCCGGGGTCATCGTGCAAGCCGTGGCGTTCACCAACCAATATCTGCCTTCGTCGGACAAGCCGGACACTTGGGACGTGAAACCAGTCTTCGGACGGTTTCAGGGCAGCACTCAGACCGACAGCCAGGGGCGCTTTTTCTTGGACCCGGTCTGCGAAGGCCCCATCCAGCTCAACTGCAATTTTCAAGGCGCCGCGTTCAGCGCGCAAACCGTCGGGGGGAACACCAATATTGTGCTGCGCCTGAACGTGAGAAATGCCGATGTCCGCAATAACAATGTCCCGATCAGCGCCCAGGGCGAGACCGTGCCGGCCGCAAATCCGGTCCTAAAAATCACCGGAACGGTGCGCGCCCCTTCCGGCGCGCCGGCGGCCGGAGTGTTGATCAGGCTGTGGGGCGATTACGTGAACCAGGAGGAGGTCAAGACGGATTCGGATGGGCGCTATTCGCTTAACTGGCGGAAGCAGGCAAGCGCCCCGCAGCTTGTCATTATTGCGCGCGACGTTGAGCACAATCTGGCGGCAAGCCATGAGATTGACGACACAACAACCAACGTGGACCTGAGCCTGGAACCGGGCCTGACGCTCTCTGTCCAGGCGCAGGATGTCAACGGCAGACCGATTCCATCCGCGACGGAAACCCTGGATGTTATGGGCTGGAATTTGAGCCGGATTCCTCTGAAAGCCGACGAGCAGGGCCTGATCGAGATAAAAGCGTTGCCGCAGGGACGGGCTTACAGCGCGACCATAACCTCCAGAGGCTATAACGTAGCCAAAGCCCAGGCGCCCGCCGAAGAGACGCAGACCACCCA
>JBEKIA010000304.1:0-3152 GCA_050011995.1 Verrucomicrobiota bacterium
GGACGCCCGCATGACCAACCTGCAGCAGATGCCCTCCCTGAAGTGGAAAATCAGCGACGGCATCAAAAGCGTCGAGCTGTTTGGCGACATCCGGTTGCGCTTCGAGGACCGCCAGGCCGAGGTTCCTAATGACGCCCGAGTGGAGCTGGGCCGCTTCCGCTACGCCTTGCGCCTGGGGTTGCGCGGTGATCTGGCGGACAATTTCAATTATGGACTCCGCCTCGAAACGGCTTCCAACCCGCGGTCGCCGTGGGTCACATTTGGCACTTCGACTACCGGCTCTCCTTACCAGGGTCCTTTTGGCAAATCCACCGCCGCTCTGACCGTGGGACAGATTTATCTGGGCTGGCACCCCGCGAACTGGATTGAAATCATCGTGGGCAAAATGGCCAACCCGCTCTACAACACGCCCATGGTTTGGGATAGCGACATCAACCCCGAAGGAGCGGTGGAAAAATTAAAATACACGGTGGGCGACGTGGATTTCTTCGCCAACCTCGCCCAATTCCTTTACGAAGACGTCAATCCCACTTATGCCTCGCCTAACATCTTCCCGACTTTTATGCAAGGCCAGGCCACCAGCGTCCCGTTTCTCCTGGCTTGGCAAGGCGGCTTCATCTACCACATCATGAGGAACGTTTCGCTGAAAGTCGCCCCAACGCTCTATAACTACGACGGGGTGGGGCGAAATAACACCACCCCGCCCATCGCGGCGGGGCCGCTTGGACTCCCGGCCGCGCAAACAGCCCCCGGATTTTCTGACACCTTTGTCGGCGAAAGCGGCTACGGCCTTTCGGGCGTGCAGATCGGGCAGAATCAAGCCAACCCGGTTTTGAACACATTGAACATGAACGACGGGTTTATTTTCAACCAAACCGGCCTGGACTACCTGCAGGTGCTGGACATCCCCTGGGAGCTGGATTTCAAGCTGGGCCGCAAGCCCGCCCGGCTCTTCGGCGACTTTGCCCAGAACCTGGAGGGCGCCCAGCGCGCCGAAGCGGCGGCGGCGGTGATGAAGGCCTCTGACCCCGCCGCCAAGTTTGTGGCGCAAAAATATGACAACGTGGCCTATCAATTCGGCTTCGGCATCTCCAGCGCGGACGACCTGGGCATGGTCTATGGCACGATTGCCAGGAAGAACACCTGGGACGCCCGCGTCTATTGGCAACACGTCGAGCAATACGCGCTGGACCCCAACCTGCTGGACTCCGACTTCTTTGAGGGCCGGGGAAATCTCCAGGGACTTTACTCCGCCCTGGCCTACGGCTTCACCGACAATTTGATCGGAACCGTCCGCTATGGTTTTGCCACCCGCATCAACAACAAACTCGGCACCGGAGGCAGCAACCAGGACATCCCCCAAGTCAATCCCATCAAGCAATACGAGATATTGCAACTGGACTTGACCTGCCGGTTTTGAGAAATGCGTCCGTCTCGGCGGCGAAAGGCAGGGCAAGACTCCGTCGAGCCGAAACTTGGTTTCTTGGGAAAAGTCACGGCTCGACAGAGTCTCGCCCTACCGTCTAGGTCTTTGAGAAATGCGCGCGGGGTTTGGGGGCGGAACACCGGACCGTGGCGGACCGGTTTCCTATTCCGCCAGGAAACGATAGCCTACCCCGCGCACCGTGTCCAGATACTTGGCCGCCACCCCCAGCTTTTCCCGCAGGCGCCGCATGTGCGTGTCCACCGTCCGCGTGTCAATGTGCGTCTCATACTCCCAAACGTCGCGCAGCAATTGCTCGCGGGACTGGACATGGCCGGCGCGCTGGCACAGCACGGCCAGAAGTTTGAATTCCGTGGCGGTCAGCTCGACCCGCCGGCTCTTGACCGTCACCAGATGGCGCGGCACGTCCACCTGGAGCGGGCCGAAGGAAAACGTGGTGCGCGGGGCGGCCAGGGCCTGGCGCTCCTCCAGCCTCTTCTTGACGCGCAAAACCAGTTCGCGCGGACTGAACGGTTTGGGCACGTAATCCGTGGCGCCCAGTTCCAGGCCGATGATGCGGTCAATTTCCCCGACCCGGGCGGTGAGCATGATGATGGGGATGCTGTTGGTTTTGGGGTCGCGCCGCAGCAGTTTGCAAACTTCCAGCCCGTCCATTTCCGGCAGCATCAAATCCAGCACAATCAAATCCGGCGCGGCGGACCGGGCTTTGCGCAAACCCTCCGCGCCGTCCGCCGCCGTCTCCACCAGGAAACCGGCCTGGGTGAGATTGTAACTGACCAGATCCAGGACATCCGGCTCATCATCCACCACCAGAACTTTGGCTTTCACGCCCCTATTATTCATCCAAGGCCGGCTCGCGCACAACGGCGGCACGGTGACAAATATGTGACAATCGTGCGGCTTTTGAGCATCAATGGATGCCTATCCCTTTGGTTGGGACGGCATAACATTGCCTGTTGGAGACCCTGTCCATCACAGGGGACGCATCCAAAATCCCCCATAAAAACAGGACCCAGATCAAGGTCCAGTCAACTGAACCCGAGAAGAGCGCGCGCAGGCCCGTTCAGAAACCGCAGGGATCGGACACGGGACAGAATATTTCGTGTTTGCCATTCCACGCCACAGGGTCCTCCACGGGAAGAGCATCGAGCACCCATCCGTCGTCTGCCCAACTGAGGCGAATCGCGCAGAGAGCGCCCTTTTTATCCCTGGCGTAGAAGATATTTGCATAGCCGTTGGTCTGCAGAAAGCCCGCCCCGCCGCTTCCTTGCCGCTGCAGGAGCCAGAGGGCGGCGGCAACAGTCCCTTCCACTTTGGATTCTCCGCCCAGTTCCTCGATGATGGGGCCGTCGGCCGAGACGCCCATCAGCTTGTATTTGCGGTACGTCACTTCGGCAATCGGCCTCTCGGTCTTGTCGAAGAACCGGCTCTTGAATTCGCCAAAAATTGTGGCGAATTTGACCCCGGTGTTCTTTTTGAAGAAGTCGCTGATTACGGCCGGCGTCCTGGTGGCGGGGATGACCGCTGTTCCGAGAGGCTGAAGCAGGGCTGTTTCGACATTGGCTAGGTCAAGCATAAATCTTATGGTTCATTCAGATACATCGCCCACATGCAAGAATATAACTCATGTCCGGTGGGATGTCTGTAGGGTGGAGCCTAAATCTTCCGTAGGACGGCATCGTACACTTCCGTTATATGGAGTTTATGA
>JBEKIA010000305.1:0-3151 GCA_050011995.1 Verrucomicrobiota bacterium
AGAACCCCGCCAAGCTGGGCGATCCGGGCGTGGTCAACATCCAGGACTACAAGATTGACAGCACGGGGAAGACGGTGGAAACGGAGAAGATCAACCAGGCCATCAGCGACGTCGCCGCCAAGCCCGGCGGCGGCACGCTGTTTTTCCCCAAGG
This sequence comes from Verrucomicrobiota bacterium, assembly GCA_050011995.1. Lineage (GTDB taxonomy): Bacteria > Verrucomicrobiota > Verrucomicrobiia > Limisphaerales > Palsa-1400 > JBEKOF01. The sequence continues at coordinate 154 of JBEKIA010000305.1, forward strand.
GCATTTACAAGACGGGCTCCGTGGTGATGAAGAGCAACGTCCGGTTTTACGTGGACGTGGACGCCGTGATTCTGGGTTCCACCAAGGCCGCGGATTACCCGCGCCGCGCCTTCGTTGTTTTTAATGCCTGCACCAATGCCAGCTTGTCGGGGCGGGGCACCTTTGACATGGACGGCTATCCGTATCTGTGGCATGATTTCCAGCCGGACACCGGGGACGGAAAGGCCAGGGAGCGCGGCGGCAAAGTGATAGATCCTCATGGAACCGGAATCAACGGCTACACCGTGAGCAACTGCCGCGACGTCTCCTTCAATGATTTGTTGCTCATCCGGGTCGCTTATCATGACATTAACGTCAACAACTGCGAGAACTATTCCAACCACAACATCAAGATCGTCAATCGCAAGCAGCAGTACCATGACGATGGCTATAACATCTCCGGCAGTCACATCCTGCTCGAAAACGGGTTTGCCATGACCATGGACGACACTTGGGCGCTGCACGGCAATCTGAATGATTTCGTCGTGAAGGGATTTGTCGTCTATAGCTATACCTGCTCCGTGGCCTGCGGCTATGGCGGCGTTCCGGCCATCAAACACATGCGTCTGGAGGACGTGAACTTCGTGGCCAACCACAATAAGTTCGCCATCTGGATTCAATCCACACCGGCGTATTTTGTCGGGCGGGGGTATCCCACCGGGGCGCGCGGAAATGCCATGGACGATCTGGAGTTTGTCAACTGCTCGTTCGAGAGCGACGGCGGGCAGATTTATATTGACGGCGGCGACTATCCGTTGACCAACTTTGTCTTTGACCACTGCACGTTTTACAAACCGGGCAAGCCCAGCCTGATCATGGGGTCGAAAGTCGCTCCCATCCTGTTCAAGGGCTGCCAGTTGGAAGGAGCGGCGCTCAAGAGCGAAGACCAATTGAGGCAGACGGGGTTCGATCTCATGGTCCCTGCCAAGTTCGAGCCGTAAGGCCGAACACGGGTGGATCCATTCCAGGCCCCCCGGCCGGCCCCAAGCCGGCTTGGGGGCCGCGCTTTTACTGCGCCTGCAACCGGAAGAACAGTTGGGGCGCCGAGGGGGATATGATGTTGGTGTACGGCGAACTGGCGCCAGCCACCGGCGACCACGGCCCGGTGATGTTGGTTGCTTCCAGGAGCAGCCCCAATCCGCTGTTGGACCAACTCAATACCAAATTCGGCGTTACGGCATCCTGGAAAGAGAGAGTGGGCGGCGGCGGCCCTGCCAGGACCGTAATGCCGCCCGAGCCGCTGGAAACGGAAGACCCGCTTTGGAGCGGCCAGGCGGCCGGGAAATAAGCGGGGTACCAGGCCGAGAGGCAGGCAAAGGAATAGCTTCCCGCAAAGAGGGCGGCTCCTCCGACAGTGACGCTTTGAAAGGTGTCGTTCTGGTGGAGCAGCATCCTGCCATTGAGAGTCAGGCTGCCGTTGGGATTGTTGATGTTGTAGGTCGTTTCCAATGCGCCCTCCGCGCCGACGGTAATGGAGTTGGTTCCCAAAGCATTGGTCCCGGTTCCCAGGAGCGTTCCCTGAACCACGTTCCACGTTCCGGAGAAGGTATTGGTATTGCCGGTAATGTTCATGGCATTCCCGTCGCTCAACGCGTAACCGAGATCGTGCAATTCAATTTGTCCGGCGCCGGTCAGGAAGGCGTTGATCGTATAACCGGCGTCCGTCGCGGCGTCATCATAGAACGGCGTATTGGAGTTAATGTCCATTTCTCCATTGATGACGTATTGGATGCCGGCGCTGTTGCCGATGGACGCATCCATCTGGCCGCCGCTCATAACGAGCCTGGGAAAAGTCGTTGGGGTGGATTCAAGGCGGATCTCCCCGATGGTGGCGCTTCCGCCCGCGGCAAAGTTCCCGTCGCCTTCCATCGTCAGCACTTTGCCGGGGAATGTGGCGGGTCCGGCAGCCGGGGTCCGCAACCGCGCGCCCGGCAGCACTTCATAGAGGGCGTATCCCGGCAGAGCCGCCGAAACCGAAGCCGGATTGCCGTCACTCCAGTTGGTGGGCGTGTTCCAATTCAGTCCCGTTCCCATCTGCAGTGAGAGTGTAATGACGTTCGTCTGTCCAAAGGTCAACACCGTCAGTGAATAAGGCGGGAATGAGTAGCTGAACAGGTTGCTGGCGGAACTTATGTTGGTGGTGGCGATGTCCTGCGCTGTGGCGCTCAGGTTGCTCGAGGCGGCATTATCCTGGAACTCGCCGTAAGTGCGGCTGATGGCGGTTGCGGCGGGCGAAAAGCCGGTGAAGTTGAGTTGCGCGTTGAAACTGGCGGCCGGATCCTTGTTGATGGCCAGCACGGAGAGCGTGCCGTTGGTCTGCCGGGCGGCGTAAACGGAAAGCAACAGATAGTCGCTGCCGGCGTTGAGAATGGCGGAACCCGGCCGCGCGAAGTATTGCATCATCCTCATGGCATAATAGACCGGGTGGCAGCTATTGGCGCCCGTGATCAGGCCCTCGTCCCCTTCCTGGAGCCAGCCATACAAGGAAGGATCCACATCGCCGTTGTTGCCCATGCCATTGCGCAGATCCCACCAAAGGTAGGAGTTAATCTCCGTTTGCATCAGTTGCGCCAGGGTGTCCGCCTCATAGAGGCCGTTGACCAGGCTGCTCAGTTGCTTGCCGCCGTTGCTGGAATCGCTGTTGTTCTCCGTGCAGCAGATTTCGATGTTCGTGCCCGAGGGTCCGAAGTACTGCTCGATCTCCTGCCGCAAGGTCGCGGCGTCGCCCATCCAATTGCTGGTGGATTGCAGCAGGAACATATCGCTGTCCGCCTGCGCCGGCGGCGGCGGCGAAGCCGGGAGCGGTTCGGCCGTGTACTGCGGATAGACGTGATGGATGAGGAAATCCGGCTGCACGCCGGCGTTCCTCAACGTCGCCAGCACCACCGGGGTCCAGCCATAAACGACGGCGCCGGTGCTGAGGTTGGTGGCGCCATTGGTGTTGCCGTTGACGTAAGTG
>JBEKIA010000306.1:0-3147 GCA_050011995.1 Verrucomicrobiota bacterium
CTGTCGGAGTTTTTTGAGAATCTCGCGGGGAATCATGCGAAGCAAAACACTTATTTAATCATCAACCTTCATTCACGGCGAAGGCAGTTCATCGAAGATTTTCTGGAGGACGCTCTCGCTCGCTTTTTCTCCGGCTTTGCGGATTCATGCGATTGGCTGCAGGTCCAGCAGATGGCAAACCTCGATGCCATCGTCCAAATCCGGCCAGTAAATGGCGAAGCCGCCGGGTTCGAGCGACCAGTTGGCGCGCTGCTTGGAGGTGGCTTTAGCCAGCCATTTCAGCCATGATATTTCAGTGAACGGCACGCTGATTTCCCGGCCATCGCCAAGGCAGACGTGGAGCGTGCTCGCCGTGATGCGCGCGCTCTTGGCGCGGACCTGTTCGGTGGTTTTAGCGGTTAAAGTACTCATGCCATGCCTCCAATAGTTTTGCTTCGTTTTGTTGTGTCAGTTTCAAAACTTTGTTCAATTCAGCCTTATTATAGCCGCGATTGTATTCGACTTCGAGTGATTCAAGCCAGATTTTCGCCACCCGTTCCGCGTTTATGACATGAACGTGCGGCGGCTCGTGCATATCGGACGAGTAGAAGCGAAATTTGTAGCCTTTGATGAAAATGGTCGGCATGAGTCACGGCACCGGCAGTTCGTTGAAGATTTTGGTGATGATGGTTTCGCTGGTCTTTTCCTCCGCCTCGGCCTCGTAGGTCACGGTCACGCGGTGGCGCAGGACATCCATCCCGATGCTCTTGACATCCTGCGGCGTCACGTAGCCGCGCCCGCGCAGGAAGGCGTAGGCTTTGGCCGCCAGGGTCAGGGCTATCGTGGCGCGCGGCGAGGCGCCCAACTGGATCAGGCCCTGCAATCCCTGGATCTTATACGCGGCCGGATCGCGGGTGCAGCAGACCATGTCCACAATGTAATCCTTGACCTTGTCGTCAATATAAATGTCGTTGATGACCTGGCGCGCCTCCATGACCTGGGCGGCGCTGACCACCGGGCTGGCGGGGGCGATGGCGTTGGTGCGGGCCATCAAATCCAAAATCTGCCGCTCCTCCTCGCGCGACGGATAGACGATTTTGAGCTTCAACATGAACCGGTCCACCTGCGCCTCCGGCAGCGGATAGGTGCCTTCCTGCTCGATGGGATTTTGCGTGGCCAGGACCAGGAACGGTTCCTCCAGCTTGAAGGTCTGGTCCCCGATGGTGACCTGTTTTTCCTGCATCGCTTCCAGCAGCGCGCTTTGCACCTTGGCCGGGGAGCGGTTGATTTCGTCCGCCAGCACCAGATTGGCGAAGATCGGCCCGCGCCGGGTGGTGAATGCCCCGGTCTGCGGATTGTAAATCTGCGTGCCGATCAAGTCCGCCGGCAGCAGGTCCGGCGTGAATTGCAGGCGCGAAAACTTCACGTTCAAGCACGCGGCCAGGACCTTGACGGACAAGGTTTTGGCCAGGCCGGGCACGCCTTCCAGCAGGACGTGTCCGTTGGCCAGCAAACCGATGGTGAGCCGTTCGACCAGATAATTTTGGCCGACGACAATCTTGCCAATTTCACTAAAGAGCGGGCGCACAAAAGCGCTGGCGCGTTGCACCTCATCGTTGATCGCACTGATACCGGTATTCATAATTGCAAACAGAAAACGATAATGCCTAAAAGACAGTCAAGTTTCAATTTTTGTTCAGAAAAAAAACACGATTTTCCCCGCGTCCTTGCTGAAGAAAGATCCGAGAAAATGTGGATTGACTGTGTTGAAACGGTGCTTCGTCACTGCATTCTCCCTGGAGCGAGGCTAGAGTCAAATGAGCGATGCGGCAACTCAATTCCTCTGCCGCCTCAATCCGCCACTTCAACAGAGATGAGCATCTTCATGAGTCATTTGGACGCCGCCAGTTCCTCCTCAAAATCCACGATCTCCTTGATTTGCGCCAGAAACCAGCGGTCAATTTTGGTCAGTTGGAATATCTCCTCCACGCTGAAGCCCGCCCGCAGGGCGTGCCGCAGGAAGAAAATGCGCTCCGCGTTGGGCACGCTGAGTCTCTGGCTGATGATTTCCCGCGGCAAAATAGCGCGGTCCTCATACACCGTCGCGCCGATGCGCCAGGGCTTGCCGTCGCCGCCCAAACCGGCCCGCCCGATTTCCAGCGAGCGGAGCGCCTTTTGCAGCGATTCCTTGAACGTCCGCCCAATGGCCATGGCCTCGCCGACGGATTTCATTTGCGTGCTCAGGGTGGGATCGGCCTGGGGAAATTTCTCGAAGGCAAAGCGCGGCACCTTGGTCACCACATAATCAATCGTCGGCTCAAAACTGGCCGGGGTGACGCGCGTGATGTCGTTGGGGATTTCGTCCAGCAAATAACCGACCGCCAGCTTGGCCGCGATCTTGGCGATGGGAAAACCGGTCGCCTTGGAGGCCAGCGCGGAGGAGCGGGAGACCCGCGGATTCATTTCAATGATCGCCATCCGCCCGTTGTCCGGATGGACGGCAAATTGAATGTTGGAGCCGCCCGTCTCCACCCCCACCGCGCGAATCACCGCGAAACTGGCGTCGCGCATGATTTGGTATTCCTTGTCCGTCAAGGTTTGAATGGGGGCGACGGTGATGGAGTCGCCGGTATGCACGCCCATCGGATCGAAGTTCTCAATGGAGCATATAATGACGCAGTTGTCCGCCTTGTCGCGCATGACTTCCATTTCAAATTCCTTCCAGCCGAGGAGCGATTCTTCGATCAAAATTTCCGAAACGGGCGACAACTCCAGCCCGCGCCGCGCCATGACTTCAAATTCCTCGCGATTATAGGCAATGCCGCCGCCCGTGCCGCCCAGCGTGTAGGCCGGGCGAATGATCAGCGGGAAACGCCCGATGCGCTCCGCCACGGCGCGGGATTCCTCCAAATGATGCGCCGTGCCGCTGACGGGCACATCCAGCCCGATGGAGAGCATGAGGTCCTTGAAAATCTGCCGGTCCTCGCCGCGCTCGATGGCGGCGGCGTTGGCGCCGATCATCTCCACGCCGTATTTTTCCAGCGTGCCGCGCCGGGCCAGGGCCATGGCCGTGTTGAGCGCCGTTTGGCCGCCCAGCGTCGGCAGCAGCGCCAGCTTGCCCTGCGCGCCCGTCCGCCGCATCTCCTCCGCTTCGCGCGCGATGATTTT
>JBEKIA010000307.1:0-3134 GCA_050011995.1 Verrucomicrobiota bacterium
GAACGACTTATTGGCGCCGGAGCCGACGAACGTGACTACGGCGGCGTAATACACGACGCCCGGCGCAAGGCTGTTGACGGTGCAGGTGACGTTAGTGGAAGCGGCTGGGTTGCCGGTGGCGAACGTCAGCCAGTTGCCACCCCCCACATCCACGCCGGAGGCGCCAAAACTCACCGGCGTTCCAGTGCCGCCGATGTTGGCGGCTTGCGCGAGCGTCGGAAACGCAGTGATCGGTCCGTTTGCCCGCATAATCAGCGCGCTGCGGACCGGATTGCCCGCGCCGTCGGATGCCACCCAACTGAAGGTCATGGACAAGTCGCCGTTGAGCGTGACCTGGCAATTGCTGGCTGCTGGGGGCGGGTTAGCCGAGGGTGTGATGCCCGGACCATCAATCATCACCGTGTCAAACGGCACGAAACCGTCGGCAGCGGTGCGCATTTCCTGTTCCAGACCCACTTCTATGGGCGCATTGTTCGCGGCCTCGGACACGACCAGGCTGGTCGCGAAGGACCAGTTGGTGCCGTTGGCGCCCTCGTAGAAATAGAAGTTTGTCGAGTTGATCCGCTGCATCAATAGCCAGCTATCCGTCGTGTTCAGACCATTGATGATCGTCGTGCCACCGCTGTCCTCTGTGAGCTGCACCTCCACCTGTCCGTTTTGGACCTTCACCCAGTTGATGTGGGTTTCCGCGCCGCCAGCACCGCCTCCACCACCTTGGGAGGCGCCGCCGGAGTTGTCATACAACCGCGCCATGATGCCGCCGTCGCAGTTGTTGATCGTGCTCATCGGCCCCACATGGACACTGGCCTGGAAATCGCCCGTGATGTTCTTGAAAAGGAACGGTCCGTCGTTGCCCGCCTCGTACCACGAGCCGCCCGCGGCCTCCACATACAGGACGTTGGTGTTGGCAACGAACTGGCTGCAGGAGCCCTTGGCGTTATCCGGCCCGCTGTTAGCTCCTGGCACATCGCCAAAGTTCAGAAAGAGACCGTCCCACGTCGAACCCTGCAAGCCATTGGCAACGTAATCGTGATCCGCCCCAAAGTTGTCAGTGAATGCCGGCGCATTAACGTTGATCACTTGGGTCGCGGTGAAGCCCTGAAACGCGCCGCTGACGGTGACCGAGCCGGTGGCCAAAGCGCTCAGGGTGCTGCCGTTAAGGAAGGCGGCAATGGTCGGGTCGCTGGAAGACCACGCCGCGCCCGCGGATTCATCCACCAGACCGCCCCCAGTGCTGAAGCTGGCAAAAAGCTTGCCAAGTGCCGCCCCGCCGACCGGCAGGTTCGTCGGCGCGATGCTGGCGATTACACCATTGATCACGCCGGGTCCGGAGAAAATGTTCGTGGCCGGACTGGCCGTGTTATAGACCGGAACAGCAGGATTGGTATATTCATACACGGCTACCGAATACAGGGTGTTCAGGCCTGCGAGATTCGTTACGGTAACGCTGGTACCTGTGCCATTATAGACGACGTAGTGGCCGCCGACACTGAGCAACGCGGCCGGATCGCCGAAAGCGGCATCCGCCCGATACACCTGGCCCTGTATGGGATTGCCCTGGAAATTGCCGTCGGCGCGCATGATGACCAGGCTGCCGTCTCCGGCATGTCCGAGCGTCCAGGAAAAGGTGAGCGAGCCGCCGGTATTGGTCGCGGTTGCCACCAGTGCCGACGGCGCGGCCGGCAACCCCGGAAACGTCACGTTCGGGCCGGATAATTCAAAGTCCGTGAATACCGCGTCGTGGGTCACGGTATTGAAATCGGCCTGGGCGATGCCGACCTGGACGGGCTGGCCGTTCCAATCGGGCCGGGTGATACTGCCGTTGGCCGGATCGTAGCCGCTGCCGGACGCCAGGGAGGCGTCGGTGATAAGCACCCACGAATCAGTTTGGTTTGTCTTCCAGTAGAACTGGAAGATGTCGCCGGTCCGCGTGATCCTGAAATACCGGGGCGTCGCTATGTCCATGTCGCTGTCCGGATACGTTGGCTCAAAATCAGCGCCGTTGGTCGAAACACGGAGTTCATTGATCCCAAACTCCTGGAATCGCCAGTTCAGAAGGAAGTTCTCGGCCGGGTTCGTAAGCGTGAAACTGACCGGCGCGCCGGACAGGTTAGTGTTCCAGGCGCGCACCATCAGCCCGGCAAAATTGTAGGCGCCATTGTCAAAGGCCGTCCCGCCGTTCAAATCGAAGGGGCTACTTTGAACCGACACGTCGAAATCGCCCGAAACGAGCTTCCAAAGGTAAAAACCATCGTCGTTGGCGCCCGACCATTCGGTGCCGCTCGAGCGCACCCCCAGGTAGCCGGGATACGTGATCCCACTGTTGGCAATGAGCGTGGCACCCCCGCCATTTCCTGGAGGGCCGCCGTTCGGAACGTCGCCAATATTCAAGTAAACTCCATCCCAATTGGTATCGCCGATGATACCGTTGGCGACGTAGTCAAAGGGCGTGGTAAAGTCGTTGATGAACGTGGCCGCCTGCGCTGACAGGCCCAAGGTGGCCAGCCAGAGGTTGGCCGATACACGCGTGATGATTCTCAATGTTTTCATTTTGGTTTAGTTTCGGTGGAGGTTTGGATTGTGTGATTAGAGCAGCCGGCTCCGGTAAGAGTTCGTTCGGGAGGTCCCGTCCCGCTGCGAGCGCCGATGACGATAGGGCGCGCGGGCGCAGGTCCCAAACAGATCTTCGCAGTCTTGGTCCAAGGCAAAACCCTTTGCGATTAAGCTGTCTCCAGTTCGTGCGATGGGAGTATCAGCCGTCGCGGCGGCACACCGTCATGCATCGGCCAAGCCCGAACTTTCTCTCGCTTGAAATCCATTCGACGCTGCCGCCGCGGCAATTCCTGGCTCTCATCCAAGTTATCGACGATAGTAATTCGTACCATAGACGTCCAGCCTGTCTAGGCTAAAAATGACACCCTGGATGTGAAATCTAACATATTTCCAAGCTCAACGGCGGCCCCAGAACGCCGCGGGCGCTGGCTGCCGGCGGCCGATGTGTTGCTGCATTCCACCGTGCGCCTCAACCCGTCAGAATGGCAACCTGTCACCACGCCGCCAGTCCCCGGCGGATTATACAATTCTGTCACGCTCCCGATGACTGACACAGCCTCCTTCTTCCGCCGGGTCCATCA
>JBEKIA010000308.1:0-3099 GCA_050011995.1 Verrucomicrobiota bacterium
TTCACTCAACTGCACTCCGAATCGGAGTGTGCCGGGTTGGGGCTGTTTCCAGGTCGCGCCCGTTTCCGGGCGCCACCTTTCCAACCGCGTTTCCGGGGCACGGCAGCACACAATGCGCTGGCCGTGCCCCGCACCGGAAACACGGGTTTCACTGATGGGGTGCGAAAACAAAAAAAGGCCGGACCCTGTGGGGTACAGGGTCCGGCCAGGCGGGCGCGGCGTTCAGGCCGCGAGGGCGGCGGGTTCCGCCGTTTCGACGGCGGGCGTTGGGGCGGGTTCGGTCTTCACTTCAAGGTGCGGAGCGACCCCCAGCTTGACGGCTTTCTCGTATTTCTCCATCCAGCCGTTGAGGGTGTCGTCGGATACGCCGCTTTCGGCCCAGGTATCGCCCAGGCGAATCGTGTCGCAGAACAGCTCGTAGGCGTCTTTTTCCGGCAGTTTCCCGGCGTCCTTGATGGCCGCTTTCAGAAACTCGATGGCGCGGCCCACCGTGAGCGAGACGGCCCCGTCGCCGGTTTCCGGCTCGCTTTTCTGACGTGAGCGGATTTCCTTGATCTTCTTCAAGGCGTCACCGGGCTTGGACAGGGCGTTGACGAGGTCCAGGACTTCGTCGGACGTTTTCCAGGCGTCCCCGTGCTCTTTCATCGCCGCTTTGACGATGGCGTTGGCCTTTTCCAGCCAGTCCACCGCTGCCGCGTCAAAGCACTCTTCGGAGAGCAGGGGCTTTCCGCTGGCGTCGAGCGTCAGGACGAGCGCGTTGAAGAGCGACGCGACCGCTTCCACCCGTCCGGGGAGCAAGCCGCCGGCGTTCTGTTCAAAGTATTTCTTGAACGTGGTGTCCGGCGGAATCTCCCGTTTGTTCAAGCGGTCCACGTAGGCGCGTTTGAGCGCGGCGACGCATTTGGCGTTGAACTGGAGGGAAGCGGTGAACGCGTCCTTGGCCTTTTCGATGGCCCGGTCCACGCGCACGATTTTCTGCAAGTGCGTGGCCAGGTCGCCGAGGGGCAAGGCGGCGAGTTCCGCAAACGTGAGTTTCTTGGTTTCTGCCTTGGCGTCAGCCTTGGCAGGTGTATTAGCCTTTACAGGCATAGTGTTTCCTTTGGTGCTGGACGCTAACGCGCGTCCGTTGCGTTTCAGCCGGGACTGGCCGCAACAGCGCGGCCCTTTCCGGCGAAACTGGCGTGGGGAAACACGTCCACAAACTCACAAATCAGCAAAGCGGAGGGCGCGTTTCAACGCGCGTTTCCGCCTTCGGCAGTCAGGTTGAACTGCCGCGCCATCGGCTTTACTGAACTTGCGCTGGCCGCGCTCCGAATCGGAGCGCGGAGGTGCCCGGTGCTACCGATATTTCGCCGGTAACGAGGCACACCACACTGCCAAATGGAGTGCAGCCAAATATCGTGGGCGCTTGGCAAAAATGCCGCGCACCCTTGCGCCGCGCACTTTTGCGCCCGCGCATTCTGACACTATATAGCGCCCCGCCACACAGAAACCCGCCACGCCCGCACAGCCTTGCGCGGACTTGGCACAACTTGACCGTGCCGGCCTTGCGCCGCTTGCGCCGCGCACCTTGCGCCGCGCACCCTGACACTGTCTAGCGCCCCGCCACACAGAAACCCGCCCCGCTCGCACACTTTGCCCGCGCTTGGCCCCCGCCCCCCCGATCTATGCCAGGGCAAAAAAATGCGCCCAGCGTGACGCCAAGCGCAAGAATGCTCAGGCTGGACTATTCGCCCCAATAGACAGCCCTGGAATGATGGACGATGGAGAACCAGTCCGGGACACCCGACCCGACCGCCCACCCTTGCCCCTTGAACGCTCGCCGGGCAGACCGCGCCCGTGCCGCTTGCTGGTTCGCCCGCCGGGACGCCCGCGCAGCTCGCCGGGCCATCCGCTCCGCTACCCTTGCCCGCCCCGCCGCCAATAACCGCTGGCGACGATTGGCCCGCGCCACACGCCGCAGCTTGGCGACCCACCGCTTGCCGCCCCGCCCATCTTGCAGGGGGAGCACCGCCGATGGACGCCCACACAAGGCTTGCACGTAATCAGGGGACAAGGGGACAAACGCGCCCGCCCCGCCCTCGCGCTCTCTTGGTTCGACTTGCCGCAAGTTGAATTGCACCCTCAACCCGAGACGCCGCGCCGCTTGCATCAGCCGATCCCCCGCCCGAGTTGCGCCCCCCACCGCGCTGGCTTTGCTGTTGGACTTGAACCCCGCCGCTTGCGCGGCCTCATCCACGCTGACGCCATGCAGCAGTTGCACCGCCGCCCGGTGCAGCTTGTCTATTAGCTCGCACCGCTTGCCCCGCCCGCCGCGCAGCTTGAGAGACTCGACCCGACGCGCCAGCAAATCGCCGCGCTTGGCCCGCGCCCGCTCGAATAAGAGGCGACTGGCCCGATCTGGCCTTGAATCATCCCCGACCAGTTGCGGCAATGGCAGCATAGACCCGGTGAGACTGTCCCAACACTCGGCCCCGCCCTCCTCGCCCCGCCACTCCTCGATGGACTCGCCTAACACATCCTCAGAAACCGACGCCACGACCGCCCGCCAGCAGACCCCCGCCGCCCCATACTGGCCCCCGTCCAACTCCTGCCCATTGCGCCAGGCGACCGCCGCCGCCGCCCCCGCCCCGACCGCCTCAGAGACCGACGTATCCGACATGGCCCGCCCGTCTTTGGCCGTGCTGGCTTGCAGCTTGCCCGCTTGCCGCCGGGCCATTGCCAGGACTTGCTGGCCTTGACACTCCAACAGCAGCGGACCTGCTGGCATGGCCCGCGACGCCAGCGCAACCGAAATGGGCACACAGTCCAACCACTCATCCGAAACATGCACCGCCCCGACCCGCGCCCGCGCCCCCGCCCCCGCCTCAGTCTCGACTTTGAACACTGGCAAGGGTGAAACATCCGCCCAGACGTGAACGGATGGAGACTGCAACCGACCTTTGATTCTTTGATTTTGCATACTTGTCCTAAACTCCGGCCCCGCCCTGCTGGCTTAATGCCAGCAGAAAAACACGTTGCCGACGGACGCCCTAATAAGCTGCCGTACGCGCGACCCACAACCTACACGCACGCGCTTTTTTATGGTTCATCCGAAAA
>JBEKIA010000309.1:0-3027 GCA_050011995.1 Verrucomicrobiota bacterium
GATTGGAACCGCCGGCAAATGTCCAATTATCTTCAGCTTAAAAATCTCTGCCTGCAGGGTTGTGAGCCACTACCCAGGGTAGGCCCTCTCGGAATCGGGCCAACCCTGGGCTGAGTGACCCAGTCCTTTCAGGATTGAAAAACAGGCCATGGCAACACCTGGATCAACAAGACGTCTCTGTTCCACCGAAAATAGCGAAGAACCCCTTTTCCGCCCTTACCGTTTAACCGCGCGGTAAAAGCGGGCGCCGTTGGTCGCGGCGGTGTCAGTGAAGGTGAACGGGCCGTTGGTCGGGGAATTGGTGGCCAACGCCGTCCAGTTGGGGGCGGCCAGATTGGTCGCCATCTGGATGGCGTAGTTGATGCCCGGCGTGCCGGCGAGGGACAGCAGGAATTGCTGGTTGCCATAAAATGAGCCGGGGCCGAATTGCGGCGGAGCGGTGCTGGCGGGAATGTATGCGCCGTAATTTCCCTCGTTGTTCGTGGGCGTCCCACCGTCCGCGCTCAAGGTGGTAACTGAAACGAACTGCCTTCCGTCATAAATCGGCAAGGTGAGCATGGGCACTTCGCTTCCTTGGGCCGGGAAGGGGACGAACGGCGGACCCATTGGCTGGCCGCCGGCATTGAGGAATTGAAACTGCACATTGGAGTTGGTCGCGGGGAAATTCACATTCCAGGACATGAGGTAATTGGCGCCGTCGAAGGCCGCGCTGGGATAAAGCGGATTCCCGTTGGTCACAATCGGAAATTCGTTGCCGGGGAAAGTGCCGGTCGGCGTGACAAACCGTCCGTAGATGTTCCAGACCGGATTCCCCGCGCCGTTGGTTTCTGAATCGAAGTTCCAGAGAACCAGGTAGTTAGTTCCGTTGAAAAGAACGCTGGCAAAATTTCGATTGGGTGAAATGGTCTGGCCAATGGCAAACAGCGTTCCCACCGCGCCTGACGGGGAGACGAATACACCAGAAGTGACATTGTGGTCTCCCCCGGCAGTCGAGTTATACTGCAGGACCACGAGGAAATTCGTGCCATCAAAGGCAGCAAAGGAACCTTTCTCATCCTGCCCGTTGGCGGGCGGGCAAATGAGAAAATTGCCGCCAAGAAGCGCGCCACTGGCTGAAACAAGCTGGCCATAGATGGCCCAATTGACTCCGCTGCTGAAATCATTCCATATCGCAAGATATTCGCCGGCGCCATAAACCAAGCGCACCTTATTCTGGGCGGAATTCGTGGTGATGGCGATCATGCCGCCGATCAAGCCGCCGGAAGGGGTGACCAGTTGCGCGGAGATGCTGCTATTGCTTCCGCCTAAATAGTCATCCGGCCATGCCATCAGAAAATTGGTGCCCGAAGAGGCGACGAGGGGGGTTCCGCCCGTGTGTCCTGGCACGGGGCTGATGCGCGCGCCCACCGGCGTCCCGGCCGGCCCGAAAAGCTGGGCGGTAATCGCATAATTGTCGGATGTTGTGATGTCGCCCTGAATGCCCACCAAGTAGTTCGTGCCGGCGCACGCTACGCTGTCTCCAAAAGGCGCCGTGTCATTGGTGACAACGGGAAATATTTGTGCCCCGTAACTCGGCCACGGCCCGGTGTAGAGATACGCAATTTCTGCCGCGGTCAAGGCGCGGTTGTAGATGCGGACGTCATCAATCCGCCCGGGAAATGGCACGTTGCCGTTGTCATCCTTGCTGATGCGGAACGATGAGGTCGAGGTCGCAATCGTCACCGGACCCACGACATTGGTGACCAGCGGGCTGCCGTTGAAATAGAGCACGGTGGCGTTGTGGTCGTAAGTCGCGGCGACATGATACCAGACGCCCGTGACCAGAGGCTGGGGGAACAGCCCGGTCGTCTGGTAGGAGGGCCAGGCCTGGCCGTTCGCGTTGAACTGGCAAAACAGGCCCGTGCTGTTATCGAAGGTGCCAAACTGGTAGCCGTAGTTATTCATGCCGTTGTTAGCCGCGTTGCCGACGCGTGAAATGATGCCGCGTCCGGCAGAGCCGTTGGGCACATCGTTCGTGATGTCCAGGTTGATCCATGCCTCCAGGGTGAACTGCGTCCACCCATTCAACGCGGCGGCCCCTGTGCAGTAGGCCGAACCGGTGATGCCGTCAAAGTGGAACGCCTGCCCGAAACGGCCCGGCGCAAAAGTCACTCCGCCGTCCGGCGAGAGATTGTTGCCGCCCACTGTATCCAAATAGTTGCCCTCCGCCTGCCACCAACCGATGAGGCCGGGCGGAAGCGTATTGGCGGTCCATTGCTGGGCCATGGCCGTTTGCGTTAGCAAAATCAGGCCGGCTATCACACGGGTCAAACCGCCGGGAGTCAGCCGGGAGTGTTTGGTTTTCATAAGATATTCTCAAGACCTTGCGCCGGAGGGGTGGCGTCCTGGGCCGGCGTGATGGTCTGAAGGTTCAGCCACGCCAGCCCGATGGTTCCGAGGTTCATGAGCGTCTTTTTCATGTTCTTAATCTTAAATCCTAATCCTGTCCCGCCGTCTGGGAACGAGATTAAGATTAGATTCTGACTTTGAAAATCTCATAAAAATGTCTCTCAGGTTTTGGGCGGCGCGGCAGCGCCGCCCTACCGAAAATTTCAAATATCTTTGGCTAGGATTAAGATTAGGAAAACACCACCCAAAAAAGTGAAATGCGGCGCGCCAAGCAAAGGTCGTCGGCTCTGAGGGTGAAAGTCCCTCAGACTTGGCATGGAAGAACATGACAAGGTTCAGAACGACAGGAGTGACCTTTTGAAACGTCGGGCAAGGGAGCGGAAAGATAAGTCCAGTCCATTTTTGGGAGGCATCGCATGTCTCCCGTTTAAGAATTCTTATTACAAGGCTTCTTCCAGGAGGGCGCTGAGTTCGGCGGGGGTCAAGGCGATGGGGTTGGCTTTCATGCTGCTGGCTTGGGCGGCTTTGGCAACCAGTTCGGCGGCGTTTTCCCTTTTGATTCCATACAGGCCCAGGCCGGGGATTTGCAAGCCGGACACCAGCGAGCGCACCCATTCCACCCCGTCGTCCGCGCCGGCC
>JBEKIA010000310.1:0-3023 GCA_050011995.1 Verrucomicrobiota bacterium
AGGTGAAGCCGCTGCGGACAATATCCGGGTACGGTCTTTTTCATTCATCAAACAAATGGCGTAAATCGCGCAGCGGGGTTTCGGGATGTCGCTGGCCACCAATACCGTGGCAGTTCCCGCTTCACTCATGATGGGATTGTCTCCGACCAGTTGCGCCGGGCCGGTGATGCCGAAGAAGACCGGCACCCGGGCGGTCGGAATCGGCGTACCGGTCTTGTCCTTCAGGCTGGCATAGCAAAATGTCATGTCCTTGTTGCCGATCCCAAAAGGCCGGCCGCTCAAATCAAATTCCATGGTCAACCCGTCGAGTTCGCCTGGCGTGCGACGCTCACAACTCGTCACCTCGCGTCCGCCAATGTAACCGACGGCCTGCAATGTGCCCGGCTGGAAGCGGTCGGGTTTGAAGGTGAAGGGCGCGTGTTTCAGGTGGGTGGACACGCGCGAGGTGTCGGGGAGACGCCGTTCCACCAGCTTCCCTTTCAAATAAAGGGCCACTTCCTCGCAATTGCTGAAGACCCGCACCTCGAGGGGGGAGTCGACCGTCCAGTAGTTGGCAATGTAAATCACCGGCCCCAGGGGACGGCCGGCAATCAGCTCGCCGGCATCGCGTTGACTGCGGAAAAACCAGTAGCTGAACTTGGGCAGCCGGAAGATGTCCATCACGCCGGACGATTCCAAATCCGGTGCGTAACCGCGATTGTAGTCGAACATGACCCAGACACCGTCGGCGAACGCGGAAGTTTTCAGGTCGTCGTTGTGCGCTTCCTGAAAATTCAGGGCCTGTTGCAACAATCGGGCCTCGCCGTCCCCGCGCAACTGGCGGCTGCTGCGCGCGGCAGGGTGCAGGTCCTTCCACTTTTCCTGCTCCAGGCCGGCATTCTGCGCATAGTATTCCCAATCCCCATACTCGCTGATGAGACAAGGCCGGTCTTTGACCTCACGGCAGCCGCCGTGCTGGCGGGCCTGGATGAAAACATCGTAACCTTTTTTCCAGCCGCAGGTGTAGCACTGGTCGCCGGCATATTCCTCATGCGCAATGGCGTTGGCCTGCTCGATGAACGAAGCGGGCATGTCGCTCTCATTCAGGGAAACCTCCCAGAGAATCACGCACGGATGATTGCGGTCGCGGCGGACCAGTTGACGGCATTCCCGGTATTTCAACCCGGCAAAAGCAGGGTCCTTGCAGAAATACTGCCAGCCCATGATGCTGTCCATGACCACCAGCCCCAGCTCGTCACAGGCATCCAGAAAGGCGGGCGATTGCGGGTAGTGCGACAGGCGGACGTAATCGAAGCCGGCCTCCTTGATTTTCAGGGCATCGCGATACTGCACATCGTCGGAGAGCGCGTTGCCCAGGTAGGGATATTCCTGGTGCCGGTTGGCACCGCGCAGAAACATTTTTTGCCCGTTGATCCAAAAACCGTCCTTGGTGATTTGAATCCGGCGGATGCCGATGCGGGTCTGCCCCGCATCAACGGTCCTGCCCTTTTCGATCAACTCTGACCGCACCTGGTACAGGCTGGGCGATTGCGGCGACCAGAGTTTCGGATTCGCAACTTGGATTTCCTGGATGACCTCCCGGTCTGTTCCGGCGGCCAATGCCTCCGGGACCGATTCCGCCGAGGCCACAGCCTGTCCTTGGGCATCAAGCAGGGTCGTTCTGACCACAAAGGTGCGCGGAGTTTCATCGTCGTTCTTCACCTGGGTCCGGACATTGACCGTCGCCTGCTCCCGGGACACGGCCGGGAAGGTCACAAACACTCCGCCACCGGCGGTCTTGTCGGCCAGGATGGGATCGGTGATGTGGAGTTTGTTCTTGAGGATCAGGCAGGCGTCGCGATACAGGCCGCCATAGAGATTGAAATCCAAGTCCGCCAGCGGTTTGGGACCGGTGAGCGGGTTGTCGCGATTGTCCAGGCGGACCGCGATGACGTTCTTTTCACCGGGCCGGGCGAGTTTTGAAATATCCATGACGTAGGGCAGATAACCGCCCATGAATTTCCCGGCGGATTGACCGTTGACCCAGGCTTCCGTCGCATTCATCGCCCCGTCGAATCGGAGGATGATTTCCTTGTCGCGGGCTTCCGCTGGCAGGTCAAACGTTTTCCGGTACCAACAAATGCCCTGCCACTGGCGTGCGCCCCGGCCGGTCACCAACGCTTCGGTGTGGGCGGTGTGCGGCAGGGTCACCGTCTCCCACGCCCGATCGTCAAATTCCGGCGTCTGCGCCTGTGGCACCTCGGCCCGGACAAACCGCCACTGACTGTCGAAGGGAACGGAGGCCAACTCGATCGCTTTGGCGGACAACGCACCGAGGAGCAGCAGGGCCGCCATCCACCACCGCCAGCTGCGCATTTTGAGTTGGTTTGTCGTTCTTGGTTCCACGGATCCAAGGCTCCGGCATCAGTTCGACTGCAAACGGTAAAAGCGGCTCTGGCTGGAATCCACCGGCAGGGTGACGGTAAACCCTGTTCCGGTGTTTTGAACGGTGTTCGGCACCGGCAGCCAGACCGCCGGCAACATCAAATTGGTTGCCGTCATTAGTGTCATGCCCGCCCCGCTCAACGGCCATTGCAGGGTCAGCGTCATGCCCGTCAGCCCGGGAGCCAGCGTGACCGGTGCAACCATTTGTCCGAAGGCACTCGCCACCGGCAGCACGTTGCCGCCGGAATCGAAAAATGACGCCGTGTAAAACCCGGCCTCGTTCACGCTGCTTACCCACTGATACTCCGCCCCCCACCAGAAAATGCCGGCGCCCAAATTGCCGGGCAAACTCTTTACCACTTGGGCCAGCGCGACGAGAAACTGGACCTGGCCGTTCGTGGAGGGCGTAAAACCCCAAATGTTGGTGGTCCAGTAGGAGTTGTTCCAGGGGAAATCGGTCTCGGCTATAAACACTGGCTTGGCGTAGCGCTTGGCCGCATTCGTCAGGCAGTTGACCGCATTGTTCAGCGGACCATGATAAACCGGATAATAACTTTCACCGATGATGTCGAAGGGGACTGACTGCTCGTTCAGGTTGT
>JBEKIA010000311.1:0-3013 GCA_050011995.1 Verrucomicrobiota bacterium
GGCTTGATTTGCAGCGCCCTTTGGTAATGGGAGATCGCTTCATCCACGCTGCCCTTTCGGACCAGAACGTAGCCAAGATTGTTGTGGGCTTCCACATAGTCGGGTTTCAAACGGATGGCTTCCTGAAATTGGCTGATCGCTTCGTCCACACTTTCCTTTTGGAAAAGAGCGTCGCCAAGGTTATAATGGGATTCCGCGTAGTCGGGTTTGATTAGCAGCGCCTTTTGGAAATGCGCGATCGCTTCATCCACGCTGCCCTTTTGGAGCAGAGCACTGCCGAGGTTGTTGTGGCCTATAAAATTGTCAGACGTGCAGGCAAGCGTGTGAGCCCATAGCGACTCATTGTTTCGCCAATACGAGGCCTGAGTGCGCGCGCACAAAATCAAGGCAACCAGGATGACCGTGGCAAGGCCACCCAGCACCCGGCGGCCGTGACGCCAGCCGGCGCACAGATCAGCCGCCGCCCAGGTCAGCAACAGATACAAGCCGATCTGCGGCAGATAGGTGTGACGATCCGCCCGCGCCTGCCCTCCCACCTGAATCAACCCGATCACGGGCACCAACATCCCCAGGTACCACAGCCAGCCAACCAGAAGGTAAGGGCGCGTCCGCCGCCAAAAGAAAACACCCGCCGAGATGGCAACCAGCACCAGGATGGCCGTGATAATTTCCCAAACCGGCAAGCCGTGGGCTGGATAGGGATAAAGGACTGCCAACCCCGCGGGATAAATCATCTGCCACATATAAGCGACACAGGAAATCAGCGCGTTGCCAATCCGCAAAGGGAGAGGATAGATTTCAACCGGCTGGATGCCGATTCGCTCAACCAGAACTGTCGCCACGCACAGCGCAACGGAAAGCGCCAGCAGGGGAATCTTTTCGACGATCAGCCGCGGGGGAACAAAGAAATTTCCAGGCCTGTCAACCGGCCCGGCGCCACCAGCGGCAGGCGCCGGCCGGGTAAAGCGATTCAGCGGCCAGTAGTCCAGCAACAGCAATACGAACGGCAACGTTACCAGCATCGGCTTGGACATCAGACCCAGTATAAACAGGAGCACCACAAGTCCATAGCGGGCCGGTGACCACGGTTGGCGCGCATATCGGACATACGCCCCGATCGTCAGCATGAAAAACAATCCGCTGAGCACGTCCTTGCGTTCCGACACCCACGCCACGGATTCAACTCTCAGCGGATGAATGGCAAACACCGCCGCCACAAACGCGCTGCGCCAAAGTGTGCCGGTCATCCGCCGCAGCACCAGGAAAAGCAGGATCGCCGTTGCCGCATGCAGCAGGATGTTGGTGAGATGGTGGCCACCGGGGTTCAATCCGTAAAATTGGCAATCCAGCATGTGCGATATCGCCGTCAACGGGTCCCAGTTGTCAAAACTGCCGCGAGTGAATGCCTGTGCGATTCCGTTCAGAGTCAGGCCCCTGGCAACCTGCGCGTTCTCATACACGTACACGCTGTCGTCGTAATTGACGAACTCGTGGTGAACCGTCTGCCCGAAAACGGCGAAGGTAATCGCCGCCAGAAAAATGCAGACGCCGGGGACTGTCCAGCGGTCATGCAAACCGTCCGAACGGCATTCGGATTTCGGCGAGCGGGAGTCTGCTCCTCCCGGCCCGGCTTTCATATTCGATCTTCGACTCATGGGGTTGAACACATGCTTAGGGAAACCCGCGCAGTGTGACGAGTAAAAAAGTCACTCCTGCGGATACAGTTGCGTGACGAGAATCTTCAAGGAATCGGATGTGGGATGGGACGCCAGAATGGTTGATGGTTGAGCCGTCTTCGCCGTGCCAAGGAGTTGAGGGGCCGGAAATGGTCGAGGGTCGAGCCGACTCCTCCCGCATGGCGGGGTTGAACCGGGTTTAACCGCGGATTTCGCGGATTTTGCCGCAGAGACGTGGCGCGCCGTCCCTACCTTGCTTGTTCAACGGGCGGGCCGGGCCTGTTTGTCTCGCGGGTTGAAGGTGTTTGTGAAGAGGATGACGCTGTCGGCGGGGATTCATGATAGGGTTTGCCGGCCCGGTAGAGTTCGAGTAGTTGCCGGTTTTTCGCAGCCACAGCCGTCAGCCCGGCACTGGTTGCCAGTTGTTCCGCCTTTTCCGCCGTGGTTACCGCTTCCGGGAAACGTCCGGCTTCGGCATAAGCCGCGGCCAGCGTCCCGATGATCACGGGTTGGCCATAATGAGTCAGCTCACACGCGCGTTCGGCCAAAGAGACCGCCTCGGTCCCATTGCGAAGCTGGTCATCGGGACTGGCCGCCAGAATCCACGCCAGGTTGTTCAGCGCCTCGATCAGGTTGGGGTTTAATCTCAGTGCCTGTTGGTCTTGAGCAACCGCTTCCCGGGTACGACCCGATTGGTCCAGAGTCATGCCCAAATGAAAGAAGGTTTCGGGGCGGTTCGAGTTGATCTGGATCGCCTGGCGAAAGCTCTGGATCGCTTCATCCAACCGGCCCCTGGCGGCGAGGGCGACACCCAGGTTGTTGCACGCGAGGGAATTGTTTTCCGTGACTGCGAGCGCATGCCGGAAAAGGGTCTCACTGTTCCGCCAATAAGAGGTTTGCGTGCGCGCGCACAAAATCAAGGCAACCAGGATGACCGTGGCGAGGCCGCCCAGCACCACGCGGCGGTGACGCCAGCCGGCGCACAGATCCGCCACCGCCCAGGTCAGCAGCACATACAAGCCAATCTGCGGCAGATAGGTGTGACGATCCGCCCGCGCCTGCAATCCCACCTGAATCAACCCGATCACCGGTACCAATATCCCCAAGTACCACAGCCAGCCAACCAGAAGATAAGGGCGCGTCCGCCTCCAAATGAAAACTCCCGCCGAGATGGCAACCAGCACCAGGATGGCCGTGATAATTTCCCAAACCGGCAGGCCGTGGACTGGGTAGGGATAAAGGACTGCCAACCTCGCGGGATAAATCATCTGCCACATATAAGCGACACAGGAAATCAGCGCGTTGCCAATCCGCAAAGGGAGAGGATAGATTTCAAC
>JBEKIA010000312.1:0-2971 GCA_050011995.1 Verrucomicrobiota bacterium
CAGCCGCGGGCCGGCTGCGCGAACTATCCTCCGCGCGATAGAGAATGTAAACCTTGTTGTCCTTAACGATGGCCGCAGCGCAGAGAACCGCCTGGTCCTCCCAAGGGACGGGACGCTTCCAGACCGGACAATTGAAGACGCTCGAGGGGTTGGGCCGGATGAAGTCCGCGCCGTCATCCCGCACAAACGGCCCCAGCCCCCAACTGGGAATTTCGGCGGCCGCCGGGAGTGCATTGGCAACCGCCGGCCTAGCCCCGGCGGGTGAGCAATGGGCCGCGAAAGGCCGCCAAACCGCCACCGCTCCGCAGGCAAGACCGATGAAAAGAATGGCAAGGAGTTTCTTCATAGTTTCCACCTTTGGCAAGCATTGCGTACCCGGCAAAGTTTCGCCAGGCCGCCTGATCTTGAACCACCCTGCCCCTCTCGAGCGAGCAGCCGTTCTCATGAATTTCCTTCCCTCCGGCTGAATTCGGGGCCGGAAGGTGTGAAAGAATCAAAAATCTCGCGCCGAGCCGCAAAGGCGCTGAGATTTGAAGCAAAGAGCTGCTTCCATTTGTCCTCAATGGTTGGGAGAAAACACCGGCAGGACAAGGGGCAAAATGTCCCTAGCAAGTTGCGACATTTAGTCGCGTTTCCCCTTCTGGGACTCGATCCTATCGCAGACGTATGCACCAAACCGCGCCCTTCCCCAACATGCATTTCCAACCCCGCCCACTCTAGGGGTCAAAATCGAGGCTCAAGCGTGTCATCTCCAAACTGTCAAACTGCTGCTGCCTCCCCGGGCTGAGCCGGGGGATCCCTCAATGGATGAGCCGCTCAATCAAGCTTGCAGGCTCTTCGGCCGGGCCGGCGACCTGGTGGCGCGGGGGTTGGCCGTGGTCCGAGCGCTGCAACGCGCCGTCAGGGGTGATGGTCAGCGTGGCCCATTCTCCCTTTTCGTAGGCGAAGGTCGTCCCGTCGTCTTCCCGAAGCCGGCAGGGGCGGGGGTTCGCACCATAGGCGGCGAGGTGGATGGTGAAAAGGGTCTTGTCGTTGATGGTCACCAGGGGCTCAGCCAGTGGCAGTAAGGTTCCATCGCGCACGAACACCAGGGGGCGCTCGGCGGTGGCGGCCAGCGTATGCGAGCGGCCGCCGGCGAGGGGAGCGCCGGTCCAGAAATCGCGCCAGGCGGCGGCGGGCAAATAGACCTGGCGCTTCCACGATTGCTGCGGGTCGCCCTGGAACTGCTCAAACGCCACGTTGCGCAGCTCCAGGCGCTTCGGTGTCAGCAAACGCAGGGAATATCCCTTGCTCGCGATGAAGCGGTAGTGCCCGGCGTGCGGCACATTGAACCGGAAAATCTGGTCATTCCAGTTGCCGGCATCCAGACGAATGGTCTTGTACAATTCTCCCACATCGGACGCCTGGTCCTTGTCGATGCGCTGGAGGCGGATGTCCATGCGGGCGATATCGCCGCGGGCGGAAATTCTCACCAGGCAGGCGCCGGGTTTCAGGTCAAACTCCATGGAGCCGCCCGTTAAGCCCTCGTTGGGACTGGCGATATCCATGGTTAATATGCCGTCCTGGTATTTCATCTGCACTCCGGCATCGGCTTTGAACTGGGCCGCACTGGTCAGCTCGACCTGGTCCATTTCCGCAAAGGCATTCTGATCGGTTAGCGGGGCCACGAGCAGGTCGGAACCGAGCATCCACTGGTCGTCAATGTGCCAGGTATGGGAGTCTTCCGGCCAATCTGCTACCAAGGGACGGACGGGGGATATCCCCTGGCGGTGATAATCGCTGTAAGCCTGGTACAGATAAGGCAGCAAGGCCATGCGCAGGTTATTGAAGCGACGCGTGATCCGGAGATAGGGGTTATCCTCCGGCAATAGTTGATTGCGTTCATTCGCGGGAATGTTGGGCTGCTGCCAGGGCGGGTGCGGAAACTGCCAGGCGTTGATGACCATATCGGAGGAAAAAGCCGCGGCGCCCAGGCGCAACGCCAAATCCCGCACATTATCCGCATCCCGCACTTCCGGTGACCAAAGGAGCCCCTGCACGCCCGCGCTGAGGCAGTAGCGAACAAAATCAGCAAAATTATATTCATCGCTGTAAAGAGCGGCGGGCATGGGAGCCGCCCAGGCCTGATTGGCGCGGACCAGTCCAAACGTGCGCCGATTTTCCATCCGAAAGGCCTCATCAATGGACTGAAGGCCGAAGCGTCCCAACAGATTGCGCATCTCGTCGCCATCAGCGCCGCTGGGAAACGCCGTGAACTCTGGAAACTGCCACTCCTGATAGGCTTGCTGGGTATTGCCCGAACCGTCCACTTCATCCAGTTTGAAATTCGCGATTCCCTTGCGGATGAAGTTCTTGCGCAAAAAGTCCCGGTAGTCGTTCCTGACCGCAGGGTCCGCCAGATCGGGCACCACCCCATCCCATACGTCAAAATCTCCGAATCGGCTGCCCAGGATCGCGAGGAAAGGGGATTCAGGATGGAGATAGAGCTGGCACCACAAGCCCAACCCATACCCTTTTTGCCGCACCAACTCTCCGATATTCTCCGGAAACTTTGCCGTATTAAAGGCGTAAGTGCTTGGATAGGCTCGGGTTTCCCACGCCACCTCTGCTCCCCCGACGGTGAATGGAATCCTCTCCTGCTTAAATTGATCACACATTGCCAGGACTGACTTGGCGTCAAGCATCGCACCGAATTGATAACGGGGCCCCATTCCCTCCAGCGCCGGCATGCAGCCGCCGCCAGAGAAAAGGTTATAACGCGCGATCGCCTGACCCATGGCGGGTCCCCCAAACAGATAGACATCCACACCACGCGCCGCTGGCACATCCACGTAAATCGATGTGGCATCGCGCTGTTCGGGGCCATAAAGCTCGGCCACATCAGTGATGACTTTCGACTCTTTCCCGGGCCCTGACAGGGAAGACAGGTCCGCCAGTCGCTGTTTTTCCCCGACGGAAAAGGTCAGGTAGC
>JBEKIA010000313.1:0-2970 GCA_050011995.1 Verrucomicrobiota bacterium
GGCTGGTTATCCCCCGCCGACGCCGCAAGCTCATCAAAGCGCCCACCGAAAGCCACATTGCCTTGCTGCTCGAAACCCCCGACACCAGCACGGCCTCCGGCCTCAGAGACCGGGCATGGCTTGAACTGGCCTACGCCACCGGGGCCAGGCGCATCGAGCTGTTCCGCCTTAACGTCCGCGACCTCGACTTGCAGCAGGGGCTGGTCCGCCTTTTTGGCAAGGGCGACAAGGAACGGTTGGTGCCCCTCGGCAGCCAAGCCAGGCACTGGCTCACACGGTATCTGGCCGAGGCCCGCCCAAAGCTGCTAAAGGCCAAAGAAACGCCGGCCCTGTGGCTCAGTTCGCACGGCGGCGGACCGCTGGGATACGAAGCTATCCAGCAGCAACTCCGCACCCTCACGCGCAAGGCCGGCCTGCCCGCGTCACTGCTCACGCCCCATAATCTGCGCCGAGCCTGTGCCACGCACCTGCTCGACCACGGGGCATCCCCGCTGATGCTCAAGGAATTGCTCGGTCACGAACGCACCGCCACCTTGAGCCACTACTTGCGGCAGACCATTGCCGACGTCAGAGCCACTCACCGCAGAAGTGCACCCGGGAGGTAATCATGGAAACCAAAACGCTCCGCCAATGGCTCGACTCGCACCTGGAATACGGGCGCGCTTTGCATCAAAGCCCA
The DNA here is from genome assembly GCA_050011995.1 of Verrucomicrobiota bacterium. Classification (GTDB taxonomy): domain Bacteria; phylum Verrucomicrobiota; class Verrucomicrobiia; order Limisphaerales; family Palsa-1400; genus JBEKOF01. The sequence continues at coordinate 680 of JBEKIA010000313.1, forward strand.
TTTACGTTACGTGCCCGCCGTTATCACGGGCGCAATTTCCTGGATTGGCTGGAAACCCATTGCGACGTGCACACCCCCGACCGCTTGCGCCCGGAGCACCTGGAAGCCTGGACCAAGCACTTGGCCGGCCTTACCACCGGTCGTGGCTTGCCCCACAAAGCCAAAACCACCAACAAGCTCATTGAGAGCGCCAAGGCGTTTCTCCGTTATCTGGCCGAACGTCAGTTGCTTCCGCCAGCGCTCCTGACCAGGCTGGCTTACGTAAAAGAGCCGAAGCTGCTGCCAACCAGTGTTCTGACCCATGCCCAGGTCAAACAGATGTTGCAAGGCATCCCCACGACCGACGCCCTCGGCTGGCGCGACCGCAGCCTGCTGGAACTGCTCTACTCGACGGGCATCCGGGCCAGGGAGCTGGTGGGCCTTAACGTGGGTGATGTGGACTGCGGCAACGCCACGGCCGTCGTGTTTGGCAAAGGACAGAAGCAAAGGGTTGTGCCCATCGGCAGGACCGCCCTCCGGCTGCTTGAAAGCTACCTCAAAGGCGTGCGCCCGTTCCTGGCAAAGGAAGTGCAAGAAAAAGCCCTTTTCCTTAACCGGGAAGGCAAACGCTTGCCCTACGAAAGCCTGCTGCGGATGGTGCATCGGCATGCCAAGCGACTTGGCGCCGAAATCAGCGTGACGCCGCATACCTTTCGCCGCAGTTGCGCCACCGAGATGATACGGGGCGGGGCTAATCTTAATGCCTTTCGGGAAATCATGGTCAGAGGAGTTTGAAACGCACCGGGCCTTTCCAGGATTGGTTCTGGAGCAGGCGCGGCCAACCGCTCACCGGCTGGCGCACCGCCCGTGGACAACTGCGCGGTTGTCGTCGGCGGCGCGTCACGTAACGTCCGGCCCACGCCAGAAACTTCTCCGTCAGTTGTTGCTTCTGGCGCGCGCTCAACAAGTCCCCGCCCAGCGCCAAGGTCAGCCACAAGGGCCGCAGCAATTCCAGCGTCTTGATAAAGCTCACGCGCAGTACCGGCGTCTGTTTGGCCGCCGCCCGCGCCCGCTCGCGCGCCAGCAGCGCGCTGGCCAGCACCACTGCCGCGATTTCCTGGGCGCCGGTTTCCAGCGTGTGGCTTTGCAACACCTCGCTTTTGCGCAACTGCCGCTTCAATTCCCGGTAATACAACTCGTGTTCCCAGCGCCGTGCGTAGAGGGCCATCAGTTCCTGCGCCGGGGCGTTCTGGGGGTGGAGCAGGCTGGTCCACAAACGCAACTCCCGCGCCCGATGGCCGGGCCGCTGCACGCGCCCGCGGATTTCGCGCACTGCCAACCACTGCGTGATGTGGCGTGGGTTTCCCTTTTGCCGCACCGGCACGCGTATCAGCCGGCTGCCGTCTTTGCAACGCTGGACGGTCTGCACGCGGATGTTGGTGCGGGCGCGAATCAAGAAATGGCTGCCGACTTTGGCACCCGCCGCCTGGGCCGCCGCGACGAAGGCGGGGCAGCCGTGCAACCGGTCAGCCAGCAGCAAGGCGCGGGCGGGCAGTTGCGCCAACAACTCCAGCGCCAGCGCCCATTCGGACTGGCCGCCCCGCCCGATGGCGGCGGCCAGCGGATTGTGCAGGCCCAGTTCGAGCAACACGCCCGTGGTGATTTTGGCGAAGGCGGCGCGTCCACGCCGGCTTTTGGCCTTGTGCGCCGCGGTTTTGACTTGGGGCGTGTTGGTCAGGCTGAACTGCGTGCCATCCAGCGCGACCAGCCGCCAGCCACGCCAGAACGCCTCGGGGTGAGCGGCAGCCCGGGCCAGCGGGCGCAAGCCCAGGCGCATCAATTCGGTAAAGACCTCCCAGGGCAGGCGGGTGCGGCGCTCACTCAACGAACTGTCAGCCAGCGCGTCGTCGAAGAGTTGGGCGAAATGTTCGGCCAATGTGCCGGCGGCGTTCATGACATGGAAGACCAGGGCGGGGAGCACCTGGGCCAGCGGCACGCGTGGCCGTCGTCCGCGCCGCTTGGGCAAGGCGGGCAGGACCGCGCCGAAACCCTCGCGAAATGCAGCTTGAAAACCAGCGGGAACCAGGGCCGAGGCGTCGGAGTGGCGGACAACAGACTTTTTTTCATGCCCCTTTTTGCCATAGGGGGTTGGACAAATACGGTCCTACCCTCTGATTTCCCGAAAGGCATTAGCCTGCATCGATCACAGAGTTTCTTGATTCATGGCGTTCGGCAGAAAAATCTGGGTGGTTCGGCAGGTTTTCTAAAATGAGCAGGGGCACTCCGGGCAAATGCATCTGCCCCGGGTCAAA
>JBEKIA010000314.1:0-2954 GCA_050011995.1 Verrucomicrobiota bacterium
GGAACGCGAACAGGTTCCGATGGACCAGATTATTTCCTTGGCACTTTCTGCCCAGCTTGCCGCTTGGAGGGGCAGTGACGACATGGAAACGCGGGCCAAGCGGGCGAACCTCGCCGCCTTTGACCGCATCATGGCCAAAGTGCCCAATGTGCCGCCCATGCCCGGCGACGAATTGCCGCCCGGCTATAAGCGGGACTGACGATTCCGGCTTGATCGGTGAGATACCCGATCCTCCGGGCAGAGGACAAACGCATTTTATTTGCGGAAGTTTTTACGGAAAGCTTTCTTGTTTTCTCTTCGCTCCCCCGGATTCGCCGTCAGATCGGCCGAGCGTGAGCACAGCTTGCCGGAAAACCCGTCGCTCCCAACCACTTTAAAAAAAGAAACATGACATTTGCACGCAGATTACCGCCCCATCCTCCACAGGATGATCCAGGCAGAGCCCCAGAAGTAGAGTGAGAAGGAAAGGATGAAGGCCAGCAACGCCTCGATCCGATGGGGCCTTTCACGCGCCGCGCGGGCAAACCAGAGCGTCGCGGGCAAGGCCGGCAGGAATCCGGCCAGAAAACCCATGCCGCAGAGAAGGTAGAGTTGCCGGCACACGAGATAATAACCCATGCAGGCAAGGGCAAACACCGCCAGGCAGACTCGCGGCATGATTTTTCCCAACCGCAGCGGGCCGCCGCGAGCGGTGAGCAGGAAAACAAAGCAAGCGTGACAAGCCACCGGCCAGGTGAACATCAGTTGGTCCGTCAGGATCGAGCAGATGGGAAGCCCCAGGATGCCGAATAGGACGCTCAGGACCGAAAATGCCGGCCACGGGGCGACGAGCTTCCGCATCACCCACGCCAAGCCCGCCGCGAAACCAAGCAGGCCGGCACAGCAGCCGAACCAGCGCGCCAGCACCACGGAGGATGGAATCCAGTAGGCGGAGTACTGATGCCGATCCAGCCAGGCAAGACCGTCACCCAGCAACGAGCAATCCTGGGTTTGTGCGGTGAAATCGGCCGGGAATTCGTGGCCCGCGGAGGTCGTGCGTTCAAGACCCTTCGCCTGAGTTCCAAGTTCTCCCCCTGGCGGCATGAGCCCAACCTGGAAGCAGGCCAGAGTCTCTTGATTTCGGACCAACAAGCGTCCCTGATAAATGCCCGGCGTTGTCCAGCATGGTTTTTTCCCTTCCACAACCTGGCTTCGGCTCAACTCCCGGTAGCCGGCTGGACTGGGTTCGACCACAATCAGGACCCCCGACTCGTTGACCAGAAAAAGTTTGTCGTCGTAAAAAAGTACGCTGGCATGGCCAGGAGCCGCCGAAGACCAGACCACCCGCCCGGTGGTTAGCTCCAGGCATTTGAATTGGCTGCGCGTGCCACCGCGTAGATTGACTTCGATCTCCTCCACGCTGGAACCATATATGTAGCCTCCGGCGATGACCGAAGAAAAAATGTCGTTGCAGAGTGCATTGCTCCGCCAAACCAATTCTGCTTTCGCCGTTCCCCCTTCATACCCGAGTTTCAGGACTCGCGCGCCGGCCTTGAAGGAGGCGGCGCAGAAAAGATACGGCTCCTGGTAGAGCGGGGCGGTGTTATGCTCGTCATACCCGGGAGGGCTCCAGCGGTCGCGCCAAAGTTCCAGCCCGCTCAGCGGATCATGGGCCACAAGCGTATTTTGGAGAAAGGACACCACTTGGCGATGGCCCTGCACTTGAATCAAAAGACTCGACGAATAACTGGCGGCGTCATCGCCCGATTTCCAGACGACTGAACCATCCCGTGTCGAGCAGGCCACCACTGATGCGCCCCGGCCGCCCACCGGCAGAATGACCCTCTCCTCGTCCACCAGCGGTGAACAGGCATACCCGGACCCGGTTCCTTCGCCTTGGAACTTCCCGGTCAGATTGACCGTCCACAGGGTTCTTCCACTCCGGGCGTCCAGGCAACCCGCCTGCCCCTGGCAATCGGCATAATAGACCTTCCCCGATTTGCATACCGGCGTGGCATACGGACCCGGAAAATCTCCGCCTGTTTGCCAGGGGGAATTGGAGCGCGTCCGCCAGAGCAGACGGCCTGAATTGAGGTCCAGGCACACCACGTATTGCCCCGCCCGCGTTTGCATTTGTGTATAGACCCGATCCTCCGCGACGAACATTCCAGAATAGCCCTCTCCGAGACGGGCGCGCCAAAGCAAGGGCGGTTGGCCGTTTGACCAAGGCAGAGCCAGGTTTTCTCCAACCATCGGCACAACCTCCTTTGGGCCACGGGTCAGCGACCGATCAATGTTGGTTTCCTGGGCCGCCGCGGCCAGAACAAAGAATAACAAGCAGCCCGCCAACCCCACGACCACGAGCATTTGAATGAATGTGAAAACCGTCCGCCGTTTATCCAACGTCGGTTTCATAATCACGGAAAAATCAGGCGGATGGAGGGAGTGGCGGGGACGTGGCCGGCGGGCCAGTTGGTGGTTGGGGTGGCGTTGCGCAGCCAGTTCTTATTGAGACTGGCGCTGGAGACTTGTTGCACACTGCCGTCACCCATCAGAATATTGCCGGCCCCCGCAGGCTTTGCCGCTGAATGCACCTTCAATGACCATGAAATAGGGCCGGTGATCGGGATGGCAACGTCGTTTCCTTCTCCACTCTTTGGGGAAAAGCCGTAATCGGAATCCGGTACGGTTCCGCCTCCCAAATTGCGGTCGCCCGCGAGCAATGAACTGGGGGACCTGGTGTTTGCGCTCACGCCAACAAAGTAAGAAAGGTTGCTGTTGTTCTGAAAATATTGGCTGTGCAGATCATTTGGCATCGCGTTTGTGAGGAATTCTGCTGCTGCAGTACGATCATCCGCCGGGCACATAACCCGTTTCGGGCTGCGACCGAGATCGTCAGCCAGAATTGCATAATTCGTCCAGCAATTCATTCCTTGGTCGGCATTGGTGAGCAAGTCTGCCCATCCTCCCTTGCT
>JBEKIA010000315.1:0-2954 GCA_050011995.1 Verrucomicrobiota bacterium
AAGCCCAGGACCAGGCCCTTCGCGCGGCCCTAGGGGAACTGGAAAAAACGGCGGAAACCGCCGAAGCGACTTCCCTGATCCGTTCCGTGACCCAGCAGGCGTCGGCGGTGGAAGACGCCGAGCAGGAGCTCAGCCAAGCCGTGGCCAGCCAAAAGTTGGATGCCGCGCTGCAAATCTTCAATCAGAAAGTACAACCGCAACTGGAAGACATCGGGCGCCAGGCTGCGTCGCTGGTGGAGCGTCAGAGCGGGGAGTTGGCCTCCACTTCAGCGGATTCCGCCTCCAAATCCACGCGCTCCACGGTCTTCACCGTGGCCCTCACGCTGCTCATCGTCGGCGTGGGCGGTTCGGTGTTCTTCATTGTTCGCAAAGTGAGTGCGGACCTGCGCGGATTCGCCGGCAACATCGCCGAATCCGCCGACCACGTTTCCAGTGCATCCAAGCAGGTTTCCTCTACCAGCCAGTCGCTGGCGCAAGGAGCCTCCGAACAAGCCGCGTCACTCGAGGAAACTTCCGCGTCCACCGAGGAAATCGCTTCCATCACCCGCAAAAACGCCGATCACACCCAGCAAGTCGCCGCCCTCATGCAACAGTCCGGACAGGCCGCCAGCGAGGTGAACCACACCCTCGACCGCATGATGGAAAAGATGCAGGAAATCGACGCGTCCAGTAATAAGATCGCCCGCATCATCAAAGTGATCGACGAAATCGCATTCCAAACCAATATCCTGGCGCTGAATGCGGCAGTCGAAGCGGCCCGCGCTGGCGAAGCCGGCTTGGGATTTGCCGTGGTGGCGGACGAAGTCCGCAATCTGGCCCAGCGCTGCGCCCAGGCCGCCAAGGACACCGCCGGCCTGATCGAGGAATCCATCGCCACGTCTCATGACGGCAATGAACGGCTGAATCGAATGGCCGGGGCCGTCCGCCGTATGACGGAGAACTCCAGCCAAGTCAAAACACTGGTGGATGAAGTGAATGTCGGAAGCCAGGAACAGGCCCACGGAATGGAACAGATCGCCCGTGCGGTCGCCCAGATGGAACAGGTTACGCAACGAACCGCTGCTTCGGCTGAAGAGGGCGCGTCCGCCGGAACCGAACTGAACGGATACGCGGCCACCCTCCAAGGTCTGGTCCGCGAGATGCGGGATATGGTTGGGTCCGACTGACGGACCCAACCGCCTCTTACTGTTCTTTTACAGAACTTACCGAAATCGTGTCGCCGGTCAAAGTGCCGCTGATGGTCACCTTCTTGCCGGCTTCCGGGACTACTTTGTCCTGATCGGCGATCTTGTAGATCGTGCCATCATCGGTCACCAGCACCGCCTTGGCGCCACGCTTGATACAGCTTTGCGCGCACGCTACGTTGCCCAGCATCGCCTTTTTACCGGCGCAACTGTCGTCTATAATATATCCGGCATATTCGGCAGCCAGTGCCGAAAACGCCATTCCCGAAACGAGTCCCGCCGAAATCAATAGCTTCTTCATTTCACAGCCAGCCTTTCCCTTCCTCGATTGTACCTGCCCGCGAGACTCCGGCGCCACCTGTGGCGCCATGACATTGTACTTAATAAAACAAATATTTGCGCCATTGGGCATCGCCCTTACCCAGCATGCGCATCAGGTGTCGGCTGGTATGCAGACTGAACGGCCGGGGCTGCCGCAGCAGTTTCAGGCCTGCCTCCTCCGGAGTCCGATTGCCTTTCTTGTTATTGCAGGGATTGCAGCATGCCACCAGGTTCTCCCAGGCCGACTCTCCCGCCCGCGAGCGCGGAATCACGTGATCCAGCGTCAACTCCCCGCTGGGCATCGTCCGATGGCAATACTGGCACGTGTACCGATCGCGCATCAGAATATTCTTGCGCGACAAGGCCCGCGTCTGGTGCGGGATTCTGCGGTATTCCAGCAAGCGGATCACCGAGGGCAGCCGGATCGCCGCCCGCGAGGAGTGAATCGATTGCACCGATTCCTCTTCCGCGGACGCCACGCCCTTCAGTACCAGCACCAGCGCGCGCCGCATCGCGCAGATGTTGATCGGTTCATAGCTGGCATTGAGCACCAGCACTGGCTGCTGTAGTCGATCACTGGCCATATGCGGCAGACCCTTCTCCTATCGCCACGCGGGATTTGGGCGCCACTTGCCATAGCCGGTCCGCCCGCGCCACCGTCAACACGGACACACGAACCGCACCGGCCCGTTTCAGCGCCAGCGCGCACGCGGTGGCAGTCGACCCCGTGGTCAAAACGTCGTCCAGCAGCAGTATGCTTTGCCCAGCCACGTTCGCCGCGGCGGAGAAAGAGCTGATCTTGACGTTATGGCGGCGGGCTGCCAGCGTCAGTCCGGCCTGGGCCTTTGAAGCCAGAGGCCGCCGCAACGCTTTCGCTACCGGAATTCCGGTTCTCCGCGAAACCTCCCGCGCCAGCAGTTCGCACTGGTTGAAGCCGCGCCGCCAACGCCGCCGCCAGTGGAGCGGCACCGGCACGATGGCGTCGAACCGCCCATCCCGCGGCAATGCCCGCAACAGGTAATCCGCCAGCGGCCCTTCGAGGCTGCGCACCCTCTGGTATTTGAACAGGTGAATCAAGCGGCGCAACACGCCGCCATAGACGCCATAACAGTACGCCGCTTCAAAACCGCGAAGGCCGTTGCGGCATAACGCGCAACGGCCTTCTTCATCCAAAGGAAATCGATTTTGAAACGGCGTCCCGCAAGCGCAACAGAAGTATTCCGCCTCCATCGGCCCGGGCTCGCTCAAACAGGAACGGCAAACCGGTAGGCGCGAAACCTCCTCTAGAGGCTGCTCGCAAATCCTGCAATAGGTGGGGAAAAAAAGCGAAAAAACAGCCCGAAACACCCCCCGAGTTACCGGGATGCCGGCTTCCAGAATTGAGGCTCGTCCGCTACTCGAGAAGATCCACCCCCAACTAAGCTAATAGTATATCGCAATCCCCCCGTG
>JBEKIA010000316.1:0-2930 GCA_050011995.1 Verrucomicrobiota bacterium
CAAGATGCCGACGCGCGGCGACTTGTATCCGAGAATCTCGCGGGAATAAATGCTGCCCATGATGGCGAAATCCAGGAGATGGCGCGGACGGCATTCGACGCTCGCGCCGGAGTCGAGGAGGACGAATTCATTTTCCGGCGCGGGAATGACGGTGGCGATGCAGGGGCGGTCCACCCCGGCCAGCGGGCGCAGGCGGATGGTGGAGGCGGCGACGATGCCGCCGGTGTTGCCGGGGGAAATCAAGGCGTCGGCCTTGCCTTCCTTGAGGAGGTCCACGGCGCGCAGAATGGAGCAGTCCTTTTTGCGGCGCAATCCTTCGACCGGCTTGTCCTCCATGGTGATGACTTGGCTGGCGTGGAGGATTTTGACGCGCGGATCCGAGCAGCCGACGCGGGACATGGCGGCCTTGATTTCGTCCTCGCGTCCGGCGAAATAAAGCTCGGAGATGGCGGCATTGGATTTTAAGGCCAGCGCCGCGCCGGCGATGATAACTTGAGGGCCGTGATCCCCGCCCATCACATCCACAACGATTCGCATAAATGAAAAGAGCGCAGAATAGTGGTGTCCGCGCTCCCCAAAACCCAATCAGGCTTTGACTTGGACTGAAATCACCTGGCGGCCCTTGTAGTAACCGCACGCCGGACAGACCCGGTGCGGCACGTAGGGCGCGGCGCATTGGGGGCAGGCGCTTAATTGCGGCAGCTTGAGGACGCTGTTGTAGGCGCGGCGCATCCGCTGGCGGCTGTGTGAAGGCTTGCGTTTTGGAACTCCCATAAGTTGTTGGCTGTTAGAACTTTAATTTGTTTAGTTCAGCCCAGGCCGACGCCTCTGGCATCGGGCCGGACCCGTCATTTTTCTGATGGCTGGCGTCCGCCCTCTTGGGCAATCCAGCGCAATCGCTATCACACAACGGATGTTGCGGAAGTTCAAGCAGAATAGCTTCCCGGAGGTAGGGCGTCAAGTCCACGGCATCATCCTTGACCACGGCCTTCTCCGGGCCTTCCGAAGGCAGATGCAGCATCCAATCGGGTATTTTCAGGCGGAATCGGAAGGGCTTGAGGCACCGCGCGCACTCGCAATCCAGCGTCATTTCCAGCCGTCCGCTCACCAGAACATCGCGCCCCGCCTGATGCGCCGTCAGGTCATAGCGCAACGGCAGGCGCGCGCGCACCAAGTCGTCGTCGTCGAGCTGCAATTCGGGCGCGGGCAACTGCCCCTGGACATGCAGGTCCTTTGCCTCCACGAGGCGGATATTGATCGTCAAGGGCATAACGGGGCCTGGGGCTTGAGTTTTTTTAACAGCGCCAGCCGCACCGGCTCCGGCACGAAGCACCGGACATCGCCCCCCAGCCGGGCGATTTCCTTGACGATGCGCGAACTGAGGAACGTGTAAGTATCCTTGGGCATCATGAAAATGGTTTCCACCCGCTCGTTGAGCTTCCGGTTCATCAGCGCCAGTTGAAACTCAAATTCAAAATCCGACACCGCCCGCAAACCGCGGATAATGGCCTGCCCGCCCTGCTTTTCCACATAATCCACCAGCAAACCGTCAAACGAGTCCACCTCCGCCTTGGGGAACGCCTGCAGCGAGGTCTTGACCAACTCCATCCGTTCCGCCAGCGTGAACAGGGGCCTCTTGTCGTCGTTGACGGCCACCGCCACGATGACGCGGTCAAAAAGCTTGGCCGCGCGCTGCACCAGGTCCAGATGCCCGTTGGTGATGGGATCGAAACTGCCCGGATAAATCGCCGTGCGCATGGGGTCAATGTAGCAAGCCTGCCCGGCGGCGCGAGGCTAAACTTTTCCAAAAAGTGCGTCCAGGGAGAGCGTGAATTCCGGCAAGGCCGCACAGGCGAGGACGCCGTCAGGTCCGTGCAAGGAGTGTTCAATGAACTGGCCGTCTTTGGGCTGCCGATAAACTTCGATCTGCTTCTCCGGGCCGAGGACAAGCCAGCATTCTTTCACCCCGGCAGCGGCATAGGCGCGGAGTTTGGAGCGATCGTAATCATGGCTGGTGATGGAAATTTCAAGGACCAACTCGGCGGTGTGGGGATGGTCATGGCGAAAATCCTCCTTGCGGCCTGCCACGACCGCAAGGTCCGGCTCCGGCTCCGAATCACCGCAGGTAATGGGTTGTTCCGTGCGCAAAAGACGCCGGGCCGGGAGCACGCCGGCCAGGGCCTCCTGCAGGAATTGCAGGAAAAAACTGTGCAAGGGAGATTTTGACATTTTCGTATAAACGAACCCGTGGAGGAGTTCGGTGTTTTTGGGAATCAGCCCCGCCTCGCCCAAGACGCGGTACGCGGCCACGGAAAGCGGCCAGATTTGTGCGCCAGGCAGTGGGACCGGAGGAGACTCAACCGCGTTGATCATGGAGCCAATTATAGTCCGGCCGGCGCAGTCCGCAAGGGCGGAACGGCGGCGCGGTGTCCGGTTAATCCAGCGCCACGCAGGATTCGATCTCGGCGCAGGTGAAAGGAACGCCGTCCAGCGTCAGGGCCAGGTTTCTGACTTGATTTTCTTCAACGAAAAAGGGATTTTCCTTGCGTTAGGCATGGAACTTCCCGAATGTCCGCCCCATGAACCGTCGTATCTTGCTCTGGTCCATCACCTCGGCGCTGGCTGGGTTTCTCTTCGGTTTTGACACGGTGGTCATATCCGGAGCCGAACAAACCATCCAGAAGCTCTGGAGTTTGAGCGCCGAAACGCACGGAGTCGTGATGGGCGCGGCCCTCTACGGCACCGTCCTGGGTTCGTTGCTGGGGGGTTGGCCCGCCGACCGGTTCGGGCGCAAAGCCACGCTGCTGGCCATTGGCGTGTTCTATTTGATCGGCGCCATCTGGTCCGGGCTGGCCACGGATGTTTATTCGTTCATCCTGGCGCGGGGCATCGGCGGTCTGGGCATCGGCATCTCCACGGTGGCGGCCCCG
>JBEKIA010000317.1:0-2930 GCA_050011995.1 Verrucomicrobiota bacterium
TCCATCAAAAAAAGCACGGCCGCGCTTCCCTCGCGCGGCCCGCCCGGTTCCTCCTCTCCCCTATACGCCGGCCGCGCGGAAATATTGCAACGCCCACCGTCCCGGACTCGGCTCAGGCGGAGGACTGTATTTTGGCGTGTTTTTCCACCACGTCCTTTTTGAACGTTACTTTCGTTGATCCGCGCGAAGATTTCGACGGGCTGCCCCCCGTTCCCGCCAGCTAGGGCTGGGACAAGCGATAGTAGGTCGTAGTGGCGGGAGCGGGCAGTGTTAGAGAAATGGCCGAGCCGTTGGAGACGGGCGCGCCGCCGGCGGCGGTCCAGGCCGCGCTGAAATTGGTCGTCATTTGAACCACAAAGTTGGTGGCGGAGGAGGGCCATGACAAAGTGACCTGCCTGCCGGTGGAAGCGATGTCCAGAGCCGGCCAAACCGCCAGCACCGCGTTTTGGTATGTGGCCGAAAGATGAGTGCTGCCCGTAACATCCGACACCGAGCACAGCGCCGGCGAATTGGTGAACGCCAGAGCCGACAAGTTGGAATAGTTGACCAGATTGAATGCCAGTTCTGCGATTTGGTTGGTGCCGGCCGCAAACGACTTTCCACTCGGCAGCGCCAGGGCAATGGCCAGTTTGCCCGTCGCGGCCGCGGTCGAATTGGCCATAAACATCGCCCCGGAAGTCCCCGCGCCTGGCGTGGCGCTTGCCAAGCTCAAAATGGCGGGATCAAAGGAGACGCTGAACACCAAAGCGCCCTCGTCGCCTTCCGCGAGCAATTGCACCATGACGGCATTGGCGACATTCGGCATCGGGACCAGGCTGATCGTCCGATTATTTGTGCTATCCAGCGGGTGTATCGTCTTGGACTTGGCGGCTCGCCGTTCTGGCGCCGGACCCGCCGGCGCGCCCACAGGGGTAAGCGGATCCAGTCCCACGACATATCGTCCCACCTGCACCAAATCCAGGGCGTCAATGACGCCATCCCCCCCCGTGCTGCGAGGGGCGCAATCCGCCCGCTGAAACTCAGAAGTGTTGGTGATCGTATCCAACCCCACCACAAAGCGGGCTTCCTGCTGCCAGTCGTTGGCGTCAATCACGTCATTTCCATTGGGCCGCGGCCACACGTCCCCTTCCAAACTGGCGGGAGCGACCGTGACGGTTCCCGCAAGGAAAGCCCCCGGAAGTTGATCAAAGCCGGCGTCTATTATCTTCTCGGGCGTTGGCGAACCTCCAAAACCAATCGTCGTCGTTACCGAATTTGTGGCCAGCACGGCCGCAAATGTCACATCCGCAATTTCGTGCGTGCCGGGCGGGAAGGTGGTTCCGATATAGGCCGCCAGGAGTCCAATTTGGCCGCCGACGGCTGGGTTGGTATTCCATGTAAAGGACGCTCCCGGCGCCCCGCTGCCGGCCGCTATGCCGACAAAGGTGAGAACCGTCGGGTCAAAATCCAAACTGAACGTCAGCACACTCTCGTTTCCCGTCGCGATCAAATCCACCGGCACGGTCACCGTGCCCGCTCCGGCCACGTTGGCGCTGACCACCTGCAGGGTGCTCACAATGGACAAAACGGCGTCGGTGCTCGCGGCCCAGCCGGAGGCATTGGTGGCCAGCAGAACATAACTGCCGGCGTTGGCGGGTTGCACGTTGCTCAACACCAGATTCGCATTCGTGGCGCCCGCGATGCTGGCCCCGTCGAACTCCCACTGGAAGACGATGGGCGCGTCCCCGCCGACCGCCCCGGCCAGGGTGACGTTGGCGCCAAGATTGGTGACCAGGCTTTGCGGCTGCCGGGTGAAAAAGACCGGATTGTCAACGGTCAGCAGCGCGGGGGCCGTGGTGGCGCTGCCGGCGGGGTTGGTGAACACGGCGGTGTAATTGCCGCCGCTGGCGGCATTGGCCACGAAGGTCAGCGTCGTGTTGGTGGCGCCGGGGATCAAATTGGTCCCTTGAAACCATTGCACTGTCGCGGGGCTGCCGCTGGCGGACGCCGTAAAGGTCACGCTGCTCCCATTGGTGACGGTCTGGCTGGCCGGGGATGTGACAACCACGGGGGCGGAAAGCGCCGTGACCGCATCAAGGGCCAAATCGGCCCCGACAGTGATCGTGGAAGAGTCCTTGAAGAAAAGAGTGGTATTGGTTGACACGGCAGCGAATTCCAATTGAAACTGGGTCCACTCGTCGGAGGCGGGCACGCAATAGTTGCTGGCGATCACCACGTTGTTGGACCCAAACGCCAAAGCAGTCAGGCTCTGCGGCCCGCTTCCATATTCGCCCACCTCGAAAGCCACCGTGTACGTTTGCCCCACCGTGGTCGTAATGGTTTGGGACAACGTGCCTCCCGGCTGAGTGTTATTGCCATTGAAATCTATCCATTGCTTCCCATCATAAGGGCTGAGTTCGTAAGGGCCCCCATACCCAGGTCCATTAACCACGAAAATATCGCCTCCGGGTCCTCCAGGCGTCCAGCCTGTCAGCCAGGTGTCGCCCAAGTTCACGACCGCGGAGGATTGACCGTTGGCAGGAATGGCCGCGTGGTTGGTAATGATCTCAAAACTGCCATTCACCAATGGCAGACCCAAGACCGCCAGATTGGCCGCGCTAGTCGTTGCGCTGCCGGCGCCATTGCTGAAAACCGCAAAATAGCTGCCCGCGGTCGGGCCGCCGGCCGTGACCGTCAAGCTCGGACTGGCCGCTCCCGCCACCGCATTGGTCCCCAAGTAATTGATCAGATACCACTGGACGCCGGCCGGACCGCCAGTCATCGAAGCGGTAAATGTCACCGAGGCGCCGGCATTGGCCGTCTGGCTGGCCGGCGATGTGGCGATGACCGGAGGATCAATGACCGTCAGCACGGCCACCGCGGTGGTGGCCATTCCGAAGGAATTGCTGAAAACGGCCTCGTAGCCGCCAGCGGTCCCATCATTGGCCGTG
>JBEKIA010000318.1:0-2914 GCA_050011995.1 Verrucomicrobiota bacterium
TCACCCGTCTATTGCCGAGTGGAAACAGGGCAAGGGCTTTGAGGTGAGCGCCTCCGGCGGGGAACGGGTTGCGATTGATTCCGTCTCCATTTCCGGCGATGCGGTTATCATTGCCTGCGCCTCCGATCCCGGTCCCAACGCGCGTGTGGGGTACGCCATGATCGGGGAGCGCGCCCGGATGGCCGCTCCCTTTGCGGGAACCTTCCGCTGGGGGCTGTTGCGGGATTCCGACCCGTTCCAAGGCGCCACTTCCAAAACGCCGCAGCCCAATTACGGAGTCGCGTTCGAGATGTCCGTCCCCTGACCCGCCCGCCCCGAAAACAAGCCGCCTCCTGTAGCGGCGGTCTATGACCGTCGCAAGAATTTCAAGCAGCGGCAGCGCCATCCCGGCTCTGTCTTCCCATGAACGTCGCAAGAATGACCGCCGCAAGAATATCTCGCCCGCGCCAGGCGCTTCTGCTACAAGACCGCGCATGAACCGTAGCGTCCTGTTCCTGATGCCATGAAAGCAACCGGAAAGGCCCCCGGGCACATCGGGAATCCCGGGGACCAAAAGCCCCGGCCCGGCGGGCGCGACTGGCTTTGGGCGCTGGTTTTGGTCTTTATCACGCTGCTGGCCTTCCTTCCGGCGCTTCGCGCCGGATTCATCTGGGACGACGATGAATATGTCACTCAAAACCGGCTGCTCACCGCGTCCGACGGTTTGCGTCGGATTTGGTTTTCGCTTGATTCTCCTTCGCAGTATTTTCCGCTGACCTACACCACGTTTTACCTGGAGCGCCTTTGCTGGGGCTTGAATCCGGCGGGCTATCACGCGGTCAACCTGGTGCTTCATGCCGCCAATGCGCTGCTGGTCTGGCGGCTTCTGGCCCGGTTGCGCCTGCCGGGGGCGTGGCTGGGGGCGGCGCTCTTTGCCTTGCATCCGGTGCAGGTGGAATCGGTCGCCTGGATTACCGAGCGCAAGAACGTGCTGATGGGCTTTTTCTTTCTGCTCTCGCTCCTGGCGTGGACGCGGTTTGTGGAGGAAACCAGCAAGAGGCCGTGGCGATTTTACGGGCTGGCCCTGGTCTGTTACGCGCTGGCGCTCTGTGCCAAGACGACGGCCTGCACGCTGCCGGCGGCGCTGTTGTTGGTGTTGTGGCTCAAGAGGATGCCCCTGGGCTGGCGGCGGTGGGCGCAGGTGGGGCCGTTTGTGGTGTTGGGCATGGGCATGGGATTGGTGACGGTGTGGTGGGAACGGTTTCATCAAGGCACGCAGGGGGCGGTCTTTTCCATTGGGCCGGTGGAGCGGGTGCTGATTGCCAGCCGGGCGCTCTGGTTTTACGCGGGCAAACTGGTTTGGCCAGCGCAATTGACGTTCAGTTATCCGCGCTGGAGGATTGCGGCGTCGGACCCGGCGGCTTATGTTTGGCTGCTGGCGACGGCGGCGTTGGGGGTGATGATTTGGTTTGGGCGGCGGAGGCTGGGGCGGGGGGTGGAAGTGGCGGCAGTGTTTTTTGCGGCGACATTGAGTCCGATGCTGGGATTCATCATGCTGTGGACTTTTCGCTATTCGTTTGTGGCGGATCATTACCAGTATTTGGCGTGCCTGGGACCGCTGGCGCTGGCGGCGGCGGGAATGGAGTGGGGATACGGCTGGGCGGCCCGGCAAACCCCGCTGTTGAAACCCGTGTGTTGCGCTTTATTGCTGGCGACCCTCGGCGCGTTGACGTGGTTCCAATGCGGGCAGTATGCCGGCGCGGAAACGCTCTGGCGCGCGACGCTGGCAAGAAACCCAGGCTCCTGGCTGGCCTACAACGACCTCGGCAATGTGCTGGGCCGAAAGGGAGAGGTCGAGGAAGCCATCGCCCAATTCCGAAAGGCCCTGGACCTCCAACCCGATTATGCGCGAGCCCATCTCAATCTCGGCATTCTGCTGGGCCGGAAGGGAGAGGCCAGGGAAGCCATCGCCCAATTCCGAAAGGCCTTGGATATCGAGCCCAATTCTCCGGAAGCCCAAAACAATCTCGGCAGTGCGCTGCTTCAGCAGGGAGAGGTCCAGGAAGCCATCGGCCAATTCCGAAAAGCCCTGGATCTTCGGCCCGATTGGGCGCTCGCCCGCGAGAATTTGGGCCTTGCGCTTCTCCGAAAAGGAGATTTCAACGGGGCCATGGCCTGCTTTGAAAAGACCACCGCCTTGCCTCCGGATCCGGCGCAACGATGGCATAACCTCGCAAAGCAGCTTCTCAAACAGGGGCATTCGATTGAAGCCATTGCGTGTTACCGGCAGACCTTATCCATCAACCCCCGCTTTGCCGATGCGTGGGCCGAACTTGGACTGGCCTGCTTCAACACCGGGCAGATCAAGGAGGCCGAGGAATCCTGGCAAAAGGCTCTGGATATAAATCCCGCCCAGCCGCAAGTCCTGAACAACCTGGCCTCGCTGCTGGCCACCGCCTCCGATGCCTCCTTGCGGGACGGCCCCAGAGCCGTGGCGCTGGCTCAACAGGCCATTCAGTTGACAGGAAGCGCAAAACCAATAGTCCTTGGCACCTTGGCGGAGGCTTATGCCGAGGCCGGGAGTTTTGACGAGGCGTCCGCCACAGCCCGAAAGGCTCTGATTCAGGCTCAAGCGCAAAAGGACGACAAGCTGGCCGGCGCTCTGCAAGAGCAACTCAAACTCTACCAGGCGGGCCGCCCGATGCGTCAGACCAAGTAGCGTGAAATCACCCATGAAACCGACCAGAAAGACCGCCAGGAATCCCGGGGACGAAAAGCCCCCCGGCGGGCGCGACTGGCTTTGGGCGCTGGCCTTGGTCTTCGTCACCCTGCTGGCCTTCCTTCCGGCGCTTCGCGCCGGATTCATCTGGGACGACGATATATATGTGACTGAAAACCCGTTGCTCACCGCCTCCAACGGCTTGCGGCGGATCTG
>JBEKIA010000319.1:0-2892 GCA_050011995.1 Verrucomicrobiota bacterium
GCCGCTCCTCAAGAAATCTTTCATTTCCCTGTCCGTTTCTCCCCCCGGATTCCGCATGGGTTAACGATGGGCAATAACGCTCAAAAACTAAAACCAGGCGCCTGGCGCCTAAAGAGAAAGAACAGACAATGAAAAATCAAATCACACTAACAAACGTAATACGCCGGCCTCGCGGCTTCAGGTCGGCTCTGGCGGCTCTCCTGCTGCTGGGGATCGCCGCTTCGTCCTCGTCCGGCCAGGTCCTCCCGCCGTCCTCACTGCCTTATGGGTACAGTTACGAGGAATGGTCGGCCAAATTGTGGCACTTTATGCTGGGGCAATCCACCAACCACTTGGAATCGTTGGGTAGTCCGGACATTTGCAGCGGACCCGCCAGCCGCGTCCGGTTTCCGGGCCCACTGACTATCGCGAGTGTCGGGGGCGGCCAGTCCCCCCCCGCAACAACCAACCACATCATCGTTCCCGAGGGCACCCCGCTGTTTTTCCCGGTTCTGTCCTTCTGGCAGGATAATGGCGCCTGCCCCTTATCCGCGTTCACCACGTTTACGGCGGATCAACTGGCGGCGTTTGTCGAGGCACAGTGGAGCCTCGCCACCGAGACCTCGTGCACGATTGATGGAGTCGCGGTTGCCGGCCTGGAAGACCCGACCAACACGATCTATCACGTGGTGTCCACGCCCTTCAGCTACACCACCGCGGAACATGACAATATGTTGGCAGCGGCCTTTGGTGCGGCTGCAGCCTGCATTCCGGGGGACTTCACCATCTATCCGGCGGTGGCCGATGGCGTGTATTTGATGGTCGCCCCGCTTTCGCCCGGCAAACACACGATCCACACCCTCGGAGTGCTCGGCCCTCTCAGCGCGCCCTACACCAAGACGGACAACACCGAGGAGATCACGGTACTCCGGACCGCGACGGACGGCAGGTGAGTAGTGTGAGAGCGATAATTCCTGCTGTTTTCTGATAGCACGTTAAAATGGCGGAACGAGCAACAATACCCGATGGGAATAACATTATGAGACTACCAATAAACGGCCTCAAAATCCTCCGGGCCCTCGCCGGGCTGGCGCTCGCCCTGGGCGCCGCCCGCCCCGGCTTGGCGGTGACGCCGACCGTGGTTCACTCTTTTGAAGGCACGGACGGCAGCACACCGATGGACGGACTGGCCTGGAACACCAACGGCTATTTCTATGGCACGACGCGCATGGGAGGAGCCTACTTGGAAGGGACCATGTACAGCATCAACCCGGCTTTCCTGAGCACCTACCCGAGTAACCCTGTGTTCGAGTCGGTCTATCAGTTTGACGATGATGACGGCGGGTATGCGCCTTTTACGAGGCCGGCTCTCTGGGACGGCATGTTGGTCGCGACCTCCTATAATGGAGCCTCGGGCAACGCGGGCGCGCTGTTGGTGCTCTATCAAAGCGGGACCAACACCTGGAGCCTGACCAACGCCTATGGTTTCAGCGGCGGCAGCGACGGCGGCTTCCCGGAAGGGGCGCTGATTCAGGGCAGCGACGGCAACTATTACGGCACCACCACCGGCGGGGGAGCCTACGGCCATGGCACCGTGTTTCAGTTCAATCCCGGCACCTTCGCGCTCACCAACCTCCATTCCTTTACCGGCGGCTTGGGCGGCGATAGCCCGTCGGGCGCGCTGGTGCAGGGCGCCGACGGCCAATTCTACGGCACGACCCTCTACGGGGGCCTCACCAACTTCGGCACCATCTACACCATCGGGCTTCACATTGCCACCAATTCTTATTGGCAGTTCACCACCCTCTACCGCTTTACGGGCGGCGGGGACGGGGGCATTGCCAACGGCGGACTGGTGCTGGGCATTGACGGCTACTTTTACGGCGTCACCCATTACGGCGGCACAATCGCCGCGCCGACCGTCGCCGGCGGGGGCGGCACCGTTTACCGGTTCAATGCCACCACGGGGGTGTTGGTCTCGCTGTACAGCTTTGGCGACGATTACCCCCAGCCGCTCATGCAGGGGACCGACGGCAATTTCTACGGCACCACCGGCGGCGGCTCGGACGTCGAGCCCTACGGCACGGTATTCCAAATCACCCCCAGCGCCGTCTTCACCACCCTGTTTACCTTTGCCGGCACCAACGGCAGCAACCCCTCCGGCCCGCTCGTGCAATTTAACAGCACGATCAATTCCGGCTACCTCTTCGGAACGACCTCGCAGGGGGGCGCCTATGGCAATGGCACCGTGTTTTATCTCGCCGTGCCGACCCTTGGGTTAACCAATCAACCCATTTCGGGAATAAACCAGGGGCAGGCCGGTTTCAGCGTCAGCACGGTCGTCCCGGCGGGCGCGAGCGTGCAACTCCAAGCGGTGGATTCGGTGGACCAGACCAACTGGGTGAATGTGTTTCCGAATACCCCGATTCTTCCGAATAACCCGATTTTTCCGAATAATCCGTTTAGCCCGAACGGCGGTTTGGTGACGTTGACCGACCCGGCCGCGGCTGGCCTGTCCCAACGGTTTTATCGCGTGGCGGTGACACTCTTCCCGAGCTCTCCAATCATGCCCTGAAGGAATTGGCTAATCTGGTGGTAGGGCGCGTCACTCCGTGCGCGCCGGGGTCAATCTGGTGGTAGGGCGCGCAGTCCTCTGCGCGCCGTTGTGCCCTGCAATCAGTCGGCGCGCACGGAGTGCCGCGCCCTGCTCCTCCGGTAAATCGTGAAACGTGAGGCGTGAAATGTGACTCTGTCCAGTTTTAGGACACCACCACCCTCGTAAGCATGAGCAGGCATGGCTGTAGGGGGGCAGTATGGGGTCGGTATGGGGGCACTCCCATGTGCATGGGGAGGCGACTGGTAACCGGTGAGTGTTGGCGGGCCGGAGCGCCGGTCTCCGACCCGGCGTCTCAC
>JBEKIA010000320.1:0-2868 GCA_050011995.1 Verrucomicrobiota bacterium
TTCCGCGAACTTTACCAGCTTGTTATTGACCTCGCGGAAGTTTTCGAAGTCCTTGGTATGCGCGATGAAAACCGCGCCGGGGTCGGCCACCATGCGCTCGACGGGCGCGCGGTCCTGGGGACTCAGTTCCGGTTTGGAAATGGGATCGTCGCCGACCAGCAGCGGCAATGTGCCGTTGCTCAGCAGGCGGAGGCTGTCCAGAATTCCCCAATCCACACAATAAATGTTGCCGGTGTGAACGCTTTTCATATAATCGCGCAGACTGAAGACGGCGTCGGTCCAAACCGCGGAGCCGCCGTAACGGAAGCTGACATATTGATACTCGGCCGCCACCAGTACGCCCGCGATCGCCATGGTTGCGCCGGCGACGGCCAGTATCGGCAGGCCGGCGCGCCCCAGGCGGCGCGAGGCGGCGGCAAAGGAAACGGCTACCACCATTTGCGGAAGCGGCCAAAGCAGAATGGTGTGGTGCGCGCTGCCGCCGGCATTGGCGGTGATGGCCATCTGCACCCACGCCACAGCCAGCGTGACGAGCGCGAAGGCCAGGGCGCGTAACGCGTCGCCGCGGGCCAGCGGCGCGAGTGCCAGGGCCAGCAGAAAGGCATAAAACAGGAGGTGGTGCCGAACGTGTCCGGTTCGTGCCGATATTTCGGCACTAAACTCCTGCACCCAGCCTCTGGCCGGGTGTGGCGCGGTGGTTTGCCAGTCCTCATCGAACATCCAACTGAACAGACCTCCGCCCTGGGCGGTGTTCATGAGTATGCGGGCTTTGTGGGGAAGGTCGCTGGTATCCTTCTGGAAGGTGCCGCGGAAGGTGGCCCAATGGTTCTTTTCGTTAAAGATCAGGAGCGGCAGGCTCCCCAGAAGGAAGCCGGCCACCGCCAGGGCCGCGCGGCGCCGGGTCAGCAGGCGCAGAATCAGCCGCGGAAAGACCACCGCCGAGGCCACCCCCATAGCAGATAACATCCACACGGCCAAGGCCTTATCCCAAATCGCCAACCCCAGCAAAAAGAAACCCCAAAACAGCGCCGGATGGGTCTGGCGCTGGCAAAACCGCACCACCAGCAGCATGCCGCCCAGAAGCAACAGGTGCTGCAGGGCCACCGGTCCCCAGTCGAAGCAGATGGTGAGCAGATAGGTTGCATCCGCCGCCAGCAAAGTGCATCCAATGATTGCTGCACGTTCTCCGGCGATGCGGCGCAGGAGCAGGAAAAACAGCCAGATGCTGGCTACCCCCGCCAGCAGCATCGGCACCCGGAGAGGCAGCATTCCCGTTCCAAACATTCGTAGTATCGGACGATAAAGCCACGCTTTCAATGTGCCGATATAACTCATGATCATGAGCGGGATATGGGAGTGGCCGATACGGATGGCATAAGCTCCGCCGGTGGGCTTGAGAAACGCCATGGCAAAAATGGTCTCGTCGTTCTCAACGCCGATGCTGGAAAGAAATGGCAACCCGGCGAACAGGAAATACAGGCAAGCCACCAACGCCGTGAGGGTGCCAGGCAGTCTATAATTATGAGATTTTGCCGGTGTTGAGGGACTATCCAACTAGAGATGTTAGCATCTTGGCCGATAAGTGAGTGGGAAAGAAGCCAGCGGACGAAAGCAGGTGGTTTCCGGGAGATTAACAGTTTGGCAAATGAATTGCTATGAAACGTCCTCGTAGGTGGCCGCTGGGTGAAAGCGCGGTGAGCCAATAGCCCTGAAGAGGGATGGGGAGGCGTGAAACCTTTCGCGTAAAATGTCGTCTATAGTGTTGCGGAAGGGAAGAACGCTAACGACTAGAAAAAAAAGACAAAAAAGAACCGGGAGATAATTTTTATGAACCAGACCGAAATAAACAAATATAGAGCGGTGCTCGAGGCCAGGCAGTCCGAACTTTCCGTGGGACTGCGTAACCGCGAAGACATCGCCATTGAAAAGACTCCGGATGCCCTCGACGAAGTGCAACTTGCCGGGGAGCGCGAACTCGCTATCCGCAACCTGGACCGGGAATCGAGCCTGTTACGCAACGTCCGCGGCGCGCTGTTGCGCATCGCCGATGGCAGCTACGGAATCTGCCTGCACTGCGAAGAGGAGATCAAACCCAAACGCCTGGATGCGGTGCCCTGGACCAAATTCTGCATCACCTGCCAGGAAGCGGCGGATCGCCACGAGTTCGAATCGGCCGAGGTAGACGAACTGCTGGCAAACGCGGCTTGAGCTTCAACCCACCAAGGGCGCGAGAGGAATCTCGCGCCCTTGGTGTTTCTAGCGTAGTGCGTCCGAAATCCTGCCGGTTTTCGCGAAGAGAAAGTGGGGCAGGCGCTTTCGCCGGCGCTTTCGCCTGCCAATCGCGAGCTCCAAGACTTGCGGTGTCGATTGAACGCCAATCGGTGGTTGGCAGGCGAAAGCGCCTGCCCCACCCTGCTCCGATGTCCTAGGACACTGCGCGCTTAAACCCAATCCCCCTCCCCGCTTATGTGGGGATATCTTGGGTGAATGTGCCCAATTCTCACTTCAGCCGCACCAGGTGGCCCTCGCGGTAATCGAACCAGAATGGGATCCCGGCCAGCGAAGCAGGCGTGAGCGGCGTCTTTTTTTGGAGGTGCACCGTGATGCTGCGGTCGCGGAACCAGAGGTCGGCGATGAACAGCATGTCCCATTCCTGGAAAGGGTCGTTCAGGAACACCACGTGGCTGCCGGAACTCACCTGTGGATTCAACTCACGGAGTTGCTCGATGACCTCCGCCGTCTGGCGTCCCAAAGCGGCCATCACCGGCTTGGCATCCAGGATCTTTCGATTCAGGTTGACGCGGCCCCAGTAGAAAACCGCAGCCGCCAGAACGATTGCGAGCAGGGCTGTCCTCCCCAAGCGGCCAA
>JBEKIA010000321.1:0-2811 GCA_050011995.1 Verrucomicrobiota bacterium
CAAGCCGGGAGACATCATCTGCCCAAACCCAAATTGCGGATACAGGGGCGCTCCGAAGAAAGAACCCAGAGGAAATGCTGGCGAGGCAATTATTCTCTGTCTCTTTTGCTTGCTGCCGGGCATTATTTATGCAGCGCTTCATTCTGGATACAATTACGTTTGTCCGCAATGCGGCCTTCAAATTAGAAAAGGGTGATCTCCAAAGAACTCGGCCTTTGATAGGCGTCCTGACGTTCAAAGTAGCCCACTACCGCCTTTGGGAAATGCTTGGCGGAGAATAGCTGCCTGCCGCTGCCTCATGCCAGCACGCCCCTTCTTCCCCGTCCTCAACGGCCGCCTCACCCCCGCCGCCGAGACCCAGATCGCCGCCGCCGGCCAGGCCGCCCTCGACCGCCAGCTACGCCGCTGATCCCCGCGGCCCAAGAACCTGGGAAACCTGGGAAACCTGGGAAAGACACCCCGCGCTTCCCGCCGTAATGTGTCTCCGTGTTACGCGGAAATCTGCAAATCGCCGGCTTGAAAGCCAGCCTCAAAAACGGCTGGAAACCCGGCATTGCCATGGCCAATCTGTACGATATACGGGCACGAATCCCCGCGTTCACCAAAGGACACGGCAACAGAGAAAAACCCTCTGTGCTCTCTGCGGTCTCCTATCCAAATGATTTTCCGGCCTTCCCCACAACACCGGAAACCCCGGAAACCCCGGAAGGACAAGCCGCCCGTTCCCCATTACAGTGCCAGCGTTTTAAGCGGACATCTGCAAATCGCGATGTAGCGGCGGCGGATCAAACGCTCAAGAAACTGTGATAAGGTCGAAAAGTGTTGAAGTTTACCATCTCAAAAACTGAAACCCGGATAATCCGAGCGATGGGCAGGGAAATTGGCGGTACAGCTAATGGCATCTCGCGTTCGGTCGAAAATCGCTGTGAACTTCACGAAAAACTTGAAATGCGGTTGGACGTGACCTGCGAGCTACCTCTCATTCCAAAGGACGCTCCCGACCGGATGTTGAAGGCGATCACCCAGGCATTAAAAAAACTCTTTCTAAAGCTCCTAACCGTCCTGCGATTTCGATTCACACTTTGAATTTATGAGACAACAGAAACAACAGAATCCCTTCAACGACCAATATGTTCGCTTCGCGAGCGGCAAATAGCTCAGTGATGCGGAGCTTCCGCCACCGAGATAAACGACAAAAGAAACAAAAAATGTCAAGGGTTGCACAAAATAAGGCAAGCCTGTTTCCCCAAGTTGGCGGAAGCTGGGGGAAATGGCTGAATGATGAACAGATACTCTCCAAATTCCAGCGCCAGCCGCCGCCAGTTCTTGCGCGGCGGGCTGCGACTGGCCATTCTGGGCGGGCTGGCCGCGGTGGGCGGCACGCTGGCCGGACGCCAGGCGGGCCGGCCCGCCGGCCAGGTCTGCATCAGCGCCGGGATCTGCCGGGGTTGCGCGGTTTTTGAAGACTGCGGGCTTCCCCGCGCTTTGTCCGCGAAGGAAGCGCTCGGCCATTCCAAAGCGAGGCCGTTATGAAACCAGAGCTTGAACTTTTCGACCGGCGGGAGTTTTTCGGTGTGGTGACGAAATCCGCCGTCATCCTTGGCCTGGCCGGCGCGGCGCAGACCGGCGCGGAAGGAGCGGCCACGGCCAACCCTTTTGCCTACGACATTTCCCGATTCCAGAAGACCGATCCCAAACTCATCGCCTACGAGGAAGTGACGCGCTGGCCGGTTCCGCGCCAGGAAGCCCGGCGGCTGGCCATCGGGCCGGATGACCAGCTTTATGTGTGCGCGGGGAACTATATCAATGCCCTGAGCCGCGATGGCCGGCGTGGATTGGAATTGGCGCTGACGGGGCCGGCCTGCTGTGTCGCCGTGGCCGGGGATGGAACCATTTTCGCCGGCCTGCGCGACCACATTGAGGTATTTGACGCCAGGGGCGCGCGCGCCGCCCGCTGGGATTCGCCGGACCCGAAGACCTGGTTCACCGGCCTGGCGGCGGGCGCGAAGGATGTCTTTGCGGCCGATGCGGTCAAACTGGCCGTGCTGCGCTATGACCGGGCCGGAAAAATCGTTGGCCGAATCGGCCAAAAGGATGCGGCCCGGAAGGTGCCGGGATTGATCGTGCCCAGTCCGTTTCTCGACGTGATCATTCACCGGGACGGCTTGTTGCGTGTCAACAATCCGGGACGGCACCAGGTCGAAGCCTACACCTTTGACGGGAGCCTGGAGGGCGCCTGGGGCAAACCCACCGCCGCCACCGAGGGATTCTGCGGCTGTTGCAATCCCATCGGCCTGGCCGCCCTGGCCGACGGGCGGATCGTCACCTGTGAGAAGGGCATTCCGCGCGTGAAGATTTACAGCGCGGGCGGCGAATTCGAGTCGGTGGTGGCGGGAGCGGAATCGTTCCCGGAGAACGCGCTCGCCTGCAACGACCTGAACGATTGCATCCACGGCGGCCTGGATGCCGCGGTGGATTCCGGCGGGCGAATCTACATCCTGGACCTGGTCGCCGGCAACGTGCGGGTGATGAAGCGCAAAGGGTGAAGAATCCCGGCAAACCCATGGACCCTAAACCTCCTTCCGACAGGCCGGTGACGCGGCGGCAGTTTCTCCGCAACGGGGCGCGGCTGATGACCATGACCGGCCTGGGCGTGGCGGCCGGCGCGCTGGCCACCCGGAGCACTGGAGCGGCGTGGGTGTGGCAGCTTGACCCCGCCAAGTGCCTGCACTGCGGCAACTGCGCCACCCATTGCGTGTTGGAACAGTCCGCCGTCAAGTGCGTCCAGGCCTACGCCATCTGCGGCTACTG
>JBEKIA010000322.1:0-2710 GCA_050011995.1 Verrucomicrobiota bacterium
GACCCTGGCGCTGGGCGGGCTGGTGCTGGGGGCCATCAGCGTGGTGAGCATGGGCTTTGCCGCCGTGCTGCTCGGCTTGGCGGTGGATTATGCCGTGGTGCATTACCAGGAGGCGCTGGCGCACCC
The DNA here is from genome assembly GCA_050011995.1 of Verrucomicrobiota bacterium. Taxonomy (GTDB): domain Bacteria; phylum Verrucomicrobiota; class Verrucomicrobiia; order Limisphaerales; family Palsa-1400; genus JBEKOF01. The sequence continues at coordinate 127 of JBEKIA010000322.1, forward strand.
GCAATTGTCCGTGCCGGAAATTCGCCGGGCCATTGCGCCGAGCATTCTCTGGGCGGCCATCACCACGATGAGCGCGTTCCTGGTCTTGAACCTGGGCGGTTTGCCCGGGCTGGGACAACTGGGCACGCTCGTGGCCATCGGCGTGGGCTTGGCGGCGCTGGTCATGGTGATGATTTATTTACCGCCGTTGTTTCCGAATCGCCGAAAGCCGCCGCCGTCCCCAACGCCGGCCCGCTGGTGGAGTTATTTTGTCCCGCCGCAGGAATTGCCGGCAGTCGGGATTGCGCCGGCAAAACAAAACTATCGCACCTCATTGGTGGTGACCGGGTTGGTTTTGTTCGCGACGGGCGTGGTGCTGTGCTTTCACCGGCCCGGCCTGGACCGCACTGGGAACGCCCTGCGCCCGGCGCGCGGCGAGGCGGAGACGGCGCTCGATGAAATCAAGTCCGCGATGGGACTGCCGCCGGACCCGCTCTTGCTGATCATCTCCGGGCGGGATGAACCGGAAGTCTATCGGCGTTTATCCCTTGCCGAAGGGGTGCTCAACGACGCGGTTTCCAATCACGTCATTGGCCGGTATCTGCTGCCGACCGCGCTGTGGCCGCGAGCCGGGTTGCAGGCGGCAAACCGGACGACGGCAGCCGTTCTGGGAAGACAAGGCCCGTTGCTGCGGGAAGCGGCGCTGCGTGAGGGTTTCAACACCAACGCCCTGGTTCTGACAGAGGAACTAGTGCGGACGTGGGCGCGCGCCGGCGCCAGCACCGGCGTGGTCTGGTCGACCAATCAGGTAAGCCAGTGGCTGCTGAAACGGTTCGTGGCGCGAACGCCCGATGAATGGCTGGTGATGGGCTTGATTTATCCGGCGACCAACAAGGTTGATTCCGCTTCCCTCACCGGCTTGTCCACCCGGCTGGCCGAAAACCGGGCGCTGCTTTCCGGCTGGGAATTGCTCGGGAGCACAACCCTCAAGCGGGTGCAGGCAAAAATGTGGCAGGTGGTGACGCCCATGATTCTCCTCGTGCTGGCTTCACTCTGGTTCGCCTTCCGCCGGCCAACCGAGATCCTGCTGGGCACGGCGGTGTTGTTGTTGAGCGGGCTGTGCCTGCTGGCGACGATGGTGGTTGCGGGCTTGTCCTGGAATCTGATGAACCTCATGGCCCTGCCCCTGATGCTGGGTGCGGGGGTGGACTACACCATTTTCATCCAACTGGCCTTGCGCCGGCATGGCGGTGATCTTCTTATGGTCCGTCGGTCAGTCGGTCGCGCGTTGATGTTGTGCGGCGGCACCGCCATGGCCGGGTTCGGCTCGCTGGGATTCTCCAGCAATCCCGGCATGGCCAGCTTGGGCAGGGTCTGCGCCGTCGGCATCGGCGCCAACATGATTATTTCCGTGTTTCTCCTCCCGGCGTGGTGGACATGGTTAAGTCCAAAGTCCAAAGTCCAAGGTCCAAAGTCTGAAATTGGTGACGGGCCATCACGCGTAGCGTCAGGCCCTGCCCTCAACCCTCAACCCTCAACCCTCGACTCTTCAGCCTTCTATCGCGCCGGCCTGTGGCGTTTCGGTCTGGCCGTTGTGCGTATCCTGCCGGCGGGGTTGGTAAATGGATTCTGTGTAATCGTGGCCGAGTTCTATTTCCTTTTCCGCCGCCAGCGCCGCGAGGTGGTGGTGCAAAATTTTTTACCCATCTTTGCTGGTGACCGGGCCGCCGCCGAAAAGGCCGCCCACCGGCTCCATCGAAAGTTCGCCTTGAAACTGGTGGACCTGTGGCGCGTCGAGGGCGGCGCGCCGGTGCAAAACTGGCTGACCAACCCCGGCGAACTGGAAATCATCCGGACCGCCCAGCAGCGCGGATGCGGCATCCTTTTCATCACGCTCCACCTTGGCAATTGGGAGCATGGCGGCCTGTTGCTGAACCAGCTCGGCATCCCGCTGACGGTCCTCACCCAGGCCGAACCCGACGACGGCCTCACCGATCTTCGCATCGCGTTGCGGCGGCGCTGTGGGGTTGAGACCCTCATCATCGGCCAGGACAGTTTTGCTTTTGTGGAGGTCATCAAACGGCTCCAGGCAGGAGCGGCCTTGGCGATATCGCTCGACCGCCCGCCGGTCAAAGGCGGTGTTCCGATCGAATTGTTCGGCCGGCCATTCGAAGCGCCGGTGGCGGCGGCGGAACTGGCCCGGGCGTCGGGCTGCGCGTTGATCGGGGTGACGATTGTCCGCCGGCGCGCCGGTTACGCCGTGAAAGTGCTCCCGGAATTTCGCTATGACCGCAAGGCGTTGGGTAATCGTGAGGTTCGCCAGGAATTAACCCGGCAAATCCTGCGTGCATTCGAGCCGCAGATTCGACAGGATATTGATCAATGGTATCAATTCGTTCCCATCTGGCCAAAGGACAAGTAGCGCCGTTTCGTTCAGCAAAGCGGCATGGGCAGCCTTCCATCTTCCATTTTCCATCTTCCATCCTCGCCACTTGCACCATCGCTGCGTTGTTCCTGACGGCAATGCTTGCCCGCGCCGACGAGCGTGACGTCCAGTTCAACCGCTGGTTCGCCGCGCAGACCAACCTGCAGAGCTGGTCCGCCG
>JBEKIA010000323.1:0-2707 GCA_050011995.1 Verrucomicrobiota bacterium
GCGCCTCCGATGAAGGGCCTGGAATATTTGAATGGCCCTGTGCTGGCAAGGTTGTGGGATGAGTTGGAGGCACATGTTCGCGCGGCCATGACTCAAACTCCTGGCGGGGCTGCCGCGTATCTGAAAAGTTGCAACCCGGTTTGGAACACGGTCGGTCGCGTCACGTTCCATTTGGCCGAGAACAAGCGCAACACGGCTTACCCGTTTGCCTTCCTGGCCACCTATACTCATGGCGTCTCAGAGCAAGGCAAGGCCCAGCATCTGCCGCTGGGCCGTGCCCTGGAGGAGTACGCCGGGGCCAAGAACCGCGCCGCGCTGGGGGCGTTGTTGACGCCGGTTCAACGCGCGGCGGAGCAGAGCAAACTGGCCCGTGAATTGTTGGACTCGCGCGCCATCTTTCATCCCCAGGTTTGGCGGCCCGAACAGGCCTTTTCGTTTTTGCAAAGCATCCCTCTCTTCGAGCAATGCGGCCTGGTCGTGCGGATCCCGGACTGGTGGAAGGCAGGCCGGCCACCCAGACCCCAGGTAACCGTGCGCATTGGCGAGGCCAAGGGAAACCTGCTCGGTAAAGAGAGTTTGCTGGATTTCGATGTGCAGTTGTCGGTGGAGGGCGAATCGCTCACCGAATCGGAAATCAAAGCCATCCTGCAATCCGCCAGCGGCCTCGTCTTGCTCAAGGGTAAATGGGTCGAAGTGGACCGGGTCAAACTCCAGGAAGTCCTCGACCACTGGAAAAAAGTTCAAGGTGACGCAGGCTCCGGAGGACTGCCGTTGCTGGAAGGTCTGCGGTTGCTCTCCGGATTTGATGCCGCCCAGACTGGTGAACCGGAAGCAGAGGCAGCCCGCGCTGCCTGGTCAAACGTCGTGGCGGGAGGCATGCTCAAAAAACTGCTCGAGCAAATGCAGCAGCCAGACATCTCAACCGAATCGGACCCGGGCCAAGATTTGCACGCGACCCTGCGTCCGTATCAGCGCCAAGGAGCGCATTGGCTCTGGTTTATGAATCGGCTGGGACTAGGAGCCTGTCTGGCCGATGACATGGGTCTGGGCAAAACCATTCAGGTGATTTCATTGCTGCGGGTCCTCAAACGCCGACGCGGCCAAACTACACCCTCCTCGGACGATGGCGGCCCAAGCCTCCTGATTGTCCCTGCCTCGCTCATCGCCAATTGGAAAGCGGAAATCCAGAGATTTGCGCCTACGCTTTCGGTTTTTTACGCCCATCCGTCGGAGACACCGAACGACGTTCTCGCCGCCGCTGCAAATTCCCCCTCCAAATCACTGGAAAGTAAAGACCTCGTTATCACCAGTTACTCGATGGCCATGCGATTGGCCTGGCTCAAGGAAGTCAATTGGAATCTGGCCATCCTCGATGAAGCCCAGGCAATCAAAAATCCGGGCGCGCGCCAAAGCCGCGCCGTGAAGGCGTTCAGCAGCCGCCACCGGATCGCTCTCAGCGGCACTCCAATAGAGAATCGACTTTCGGATTTATGGTCGCTGTTCGATTTTCTTTGCCCTGGCCTGTTGGGTGGTGCCCGGGAATTCGCCTCGTTTCTCAAGAACCGTTCCCAAACTGACCAAAACCAGTTCGCGCCTCTGCGCCGTCTGGTACGGCCCTACATTCTCCGTCGGTTGAAGACGGACAAACGCATCATCACCGACTTGCCCGACAAGACGGAAATGACGGCATTCTGTTCGCTGACCCGGCGTCAGGCCGCGCTCTATCAGCAAGCGGTGAGCGAGTTGGCCGAACGGTTGGAGGCACCGGAGGTGGAAGGCATCCAGCGCCGCGGCATCATCCTGGCGTTTCTCACCCGGTTCAAACAAATCTGCAATCACCCTTCGCAATGGCTGGGCGATGGAAATTATGCCCCCGCCGACAGCGGCAAATTCAATCGGTTGCGGGAGTTGTGCGAGGAAGTGGCTTCGCGCCAAGAGAAGGTCCTCGTCTTTACCCAATACCGTGAAATGACTGACCCGCTGGCCAGACATTTGGCGGGAGTCTTCGGCCAAGCCGGCCTCATCCTCCACGGCGGAGTTCCTGTCGGCAAGCGCAAGGAATTGGTCGATTCCTTCCAACGCGACGGTGGGCCGCCATTTTTTGTGCTTTCCCTCAAGGCTGGCGGCACCGGTCTCAACCTCACGGCGGCTTCCCATGTCATTCATTTTGACCGCTGGTGGAATCCGGCAGTGGAAAATCAGGCGACTGACCGCGCGTTCCGCATTGGCCAGAAACGAAACGTCATGGTCCATAAATTCACCTGCCGCGGCACCTTGGAAGAGCGCATTCACGAGGTCATTGCCAGCAAAAGCGCCCTGGCCGAAGACGTGCTGGGTGAAGGCGGCGAGCGGTTGTTGACGGAAATGAACAATTCCGAGTTGCTCCGGTTTGTGGCCTTGGATATAAACGCCACAACCGAAGACTAAACGCTTCGAGATCATACAAACTTCAAATAACAGAATATGAGTTGGTCATACGGATGGCGGCCTTACGTGCCGGTCGCGGAACGGCGGGCTAAAGCAGCGCGCGAAACCGCAAAACTGGCCAAAAAGACTGGCCGGGCCGCTTCGCCCATCGTGTTGGAAGGACGCAAGATTGCCAGCACCTTTTGGGGCAAGGCTTGGTGCAACAACCTCGAGGCCTACAGCGACTACGAAAACCGCCTTCCTCGCGGCCGCACCTACGTACGCAACGGTTCGGTGGTCG
>JBEKIA010000324.1:0-2692 GCA_050011995.1 Verrucomicrobiota bacterium
GGCCCCGGCGGCGACTTCCTTTCCGGCGATGGTGCGCAAACAGCAGGCGCTGGCGGAGGTCATCCTCCAGGATCCCGCTGTGGAGAGCCTTTCCTCCTTCATTGGGCTGGACGGCATCAATACCACGCTCAACAGCGGCCGCATTCTCATCAATCTCAAGCCCTTGGAAGCGCGCAAAATCAACGCCCGCATGGTGATGAACCGGCTGCAGCCAAAGCTGGATCAGGTGGAAGGCATTGATTTCTACATGCAGCCAATCCAGGACTTGACGGTGGAAGACCGGGTCAGCCGCACCCAATACCAATACACCCTGGAAGATCCGGACGCGGCGGAGTTGCGGACATGGGCGGCAAAATTTCTGGAGAAAATCAAGGCGCTGCCACAACTTCGCGATGTGGCTACGGATGACCAGCCGGGGGGCTTGCAAACCAGGCTCGTCATTGACCGCCAGACGGCTTCACGGCTGGGGATAACTCCGCAAGCGATTGACAACACCCTCTACGATGCCTTCGGCCAGCGGGAGGTGTCCACGCTCTTCACGCAACTGAACCAATACCATGTGGTGCTGGAAACGAAGCCGGAATTTCAAACCAGCCCAAATAAATTGCAGGACATCTTTGTCACCTCCACCAGCGGCGGAGCGGTGCCGTTGAGCGCGTTTATGCACTTTGAGCAAGGCACGTCGCCCTTGTCGGTGAATCATCAGGGACAATTTCCGGTCATCACTTTTTCCTTCAACCTGGCGCCCGGCGCGTCCCTCGGGGCGGCCACAGCCCAGATTGATAAAATCCAAAAAGAGATGCAAATGCCGCTGTCCATGCTGTCCTCCTTCCAGGGCACGGCCCAGGCCTTTGAAAGCTCCTTGACCAATGAGCCGCTGCTGATTCTGGCGGCGCTGATCACGGTTTATATCGTGCTGGGGGTCCTTTACGAGAGCTACATTCATCCGATCACGATCCTCTCCACGCTGCCTTCCGCCGGCGTGGGCGCGCTGCTGGCTTTGTTGTTGTGCGGGGCGGAACTGGACGTGGTTGGGATCATCGGCATCATTCTGCTCATCGGCATCGTCAAAAAGAACGGTATCATGATGGTGGATTTCGCGCTGGAAGGGGAACGCCACCACGGCAAGAAACCGCTGGACGCCATCTATGATGCGTGCCTGTTGCGCTTCCGTCCGATCATGATGACCACCATGACCGCGCTGCTGGCAGGTTTGCCGCTGGCGCTGGGAACCGGCACCGGCTCGGAGCTGCGCCGTCCGCTGGGCATCACCATCGTCGGGGGATTGCTCGTCAGCCAGGTGCTTACCCTCTACACCACGCCGGTCATTTACCTTTTCATGTACCGGTTTGCCCGAAAACCAAAAGAGTCTCCCGCCGCTGAGGAGAGCATGAATGCCGCTCCCGTGGAAATATGAACATCTCCTCCCCGTTCATTCACCGGCCCGTGGCCACGACGCTGCTGACGGCAGCGATTGCGCTCGCCGGAGGAGTAGCGTTCATTTTGCTGCCGGTGGCGCCCCTGCCCCAGATTGATTTTCCAACCATTTCCGTCTCCGCCAGCCTGCCCGGAGGGAGTCCCGAGGTCATGGCTTCCTCGGTCGCCACCCCGCTGGAAAGGCAATTCGGGCGGATCGCCAGCGTGACCGAGATGACCTCCTCCAGCACTCTGGGTTCGACCAGCATCACTATCCAGTTTGACTTGAATCGAAACATTGACGGGGCGGCTCGCGATGTCCAGGCGGCCATCAATGCCGCGCGCGCTTATCTGCCCTCCAATTTGCCGGGCAATCCGACGTGGCGGAAGGTCAATCCCGCCGATGCGCCCATTATGATGGTGGCCCTGACTTCCTCGATCTATGATCGGGGCGCGCTTTATGACGCCGCCTCCACTATTCTCATGCAGCGGCTTTCGCAGATTCCCGGCGTGGGCCAGGTGGTGGTCGGCGGCGGCGCGCTGCCCAGTGTGCGGGTCGAAGTCAATCCCACCCAATTGAACAGTTACGGGCTTGGCCTGTTGAGCGTGGCGAATTTGCTGAGCAATCAGAACGCCAATTTGGCCAAGGGGCAATTCTCCGACGACAATACGACCTCGGATATCGCGGTGAACGATCAGTTGCTCAAGGCGGTGGATTACCGCCCCTTGATCGTCGGTTACCACAATGGCGACACGGTCAAGCTGGCGGACGTGGCCGACGTTGAGGATTCGGTGGAAAACCTGCGCGCCGGCGGATATGCCAATGGCAAGCCGAGCGTGCTGGTAATCATGTTTAAGCAGCCCCAGGCCAATATCATTGATACTGTGGACCGCATCCGGCAAACCCTGCCGGCGCTCAAGGCTTCCATCCCATCGGGCATTGATTTCACGGTGACGATGGATCGGACAACCACCATCCGCGCCTCGGTCCGGGACGTGGAGCGCACGCTGCTGATCTCGGTGGGATTGGTCATCCTGGTGGTCTTTCTTTTCCTGCGCAACGCGCAGGCGACCTTGATCCCCAGCGTGGCGGTGCCCGTGTCGCTGATCGGCACTTTTGGAATCATGTATCTCTTCGGATACAGCCTCGACAACCTCTCGCTCATGGCGCTGACGATTTCGACCGGGTTTGTCGTGGACGACGCCATCGTGGTGGTGGAGAACATCACCCGTTATTTGGAGAGGGGCTTGAGTCCGATGCAAGCGGCTTTGCGCG
>JBEKIA010000325.1:0-2689 GCA_050011995.1 Verrucomicrobiota bacterium
CGATTGAAGAGCAGGAAGACCTGGCGGAAGTGTACGTGGCATGCGCGGACAAGCAGGGTTATCCGCAGGATTATGGGCTGGCGCGTGATGCGCTCAAGCCGTTCCTCCAGACGCCGAAGATGGGGTCGCGGCAGTGGTTGACCTACGCCGGCGCCAACGCCGGGGCCGCAGATGCCGCAACCGCCCGGCAAGCGTATCGCCAAGTCCTCAAGCTTGATCCCGCCAACGCCGTCGCCCAGAACAATCTGGCCGATCTTTTGCGCCAATCCAACGACCCCGATTCGCTCAAGGAAGCCGAAGGCCTGGTCAACCAGGCGATCGCCGGCCATGGCGACGATCCGGATGCGTTCAACTACTTCGATACGCTGGCGAGGATTCTGATGAAGGAAGGGCGCGCCGGTGACGCGATTGCCGCGTTTGAAAAGGGCCATGCGATCGATCCGAAGAATCTGGAAATTCTGATCGGGCTGGCCTCGGCCTGCGCGGGCAACAACCGAACGAGCGAGGCAATCCGGTATCTTTCCCAGATCGACGACCTGCTCCCGCCCGGCACACAGCTGAACGGCGAATTGACGGCGGAACTGGCAACCGCCCGGCAGGCCGTACATAAGAGCGATTCGCGCAACTCCATGTCGGGAACCGATTACTCGCCGGCCGGAAAATAGAGATCGCGCCGAGGGTTGAGGTACGCTCACGCGAACGGGCATCGATGGCGTTTTGTTAGCATAGTCCCGCTAAAAATTTCAAAATGCCGCTTATTCGGGATACGCGCTCCGTTCCCGATTTGCGGTTTAATGGGGAAAAACCGTCCATTCCGGGAAATCGGCGCGCTTTTAACGCGGAAATGCCGCTTAACGCCGTGCTAACCGCATTTAATGATTGTGCTAAGAAGTTGAAGTGTTATAATGGCCTCATTCAGCTCTCGCCAGGGGGCTGGACGTGGGTAACAGCTTTGTACCTCTCAAGCTGGGTGGCTTGCGAGCAATGCGAGCGGAATGAGAAGAATCCCGTCGCTTCCGTCAAATCGAGGCGCCTGACGTTTGGATGCGTTTGGTGTCCTGGAGAGTTAAGGAGTTGGGAGTATGAGCGCTTGGAGCATGAGAGGGGTGACGGCTGCGCTGTCACTTATCTTGAGCGCGGGAGTTGTCTCTTCGTATGCAACACCCATCACCGTGGTGGGCGGGAATCCAACAACGGCCGACGGATGGCAAATTTCGCCCGATCCGGGAACCACCCTCAACGTGACGGGGGTGAATTCGACGGGTTCGGCGACGTACGAAAACGCTTCGGACGTTTTTGCCCCGCCGCTGGACTCGGACGTCGATTACACCAGTGCCCAGCTTGGCGTGCCGCGAACGGCCGTCGAATATTCTGGAAGTCAACCGAGCGGGGCCACCTCGGATTGGGGAAGCAGTACTAATCCCGACGATGACCTGCTGGTCTCGGTTGATCCGTCAACCGGGTCGGATGGCAATGCCTACCCGGATTTCACGCTCCAGCAATCGCCCCAGGGAGTTGTCAGCGAAGTTGTGAACGCCCCCCTGGCGGCATGGCAGAGCCTGGCCGGTCTATTGGTCGTCGTCGTGCTGACGTTCAGACCTCCCAAGGCAGCAAAGGCGCCGGCATAGAATCTCACCCGGCATCCATTTTTTTAGTTTTGCAGATTGAGTTCGTCCGCCATCGCGCCATGGTGTCGCGGTTGGTCGGACTCTGGGCCGTGTTGACGCACCGCCGAGTTCGCCGAGCCGGCCGATCCACCCTGGGCCGATTGGGGCGATAGATCGACCCGGACGGGCTGCGGCATATCGGCCGTGGCGCGGTTTTTTCGCCGCTCGGCGGAGCGGCGACCGCCGAGGCGGCCGATTTCGATCATGTGGCCACGGTTGGCGGCAACCTGCTGGCCGCCCTTGCGGCCGGCAAACCGGGCCTCCTCGGCCGTGAACTCGTGGGCGGTTCCCTTGCGATGCGCCGCCATGCCGCCCTTGCGGGCAATTTCTCGCTGTTTACCTCGTTCCATTGATGCAAATCCACCAAGTCGCGTTGTGTGTTCCATGGGTTAATCCCTTTCGATGTTACGTCCTATAAAAACAAAGCAAGCGACATACCACCCGCCCCCAGGAGCAGGCCCCAGGAGCAGCCGTGACACTTTCCCCGTTCCGTGAATGATTGTAGGCCGGCACAACGGCGGCGGGCTACCCAATTGTTAATTTGCGGTAACTGATGCGATGGGGCCGTTCGGCGTCGATGCCCAGGCGACGCTTGCGGTCGGCCTCGTACTCACTGTAGTTACCGTCAAAAAATCGCACCTGGCTTTGGCCCTCAAAGGCCAGCATGTGCGTGGCGATGCGGTCGAGAAACCAACGGTCGTGGCTGATGATGACGGCGCAGCCGGCGAAGCTTTCCAGGGCTTCTTCCAACGCCCGCATGATGTTGACGTCCAGGTCGTTGGTGGGCTCGTCCAGGAGAAGGACGTTGGCGCCCTGTTTGAGCATGCGGGCCAGATGCACGCGGTTGCGCTCGCCGCCGGAAAGCGTGCCGACGATGCGCTGCTGGTCGGCCCCGCTGAAGCCGAATCGGGAAACGTAGGCGCGCGAATTGACCTGCACCGATCCCAGGCGGATGTTGTCCGCCTTTTCCGAGATCGCTTCCCAGACGTTGCAGTTGGGGTCGAGGACGTCGCGGCTCTGCT
>JBEKIA010000326.1:0-2668 GCA_050011995.1 Verrucomicrobiota bacterium
TCATTTCCCGCCGCGCGGCGGGCCGGCGGTCGTCGTAGCCCCGCAGATGCAGCATCCCATGGACCACGTAACGCGCCAATTCCAACTGCCAGGAGGCGCGAAAACGCGGGGCGCTGGCGACCGCGTCGTCCACGGAGACAAAGATCTCCCCGCACCATTCGCCCGGCTGGGCGCCTTGCTGGTAATTGAACGTGATCACATCGGTCGAGCCGGCATGGCCCAGGAATTGTTCGTTCAAACGGGCCATGGCGGGGGCATGGATGAAATAAACCCCCAATTGGCCGCCGGCGCGAAGATTCTCCATGGCCCCGCTTTGCCCGCGCGGGGGCCGGCTTTCCTCCAAAGCGCGCCGGACCAATCGCCGCGCCAGCGGAAGATGGAGGCGCCGCGCCTTTTGCCGGTTGCACACTTGCAGCGAAGGCGGGGGGCCGGACGGGAGGATTTTTGTCCGTGCCATCGTCTATCCCCCGTCCGCGGTTCCGGTCCCCCCGGCGTCCGGGGCCGCGGCAAGGTGGTGGCCGCGATGTTTTTCGTAGGCGGCGATGATGCGCTGGACCAGCGGATGGCGGACGATGTCGCGGCGGGAAAACTGGATGAGGGCGATGCCGTCAATGCCGTGGAGGGCGCGCTCGGCTTCGAGCAGGCCGGAGTGTTTGTGGGGCGGCAAATCAATTTGCGTGGTGTCCCCGGTGATGACCGCCTTGGAGGAGATCCCCAGGCGGGTCAGGAACATAAACATCTGTTCCGCCGTCGAATTCTGCGCCTCGTCCAGGATGATGAAGGCGTGGTTGAGGGTGCGCCCGCGCATGTAGGCCAGCGGCGCAATTTCGATCACTCCCCGCTCCATCTGCTTTTGGATTTCCTCGGCGGGCAGCATGTCGTGCAACGCGTCGTGCAGCGGCCGCAGGTAGGGGGTGATCTTTTCGTAGAGGTCGCCCGGCAGGAAGCCCAGCGCCTCGCCGGCCTCGACGGCGGGGCGCGTCAAGATGATGCGGGCCACCTTTTCCTCCTGCAAGGCGGACAGGGCCATGGCCATGGCCAGATAGGTCTTGCCCGTCCCGGCCGGGCCGATGCCAAAAGTGACATCGTGGGCGCGGATGGCATCCACGTATTTCTTCTGCCCGATGGTTTTGGGCAGGACGGCCGCTTTGCGCGGGGAAGTGAGGATGCGCTCGGCCAGGAGGGTCCGCAGCGCCGCCACGCCGTCATTCTTCACCACGCTCAGAGCCTGGGCAAACTCGCGGTTGCGCACCACCCCCCCGGCCTTCAACGATTTCTCCAGCAACTGAAACATGTCCCGCGCCCGCGCGATGTCTTCGATCGCGCCCTCCAGTTTGATCCAGTCTTCCCGCGCCACCGCCTTGACGGCCAGTTCCGCCTCCAGGGCCTGGAGATTGCGCGGCTCGTGATTGAACAGTTGTTGCGCCAGGCGCGCATTTTCAAAATGGACGGTTTCGGCGGGCATGAATCAATGGATTGCAACCCGTCTCGCCGCGCCGGTTCCGCCCGCAATTTCTCCGCTCATAATCTTAATGCTAATCTCAAACTTGGTTCGCTCTCACCGCGCCAGTTCGGCGCGCAATTTCGCCGCCACCTCGGCCAGCGCCTCGGGCAGCACGGTGGCGCCGCCGAGCACCGGCATGAAATTGGTGTCGCCGTTCCAGCGCGGCACGATATGGAAATGCACATGATCGGTGATGCCCGCCCCCGCCACCGTGCCCAGGTTCAAGCCGACGTTGAAACCGTCCGGTTTCATCGCGCGCGTCAGGGCGTTGAGGCAGCGGCGCGTCAATTTCATCAAGTCGCTCAACTCCTCCTCGGTCAGTCCGTTCAAATCCGGCGTTGCCTTATAGGGAACAACCAGCAAATGGCCTCCCGTGTAAGGATAGCGGTTCAGCACGGCGAAACAACTCCGGTCGCGCACGACGACGTAATTGGCTTCGTCGTCCTGGCTTTGGGCGATCCGGCTGAAGACCCCGGCGCCCGCCGGGACGGGTTTAGGCCCCAGAATATAGGCAATTCGCCACGGCGCGTGCAACGGTTCCATTTCCCAAATGCTACCCGCCCGCCGCCCCGTTGTCAAAACCCTGTTTGCACACCCAAATCCCCGCCCAGAGCTGCCCTAAAGTCTGGAAAGCTGTGCCGCCACCGTCGCACACCGCCGGCATAAAAAGTCCGCGGCGGATTGCCATCCGCCGCTACACCTGCGCACCGTAGCGGCTTTCGGCAGAAAGCCGCTGAATTTCCATGCCCATGGTGGTTTAGAGGCAACCTTGGAGCAACCCTGGAAGCATGGCCTTTCGGGGTCTTTGTTCTTGCCAACTGGGGGACAGGTTGTTACAAGCTTCGCAAGAAACTCTTCCATGTCTGAAGCGATGCCATTGCAGCCGGAACAATCTTTTGCGCGCGGGCGGTTTGTCCTCGTCAAACGCCTGGGGCGCGGCGGCATGGGCGAGGTCTGGCTGGCCCGGGATGAACGGCTGCGCGAACCGGTGGCGCTCAAATTCCTGCCCCCGGAAATTCGTGGCGATGCGGGCGCTCTGGATGATCTCTGCCGCGAAACCGCCCGCAGCCATAAACTGACCCATGCCAACATCGTCCGCATCCACGACCTCTACGAAGAGCCGGACGGGATGGCCTTCATTGTCATGGAATACATTGACGGGCC
>JBEKIA010000327.1:0-2662 GCA_050011995.1 Verrucomicrobiota bacterium
TTGGTGGCCGACCGCAGAGTTTTATCCTAATGTTTGACGGTTTCGTGCTATCGGCTTGCCGCACCCGCTTCTAATATTGGCAGGAATTAGATTTGTGTCTGCAATCCTGCCGGTCACAGTGTGGTGCCAGAGCGCGAAGAGCCCCTGTGGATTGGCCCAGCCCCGGGGGCGGAAGGATGCGCCTGAGCCGCCCGCCGCGCTCGGCTTCACGCTGATCGGGTTGCGGGGGGTGATCGCGATTCTCGCGCTTCTGCCGGCCTTGAGCAAGGCCAGGCAGAAAGCCCAGGCGGCCATCTGCCTGATGGCCTGTCTCTTCTTGTCCGGCGCGCTTCTGCGCGCCCAGGCGCCGGGGCCTGCGACCGTGCAAAAATGGCATCCCACGGACCTGTCATTTGCCTCAGCCACCGCTTATTCCAACCCCTTCCAGGACGTGTCCCTCTCGGCAACATTTACCGGCCCGGGGGGTATCACCCTGACCGTGCCGGGATTCTACGCCGGACCCCAAACGTGGAAAGTCAGATTCTCCCCCACCGCGGAAGGAAGCTGGAGTTACACGACTTCCTCCTCCGACCCAAACCTGAATAACCAGACGGGGGCCATCACCTGCGTGACCAACACCAACTCCGCTCTCCATGGCGCGCTCAAGGTTGACACCAGCCATCCCCATTACTTCATCTATGAAGACGGAACGCCCTGCTTTTTGATGAGCTTTGAAGCGGATTGGCTCGGTTTGATGGACTTCGGAGATACGAACGTCACCAAAGCAAAGTCGCTGATCGACATCTACAGTTCTCGTGGCTTTAACGGCGTCATGATGCAGGTCTATGCCTACGACACGACTTGGGCGCCGGCCAGCACCTGTAGTGTTGAATTTAGCAATAGCTGCTTTGGCCCTCCCGCGCAATTCCCGGGGTTGGGATCAAACCCCTCGCCCGACTGGTCCCAGATGAACACCAATTTCTTCAACGGCTTGGATCTGGTGATCGATTATTTGTTCCAGGAAGGCATCACGGCACACCTGATGTTCAAGGTGTACAACAAGGATGTCAATTGGCCACCGGAAGGGTCCGCTGACGAGAACCTCTATTTCACCTATGTCACCGCCAGATATCAGGCCTATCCCAACATGGTCTGGGACTTCACCAAAGAGGGCAAGAGGGAGCCGAATAATACCTATGTGAACAACAGCGTCCTCACCATCAAAGGCGCGGATGGCTACCACCGGTTGATCACCGTCGATGACGACTTGAGTTATTATAGTGCGTTCCCCAACACTTGTGATTTCCAGAGCATCCAGGCCAACGGCACCCCCCTTTACAGCACGCTGATTGCTGACATGAACGCCAAGAACTGGCCGGTCTTCGAAGCGGAAACCGATGCTTATCAGTTGGGCAACGATGGCACCACTCCTGACCCCGGGGATGGTCAGAGCTTCACGACCGTTCTCACCGACACCTGTGAATGCTTGATGGCGGGTGCGCCGGTAAATTATTATTACGACTATCACTCCTGGGACGTCGTCAGGTACTATGAAACGCCCAACGGATTGAGCGCCTATCAAAACCTGGTCAACTTCTTCAACGGCACCGCCTGGGAGTCGCTCGCCCCGAATGACAGCCTGATTAATAGTGCGGGCGTCGGCAGGCATTGTCTTGCGCTGCCGGGCACCCAGTACGTTGTCTATTTGTCAGGCGCTGGCAGTGTCACCCTCACTATCAGCGGCGCGCCTTCCGGAAAGTCACTGGCTGCGAGCTGGTTGGATGTCGTTACGGGCGCGCAACAGGCCCTGGCTAACACCGGCAACGGCTCAAATACCTTCACCAATCCCTGGTCGGATCCGGCCCTGTTCTTGGCCGCCACCGGAGGCGTGGTGAACCTGGCGCCCCTGATTGAGGTCTCGCCGGCCAGCCTCGACTTGTTCGCAGGGGAAACAGCGCAATTCGCCGTGGTCGCCGGCGGCTCGGACCCCCTCTCTTTCCAGTGGCAGGCGGGCGCCACGGGCAGCAGCGTCTTTACCAACCTGTCCAACGCCGGCAACCTCTCCGGCTCCGCCACGGCCACCTTGACCATCACCAATGTGACGCCGGCCAATACCGCTGGTTACCGCGTTGTCGTCACGAACGCCTACGGCTCCGCCACCAGCGGCGTCGCGACGTTGACTCTGGTCCTCGCACAGAATTTCACCACCACCGTCTGTGAGCCGTCGAGTGAAAACTGGAACAGCGCGGTCTGGCAAACCAATGGCGGGCCCCTGGTCGCGCCGGTCGCCGGCAATACTTACGAAGCGGTGTCTAACGGAAACGCGCTGGGCAATAGCGCGCTCGATACGCGCGTCCGCGGACCAAACCAGGCAGGCATGAACACGTTCCCCGGCGTTTCGTTGACGCTGGACGCCAACACCGAACTGCGGACCAAAGCCAGCGGCACCCAGCTTAACTTCCCCGGGACGAACGGCAATCCGGGCCTGATCCTCAACGGCGGCGCCATCAGCGAGGGAGACGCCGGCAATTACCTGTATTACGGCGTGATTGAAGTCGCCGCGCAATCCTACCTTGCCGGCGGCAACAACACCGGCGCCGGCGGCGGCGCGACGACTGACCGTTCGGTGAACATTGAGGGCCAGCTCACTGGCAGCGGCACCTTGGTGCTCATGGAGGGGACC
>JBEKIA010000328.1:0-2639 GCA_050011995.1 Verrucomicrobiota bacterium
TAAATCATCAGCGTCATGTGCCAGCCCTTCTGGGGGTCGGCGCCGTCGTGCCCGAAATACCGGGCCAGCGGCAGGGCCGTGGCGGACACGATGAAACCGCCCACGTAAGCGCCGATGAATTTGAAGGACGAGGCGCTCGTTCGTTCGACCGGGTCCCCGCTGATGACTCCCAGCATGGCCGTGTAGGGAATGTTGATGGCCGAATACATGAACATGAAAAAAACGAACGTGACATAGGCGTAAATGATTTTCGCCGTTCCGCCAAAAGCCGGCGTGGTAAATGCCAGCACCGCCGAAACCGCCAGCGGAACCGCCATCCAGAGCAGGTAGGGCCGGAACTTGCCCCATCGAGTGCTGGTCCGGTCTGCGGTCATGCCGATGACCACGTCGAAAAAAGCGTCCAGCAACCGGGAAACCCCGATCATGATTCCGGCGGCGGCGGCGGCCATGCCGAAGATATCGGTATAAAAGAAAAGCAGATACAGCGTGATGGTCTGCCAGAACAGGCAGGAGGCCAAATCGCCGAAGCCGTAAACGGCCCTTTCCAATACTGGACATTTCTGGTTTTCGGTGCTCATCGGTTTCTCGCTGGTTATGTGGGTTGATTATTTGACGGCCGGATTTTTGGGGAATGACGGGTTTTTGCGTTTTGAAGTTACGCGGCCAAGTGGGAATTGGTTCTGCCCGTTCGCATGGCCGCCAGTGTATCCCGCCCGCCCGCCCGGTCGAGCGAAAAATCGTAGCGGCGGCCATCCTGGCTGCCGTATCCCCCGGCTTCCAGCCGGGTGTTTTGATGTGGAAGTGAGGTCATGACGCAGGTTCGGTTTAGTGGCCTGGCGGCAAGATGCCGCCGGATACGGCAGGCAAAGATGCCCGCCGCTACAAGATTGGAGCGCCGGCCTCCGGCAGCACTAAAGCTTGCCTCGCCCGCAGAATCCTGTTGGCGGTTCGCGTTCTCTCCGCTTTAATGCCGCCTCGCATGAGTATTGCATACCAGATTATTGTCTGCGGCAGCATCGTCCCGGACCCGCTCCAAACCCTGGAGCCGGTCACCGGCCCGGGCGGCCCCGCGTTGAAAAATGAAATGATGCTGCCCGCCATCCTCGACCCGTGGGCCAGCCACGCGCTTTACGAAGCGGCCAACCTGACAAAAAATTCACCCGGCTCAAAAGTTTGGCTCGTCAGCCTCGGCCCCAAGGCCAAGCTCCAGCAGGTGATGATGACCGTCGCGCAAAAGGTCCCGTTCGAACTCGTCGCGCTCGACGGCCCGGCCAGCGGGTTCACCGAGGCCGCGGAAGTCGCCGCCGCGTTGGCTGATGCCATCTCGGCCATCCCCGGTCTCGACAAATCGAAGCTGCTCGTGTTTGGCGGCTGGGAATCCGCCTCGCGCGGCGCGGGCGCCACGATGCAGATGGTCGGCGAACGCCTCAGCATCACCGACCAGTTCCAGGGCGTTGATGAACTGAAAATCGACGCCGACGGTTCGCTGGAAATTTTGGAGCGCATCGAGGGCGGCAAACATCAGATTTCGAAGTGCGCCGGCGCACCCGCCCTGCTCGGCTGGGCCACGGGCAATCTGCCGGAACCCAAAAACAATCCGCAGGTGGGCATGGTGAACATGCGCACCGTGATGCCCGCATTGCAAAAGGCCAAACCGACGAAGCTGGCCGGCGAAGGCTTGAGTTTCGCCAGCGTCTCGCTCCCGAAACAATTGCGCGAAACCAAAATCGTGAAGGACAAATCAGCCGACGACATCGCCAAGGAAATCGTCGAGTGGATCAAACAATAAAAACTGGGAGGGACGGCGTGCCGCCGTCCCATTTTTAATTTAATTTGGGGACGCCGACACAGCGTCCCTCCCAATAAAAATTTATGGAAACAATTCTCGTTCTCGCCCACACCGAAGCCGACGGCTCGCTCGCCAAATCCGCCCGCGAAGCGCTGCACGCGGCCCGTACCCTGAACAAATCGCTCGCCGGCTCCAGCCTCGTCGTGGGCCTCGTCGGCGAAAGCGTCCAGGCGGCCGCGGATTCCATCGCCGCCTGCCCCGCCACAAAATATTTCGGCGTGGCCGGCAAGGACTTTGCCCAGTCGCGCTACGCGTCCGACGCGGCGGCGGCGGAAGCCATTTGCAAATCGGCCCAGGCCACGATTGTCGTCGCTCCGGCGACGTCGCGCTGGGCGCGCGTGCTGCCCGGCGTCGCGCAACGTCTCGGGGGGCGCGCCGACACCCACGTCACGGGTGTTTCCGATGCGGGCGGCAAGCCGGCCATCAACCGCTGGTATTACCGTCAGCGCATGGAAGCCACGCTCACCCGCGCGCAACGGCCCTGGTTCATTCTCGTTGACCCCGGCAGCCAGACCGCGTGCGAATGCGGCGCCGGCACGGCCAAGGTTGAAACGGTGACCGTGAATCTGCCGGAATCCGGCAAGCGCACCACGGTGGTTGGCATCCGCGAGCCGAAGGCCGACGCCCAAACCATCCGGCCCGACGCGGAACTGCTGTTCGTGACCGGCGCGGGCTGGACGAAGAAACAGGCCGACGGCCAGACGCACGTGCCGGAGGCGGAAAAATTGATCCGCGATTTCCTGCAACTCGGCCGCGCGTCGCTGGGCAGCAGCAAATCGCTGGTGGACCT
>JBEKIA010000329.1:0-2626 GCA_050011995.1 Verrucomicrobiota bacterium
GTCGGATTGCCAGCAGGTGCGCAGGTAGTCCACGATTTGGTCGCTCAAATCTTCGCAGCGCGGGCTCCAGCGGTTGGCGCCGGCCAGTTGTTTGACGCAAGGGCGGAGGCCGTCGAAGCGGACGATTTGCGGGGATTCCTCCAGGCGGCGCTTGAGTTCCAGGCGCAATTGGGGGAAGAAGAACAATTCGCCGCTCTGGCCGGCGCTTTCCATCAGTTCGGGCAAATGCGAGTCGCGCACGCGCAAGGAGGCCGGCCCGGCCTCGGCAAGAACACTCAGGCCCACGGCGCGCAAGGCGCGTTCCAGGACGGCGGCAAATTCGGCCACGGACACGAACTGCCGGTTCAGCTCATGCTTGAAATAATGGAGGACGGCGATGGAAGCCTGGCGGATCAGGTCCGGGTCCACCAGCGAGGCGGCGTCGCCGATCAATTCCAGGGTGACCCACTCGGCCGAACAGGGCACTTGCTGGCCGCAGTTGGTTTGGAAAATCAAACAGTCCTTTTTAAGTTTCGCCATGTTTTTCCTCCAGGTTTCTGACCTCGCGCACAAACTCGGTGGCTTCCTCGAACCGCCGATATACGCTGGCAAAGCGCACGTAGGCCACGGGGTCAATTTTGCGCAACCCCTCCATGACGCGTTCGCCGATGGCCATGCCGGGCACTTCGCGGTCGTATTTGTCCGTCACTTCGTCCACGATTTGCTCGACCAAATCGGCGACGACTTTGGGGCTGATGGGCCGCTTCTGACAGGCTTTCTTGATGCCGGCGAGGAGTTTGTCGTTGGAAAACTCCTCGCGGCGCCCGTCGCGTTTGACGACGACCAGGCCCTCGCGCTCGATTTCCTCATATGTGGTGAAACGATGCTGGCACTTCAAGCACTGCCGGCGGCGGCGAATGGTTGAGCCTTCGCGCGAGGCGCGGGAATCAATCACCTTGTCATCCTGATTGGCGCATTTTGGACAACGCATAAGCGTATCGGAACCACTAGGTAATGGGTCTGTCTGGCTTGTAGCAACAAAGGGTTGTAGCTGTCAAGCCCGTTTTTTGGGAAATTTTGGCTTTTTTTATGCGTTTGGGGCCGGATTGGCTGAACAGGAACGGCCCCCGGCGGTCTAATCAACGTCGCAATGAGGTCGAAAACATGGCGGTTTTTATCCAGATTGAGAAGGATGCGCCATGAAATCGGCCCTTGCCGGGCAAACCTGCGGCGGCAGCCGGGTGGAATGAAGGCTGCTTGCCGGAAGACGAGGAGGCGGCGTGACGCGCCTCCTGTTGAAACCTTGAGACACTGAAAATGAAAATTATTAAAAACGCGGCGAAAGCCGCCTTGAAACCGAACGAGAAACCCACCGCAAAACCAGCCTCCTTGAGCGCCGCCGGGACGAGCGCGACACTGACCACCATTGACGTCAAACGGGATGTCGGTTTTGGCAACGCCCTTTTCTTGAGAGGCCAGGGCGGCGGCTTGACCTGGGAGCGCGGGTTGCCGCTGGTCTGTGTGGACGCCCAAACGTGGCGTTGGTCCGGGATGGCGAAAGACCCGATCACGTTCAAGCTGCTCCTGAACGACAAAATCTGGTCCGCGGGCAACGATCTGAAGATAGCGCCGGGCCAAAGAATGGAGGTGGCGCCGGAATTTGCTTGAGCCAATTTACCGGGAAAAACTGGGCAGGCGGCAGTAATGGATCCACCTCGCGCCACCGCCAGGTGGGAAGGACAGCCATTGTCTGGGGCGCAGATATCCTTGTTTGACTTTCATCGGTGGTAATGCGATATCTGTGGCGTGAAAGCTGCCAAACCCATCGTTGAAATAAAAACGCGCGGCACGATTGCGGTGGAAAGGCATCGGCCTTCGATGAACAAGTTGAACAGCGCGGCGCGGCGGCGTCTGCGTCAACGTGCGGCAGAACTGCTTTACGGGCATGAAGCCGTTGCGCATAGCCGCTGACACAAATCTGTTGCTCGATTTGGCGGACGAGGCGGGAGATGTTTTGGATGCCCTTGCCATCATAAATCGGCGCCTGCCCCAAGCGGATAAATTAGTCACGCCCAATGTGTTAGACGAGTTGGCGTATCTGTGCGATGGCGGCTGGAGCCGGCAATTACGCGCCTCCGCCCGCCGCGCAATGCAGTTCTTGCGTGAAGAACAGCCCTTTCGTCCCTTGCTTGAATTGCCATTTCCAGCAGAAATGGTCGAACAGATAGCCGGGGAAATCCGCCAGGCACAATTGTTGCCGGACGAGGAAATTCACGATTCCCGGATATTGGCCGAAGCGGCGCTGCTCGATTGCGGCATCCTGCTGACAAGCGACGCGCACTTGCGCTCCATTGACCACCAAGCCATGACGCTGGTTTTCAATTCGTTGGACCTGGCGGCACCTGTGATCGCCACACCGCGAGAGATAGTTCGCAAATTCTTCCCATGACCAAAGAGCATGTTTTCCACGAGATCAAGCGCACCGCTGCGGCCAATGGCAGGCGGTTGTTGGGAGCGCGCGCCTGGGGGGGTGCTCACCGCATGGGTAACACTTGGTGACCACCGCATGGGTTACACTTTGAGGAGGGTGCGCCGCTTCGCGGCGGAGCAGAGGCGAGCGTAGCGAGCCGGAGCGGAGCCGCGAAGC
>JBEKIA010000330.1:0-2608 GCA_050011995.1 Verrucomicrobiota bacterium
TCCGCTTCGACGGCCTCCGCCCTTGCGTCAAACAACTGGCCGGCGCCAACCGCTGGAGCCCGCGCTGCGAAGATTTGAGCGACCAAATCGTGGACTACCTGCGCACCTGCTGGCAATCCGACCCCCGCAACCACGACTGCACCCTGGTGGTGAAGTGACTCATTTCCCAATGCAAAACTGGCTAAAGATCGAGTCCAGGAGGTCTTCGGTCGTAGTCTTGCCGACGATTTCGCCGACGGCGTTGGCGGCGATGCGCAAATCCAGGGCGGCCAGCTCAAGGGTCAGGTTGGCGGCCAGGGCGGCGGCCGCGCGCTCGGCCGCCTCGCGGGCGCGGCGCAGGGCGTCCTGATGTCGGGCGTTGATCATCACTTCCAACATTTCGGCGCGGATTTCCCCCGCCCAAACGCGCTCTTTGATGGCAGTCTTCAATTCTTCGATGCCCTTGCCCGAAAGGCAGCACACGCCCACGGATTCCTGCGCGGCGGGCAATTTGAGAATTTGGGGCAAGTCAATCTTGTTGCGCACCAGGATGCGCGGTTTGCCGGGAAATTCGGCAAGGTGGGCCTGGTCGTCGGGGGTGAAAGGTTCCGAGTTGTCCAGGACATGCAATATCAGCTCGGCCGCGGCCAGACTCTCCCGGCTGCGGCGGATGCCTTCCTTTTCCAGTTCGTTGGACGACTCGCGCAGGCCGGCGGTGTCAATAAATAAAACCGGGATGCCGCGGATGTTGGCCGTCTCCTCAATGGTGTCGCGGGTGGTGCCGGGGACGGGGGAAACGATGGCGCGGTCGCGCCCCAGCAACTGGTTGAGCAGGCTGGACTTGCCGGCGTTGGGCCGTCCAATGATCGCGGCGCGAAGGCCGCGCCGGAGGATCTGGCCCTCGTTGGCGGTGCGGAGCAGTTCCTCCATGAAGGCCAGGGCCGCGCGCAGCCGGGCGATGAGTTGTTCGCGGGTGTCGGGGGCGATGTCTTCGTCGGGGAAATCAATGTGGGCCTCGATGTGCGCCAGGATTTTCATCAGATCGTCACGGAGCAGGTTGATGCGCTGGGAAAGCCGGCCGGCCAATTGCTCCCGGGCGGCGGCCAGGGCCAGTTCCGTGCGGGAGTGGATCAGATCGGCCACCGCTTCGGCCTGGGCCAGGTCCAGGCGGCCGTTGAGAAAGGCGCGCCGGGTGAACTCGCCGGGGGTGGCGAGGCGGGCGCCGTTTTCGAGGAGGGTTTCCAGAACCAGGCGCGCCGGGAGCAGGCCGCCATGACAACTGATTTCCACCATGTCCTCGCGCGTGAAGGTGCGCGGGGCGCGCAGGACGTTGAGCAACACTTCGTCCACCTCCTGGCCGCGGCGGACGATCTTCCCAAAATGAATGGTGTGGGTTGGCGCGGCGTTGGGGGGCAAGGAAGATTTGCCGGCGGGGCGGAAACTGGCTTCGGCAATGGCCAGGGCGCGCGGGCCGGAGAGGCGGATGACGGCCAGGCCGCCTTCGCCCAGAGGCGTGGCGATGGCGGTGATGGTGTCGTCAAGCATAATGGGGCGCGCTGGCGGCGGAGGGCCGCATTTCATTTTCCTGGGTTCCGCTCCTGATCTTAATCCTAATCTTAATCGTAACCTTAATCCTAATCTTAATCGTAATCTTCGTCCAACGGGTTTGAGATTAGGATTAAGATTAGGATTGGAAACCACAACCCAAAACCGTCAAATGCACCCGCGCCGGATTCAATGGCCGGCGCTTTCCTGCAACAACAAGCGGGCTTTCTGATAACTTTTTCTTTGCAGAAAATGGCGCAACTGCGGGTCGGCGGAGGCGG
Source organism: Verrucomicrobiota bacterium (assembly GCA_050011995.1). Taxonomy (GTDB): domain Bacteria; phylum Verrucomicrobiota; class Verrucomicrobiia; order Limisphaerales; family Palsa-1400; genus JBEKOF01. The sequence goes on from JBEKIA010000330.1 coordinate 1,806, forward strand.
GCAGTTGTTTGGCCAATTCATCCAACTGGGCCAGGAGCGGGCGCAGATCCGGTTTGGGATTCGCCGCGGGCATGGTTTCCACCGCCTTTTCCAGTTGGAGGAGCGTTTGCAGAAGCTGCGTTTCGATTTCCGTCATCCCTCGAAAATACGGGAGGCAGGAAGGCTTGGCAACCGGATTGAGGACACCCGGATTGCGGATTGCGGATTGCGGATTTCCTCCTTCGCCAAAACTGCGAAGACCGGGGCGGATTGGGGGACAAGGCATCGTGCGAAAGATCGCCGCCGGGCATTTCATTGGGCTGGGCGAATATCGCGCGCGTCGCGGACGCAGGTCGAAATGAGTTACCGCGTCATCCTGCGCACCCATATAGAGGAGTCCGCAGGATGCGATACGATGAAATAGCCGCGAATCAGGCGCAAGAAGCCCAGCGCGGACAGCCGAAACCATGTCGGCGTCTTCGGGCTTCACCAGTGCCCGATAGCGCTTGAAAACCACGGCAGGGCTGTTCCCCATTTCGACCGCCGTCAAATTCTCATTTTGCGATTCCTCGCCGTTTTCGGTGGAATACCAAGTGGTGCTGGGGAGCTTGCCGTTGGTGTTGTCAATCGCAACGCGATTGGAGCTTCCAGCCCAGGGTCGCGCGCTTCGCGCTACCCTGGGTGAGAGTTCAGAGCAATCACAACCCTGCAAGCAGAGATTTTTAAGCTGAAGATAATTGGACATTTGCCGGCGGTTCCAATCGGCGCGACTCATTTGAAACGAAAATCGAGTTTGAAGTTGTAGAGCCACGGGATTCGCGGAT
>JBEKIA010000331.1:0-2601 GCA_050011995.1 Verrucomicrobiota bacterium
CGCCGGGCGGATGGCGCAAATCTGGAACGCCGTGCCGCGCGTCACCCAGTTTGACCAGGCGGACATCACGGCGCTGGAGGAGTTGCGGAAAAGTCACGCTCCGGCTTGGGAGAAGATGGGCGCGCGCCTGACGCTGACCGCTTTCGCCGTGAAAATTGCGGCCGGGGCGCTCCGGAAACACCCCATTTTCAACACCAGCCTGGACGAATCCGCCGGGGAACTGGTCTGGAAGGAGTACGTCCACATCGGCCTGGCGGTGGACACCGACCAGGGCTTGATCGTCCCGGTGTTGCGCGACGCGGACCAGAAGAGCCTCCTGGCGATCTGCAAGGAATTGAGCGGCCTGGCGGCCAGAACGCGCGAGCGCAAGGTTTCGTTGGAAGAGCTGCAAGGCGGTTCCTTCACTATTTCCAACCAGGGCGGCATTGGCGGCGGACATTTCACGCCCATGGTCAACCGTCCCGAAGTGGCCATTCTCGGCATGGGCCGCGGCGCCCTCCAGCCGGTGGTGCGCGAAGGAAAGATCGAGCCGCGCCTCATGCTGCCGCTGGCGCTGGCCTACGATCACCGGGTCATTGACGGCGGCGCGGCCGTCCGGTTCATGCTCGAACTGGTGGGAGGATTTGAGAACTTTGACGACAGCAGCATGTTGACCCTCTCGTGATCCAGGAAACCAACGCCGCCTGCAATTGCGCGCCGCACACCTCCTAATCCCATCACTCCAATACTCCAACACTCCACCACCCCATGGATTCGATCAACACTGAAATTGTGGTTCTGGGCGCCGGCCCGGGCGGTTACGCGGCCGCGTTTTATGCCGCCGATCTCGGCAAAAAAGTGCTCCTCGTCGAGCAGGACAAGCATCTGGGCGGCGTCTGCCTGAATCGCGGCTGCATTCCGTCCAAAGCCCTGCTCCACGCCGCCAAGATGATTGTCGAGGCCCGCGAATCGGCCCACCGCGGCATCACCTTCGGGCCCCCGCAAATCGAACTGGACAAATTGCGCGCGTGGAAAAATTCCATTGTCGAAAAACTGGCCGGCGGCGTTTTGTTTTTGGCCGGCAAGCGCGGCGTCCAGGTCCTGACCGGGCGCGGCTATTTTGAGAACTCGCAAACCCTGCGCATCGAAACACCCCAGGGGCAGCAATTCGTCCACTTTGAAAAAGCCATCGTCGCGGTCGGCTCCAACGCGGCCCTGCCCAAGGTGTTTGACCTGGGCAATCCGCGCGTCATGACTTCCACCGAGGCGCTGGAAGTGCCGGAAGTGCCGGAGGATTTGCTCGTGGTCGGCGGCGGTTACATCGGCATGGAATTGGGCGGCGTCTATGCCAGCCTCGGCAGCAAAGTCGTGGTCGTCGAAGCGCTCGACACCATTTTGAGCGGAGCGGACCCCGACCTGGTGCGGCCCGTTTTCAAGCGCGCCCAGGCCTCCTTCCGCGAACTGCGCTTCAAAACCAAGGTCACCAACATGGCCACCAAAGGGAAAAAAATCCTCGCCGTCACCGAAGGCCCGGACAAAACGCCCCGGGAGGAACTCTTTGACCGCGTCCTCGTCTCCGTCGGGCGCGTCCCGCGCTGCCGGGACCTTGGATTGGAAAACACCAAAGTGGAGCAGGACGAGCGCGGCTTCATCAAAGTCAACGACAAGCAGGAAACCGCCGACCCCGCCATCCTGGCCGTCGGCGACATTGCGGGCGGCGTTCTGCTGGCGCACAAGGCGTCCAAGGAAGGGCGCATCGCCGTGGAAACCATTCTGGGCGAAGCCAGCACGTCCGCCGGCGTCGTCATCCCCGCCGTGGTTTTCACCGATCCCGAAGTGGCCTGGTGCGGCCTGACCGAGGGCGAAGCCAGGGCCAAGGGAATCGCGGTCCACCTCGCCAAATTCCCCTGGGCCGCCTCCGGCCGCGCGCTGACTTTTGACCACGCGGAGGGCCTGACCAAGTTAATTATTGACGCGGAGACCGAGCGCGTTCTGGGCGTCGGCATTGTGGGCCACGGCGCGGCGGAATTGATCGCCGAAGGCGTCGTCATCGTGGAAATGCGCGGCAGCGTGCGCGACCTGGCCGAGTGCGTCCATCCCCATCCCACCTTGTCCGAAACGATCATGGAAGCCGCCGAAGCGTTCTACGGCCACGCCACCCACACCTTTTCCCCGAAGAAACGGGAAGAGTAAGGCCGCCCACTCATGCAGACCACGCGGGCAAAGATCGGTGGAGTGATGCTGGTTTGCCCCGCTTTATTATTTTGCGCGTAATGGCCTGAACGGGTAATACTCCACCGCGCACACTTTGGCGTCCCGAATCGCGGCATCGGTTGTGTCCATCAGATACTTTACACCAATCCCTTCCATTCCGACGCCGGCGCCGGCCGCGGCGAAACCGGCTTCTTCGCGCCCAAGTGCCGGCCCGCGCCCACAAACGAGCGGGGCAGGGTGGCCGGGGCGATGCGGACATAAGGCCGTCCGAATCGCGTCACCAAGATTTCCTCCCCGTTGGCGGAGGAATCCAGCAAGTTCGCTTCCCGGCGCAATCGCCGCAATGTGACTGTTTTCATGTCTGACATTATGTCATACAATGGTCGTTTGGAAGCCTTTTTCCCTTGG
>JBEKIA010000332.1:0-2593 GCA_050011995.1 Verrucomicrobiota bacterium
GAGTGCTGAACCGGACTGCCCGCGCCTTGTTGGTCTTGAGAATCGAGAGGTTCGTCAGGGTGATCCCGATGCGGTCGGCCAGCTCGGTCAGACTGATCCGCCGCTCCAGCATCACCCGGTCCAAATTCAATCTGATTGGCATAATGGGCCGCCGGTTAAATGGTGAGGTCGTTGTCCTCTTTCAGCGCCAGCCCTTGGCGGAAGACTTCGCCCAGGGACAGGACGAGCAGCCCGGTCAGAATTCCCCCCCAGTTAAATTGGAATTCGAAACGGCGGGAATTCACGATGACGGAATTGGCAGGCGGCGCGGTAAAAGTCATTTTGATTCCTGGAACCGTGGCATGTTGCTCCAGGTAATTAGCGACGGCGTGGTTGTGCCACGTCGTGGCCACTGAGGATAATAAAGTGAACACAATGACGGTCATTCCAATCGTATAGACCAGATGCACGCTTCGCCCGGTGAAGCTCTCGCCCCGTTCCACGTTCCGGAACAACCGCCGCATCAGATCGAAGAGCACCGTCATGAAGCCTGTATAGGCCAGGATCAGCGGCAGGGTGAAGGATCGGGCCAAGGCGAGGAGGCCGTTGCCGTTGTCCGGATTTTTTACCGAAACGGTGCCTTGCAGATTCTTGATGCTGATGGTCTCGGCCTTGGAATCGCCGGCCTGCGCGATCAGTGCGCCCGATTCCGGCATCAATCCAACCGCGCCCAGCTCCAATTCCAATTCGGCATGTTCCGATATGCGTGGAAGCGCCAGTATCAGGACGCACACCATCACACCCACGATCGGGGAAAGGAGTTCCAGCAAGCCGAAGAGACGGCGAAAGTATTTTGGCAATTGGCTTTTTGTTTTCATATATTTTATTCGATTCTTCGATCAACAATAAACTTTTATCGAAAAACGTCAAGCTATTTTATCGAATTTCGATAAATATTTTCTAAATTCGTAAGGCGGACAAGATGTTCGGTTGGAAGTGCCTGCGGATCAACATTTTATGTATGATTAACAGGGTGAACCGCGAAATACGCGAAATACGCGAAACCAGAAAGCTTTCAGAGGAAGGGTCTGGATTTTTCGCGTATTTCGCGTAGTTCGCGGTTCAAAGAATTTCTAAGGCGAGGATTTGGGGCCAAATGGCCTTTGAATGCCCTTCGGAAATGGGTTATGGTCTTTTTATGGATTCATCATTGTCTGGCAAGTGGGTTTTGATCACCGGCGCTTCGAGCGGATTCGGCGCGGCGGCGGCGCGCGCCTTTGCGGCGGCGGGCTGCAACCTGTTGCTGGGCGCGCGGCGGGTGGACCGGCTGGAAAAAATCGCCGGGGAAATCCGCCAGCCCGGCGCCGGCCACGCCCTCGATGTCGCCAGCACGGCGAGCGTGGAGAAGTTCGTGGAATGGGCGCGCGCGAAAACCGCCCGGGTGGACGTGTTGATCAACAACGCCGGCGGCGCCCACGGCCTGGACCCGGTCGCCTCGGGCCGGGACGCGGATTGGGAGGCGATGTTCCAAACCAACGTGCTCGGCTTGCTGCGGGTGACGCGCGCGGTGCTGCCGCTGATGATGAATCATCCGGGAAGTTCGATTCTCAACATCGGCTCCGTCGCGGGCCACACCGCTTACGAAGGCGGGGCCGTTTATTGCGCCGCCAAGGCGGGCGAGCGAAAAATCACCCAGGCGCTCCGGTTGGAATTGAACGGGACGGGCATCCGCGTCGGCTCCCTGGATCCCGGTCTGGCGGAGACGGAGTTTTCCACCGTGCGCTTTAAAGGCGACGAGGAAAAAGCGCGGAAAGTTTATCAAGGCGTCCACCCGCTGACGGCGGAGGACATCGCGGAAACGCTGGTCTGGATGGCCAGCCGTCCGCCGCATGTCAACATTGACGAGATGATCATCAAGCCGACCGATCAAGCCGCCATCCACAAAGTTTTTCGGCGCGAGAAGTAAGAACCCCACTGTAGCGGCGCTCTGTGAGCGCCGCAAGAATGCGGCGCGAGGTAGGGCGGGCAGTCCCCTGCCCGCCGCGGCGCGCACGGAGTGCGCGCCCTACCACCCAAGCCGGGTATATTGCCAGAAACGATTCTCAGTGACGGGGGGAAAGGTAGGATGCGGACATCCGCTATTTGCGAGTCTTGCGCTGGCCGTTGGCGGCCTTCAGCTCCAAACGCGTGACGAGCATGGTGTCAACGACATTATAGGAGCCGTCCGGTTGGTAAACGATCATCTCCCGGCCCGTGGGAGCCACTGCAACGAAGTCCTCGTGCGCGACCGGGATTCGCCCGCCATCCGCCACTACGATTACAAAATGCCGGAAGGGCTCGTTGTGCAGCATCTTCCGAATCTCATCCACTTTCATGTTTCGAGTCTAGTTCAGGCAGGCCGGAATTCAATGGGTTTATTCCCCCCTGTAGCGGCGCTCTAGGCGCGCCGCAAGAATGCGGCGGTCACAGACCGCCGCTACAAGCACATGGATTCGGCGGTTTATTTCGCAAGGGGCGCGTTGGTGTCGCGGTCGGGGATTTCAATGATGTCCCCCCCCCCCGCGCAGCCGGAAACCAGATGCGGATTGGGCTTGGAGATCGAACTGCCGGGGAA
>JBEKIA010000333.1:0-2591 GCA_050011995.1 Verrucomicrobiota bacterium
AATGGAAACCGTCTGGCTGGACTGGCCGGCGGCAAAAGAAAGGGAGCCGGACGCCGCCTGGTAGTTGCCCACGCCCAGTGACACCGCGACGGCGCTGCCGTTGGCCGTGCTATAATTGACAACCCCGCCCAGGCTGTTGAGACTCTTCTGCACCGTGACCGCGACCGACCCGCCGTTTTCCAGCACGGAGTAATTGCCGCTGCTCAACGTGAACACCGGCGGACCGGGCGGAGGGGCCGTCACCGTCAGGCTCACCGGCGCGGAGAGGGTGGCCAGCCCGAAGTTATCGGACGCCACAGCGGTCAGAATGTTGGTCCCCACCAGCGCATTGGTCCAAAGGAACGCAAACGGGCTGTTGGTCACCACGCCCAGTTGAGTGGGGCCGTTGAAGAAAACAACCTGCTCAATCGAGCCGTTGGCGTTGGGATCGGAAACGGAGACATCCACCGTGATGCCGGAGCCAAACGCAAATTGCGCGCCGCTGACCGGATTGGTGATGGCGATGCTCGGGGGCTGCGCCTGGGCGGAAATAAAAACAGCCGCGATGCTCAGGTTGCCGTTGAGTGTGACATTCAGCGGATTGGCCGAGCCGCTCGCATTTCCCGTCCAACCGCTGAACACCCAGCCCGCCGCCGGCGTCGCGGTCACGGCGACCACCGAGCCGTTGGTGTAGAGAGGCGCTTGCGGATTCCGGCTCACGTCCCCGCTGCCCGCTACCGATAGATTGAGCGAGTACTGGCTGGCGGGCGGATTGCCGAAAACCGCGGTCACACTTGGCGTGGCGTTGGTGACGATGAAGTCAAGAGGGCTCACAAAGCTGAGCGCGCCGCCGATGTTCCAGTTCGTAAAATAGCGATTGGCCGAGGGGCTGGCGATCAATTGCGCCGTCGAGCCGAAGGGGTAAAGGGCCAGCGCCGGGTTGGTCTGCACCGTCCCCGCCCCAATCGGTGTCACATGCGCCGTTAGCGGCGTGCCAAAGACGGCTTGGACATTCGTCAGCGGGCCGTTGACCGTCACAGCCAGGGTGCTGTTGGTGCCAGTAACGCCGTTGGTCCAGTAAAGGAATTGCCAGCCATTGGAGGCCGTCGCGGTCAGCGTCGCCACCGAATTGCTCAGAAAACTTCCGTTCAGCGGCGAAACGACGCCCCCCCCAGGCGTCGAAACCGCGAGGGGATAGACCGGTGGCTCGATGATAAAGACCGGGGCGGAAATGGCATAACTGCTTTCATCCGCAGTATAGGCCACCGCACGAACGACCGCCGAGTTGGTGGCCACGAATGGGCCGGAATAATTGAACTCTCCCGCCGGATTGGAGCCGTCCAGAGTGTAGCCGTACGAGCCGCCGGAAAACCCATTGCTAAAGGAGAGGGTCGGCGGGCTGGTGTTGGTGAACATCAATACTTGGTAAGGTCCCGCCGGCTGGCCGTTGACCAGCGCCACCGGCACCAGGCTCGCAAAAGCCGGCCAAAACGCCCCGCCCGGCCCGCCGTAAGCGCCCATGTCATTGCGGTCGGTGCCGTAAAACTGCGCCGGCGGAAACGCGCCATCATTATATTGCGGCGCGGGATCCCCCGCATCAATGCAGGGGGAGGTGTCCCCGAGCAAAAAGTCGTTCGTGTCTGCAAACTGGGGATCCACGTTTAAATTGTTCGAGCCGCCATAGCCGCCCTGAACATCGCTATAGTTGACACAAGGATTCACCGGCCCCGGCACGATTTCCGTGCCATTGAAGAAGAGGATCGAATTATGAATGACGCCGGTGCAACCATTGCAGGCATCAGGCGAATTATACGCGACAGTGCAATTCTCGAAATCGCCCGCCGCCTGGCCGGCTGTGGAATACACGGCCCCGCCCAGCGCGGCGGCGTTTCTGGCCAGCAAGCAATTGGTCGCCATCGTTTGGCCGCTCCCGCCGCTGTAAAAGGCCCCTCCATAAGTCGCCTGGTTGCCGGAAAAGGCGCAGGTGAGAAGCCCGGCCCCGCCCACTGCCGCCCCGCCCCCGAAGCCCCCGGTGGCGCTGTTGCCCTGGAACACACAACCGGTGGCGCTGATCGTGGCCGACGCGCTGTTCATATAGACGCCCCCGCCCAGCGCGGTGGCGGAAAGCCCCGCCCCGGCGGCCTGATTGCCAACGATGACGCAATCATTGAGCGTGAGCGCGCCCGCCTCGCAGTCAATGCCCCCGCCGGTGCTGGTTTCAATGACAGCATCAATGTTGGGCATGATGGCGGTGTTGTTGGAGACCAGGCAGGACTGGAGAGTCACCCCGCCGTTGACGCTGTAGAGGCCGCCGCCTTGAACGAAATACGGACTGTTCTGCTGCCCGTAGGCGGCCTGGTTGTTGGCAATCGTGCAATTCTGCAACCACAATGCGGAGTCCGTGTAAATGCCGCCGCCGCTGACTCCCGTGTTGGAAACGATCACGCAGTTGGACAGGGCCAGGGACGTATTGGTGAACCGGATGCCGCCCGCCGCCGCCCCACTCACCACGCACCAAGACATCATTCCGTTGGTGTTCGCGGAGACAAACCGGATTCCCTGCCAGCCGGTTCCGGTGCTCAGTCCCGCGAAGGTGATGGGATTATTCGAGG
>JBEKIA010000334.1:0-2589 GCA_050011995.1 Verrucomicrobiota bacterium
GGATTTTCAAATCTTTGCGCCTGCTTTTTACGCCGCTCACCGTGCGATTCAATCGCTGGCATACCTCTTGATCCGAGGCGCGGCCCAGCCAGCGGTCTTCCTCCGGCGTCCAAAGATTGCGCGTGGATGACGGATCGTGCAAACCATGCGCGATGCGCCGAGTCCGCACGGCGGCAAATGTGTGCCCGGTCAGGCGCGCCACTTCACGATCCGACATCTGTCCCATCATAGCATCCTGCTCCCTTGTCCAAGGAATGTTTCTTGGATTGAAACAGGGAATACCAAAATTGCAGCGCATCTGTTTGACCGATTGAGCCGGATGCCCCGTGCGGCCCACCACCTCGGCATCCGACATTTGCCCAATAGCGATTTCTCTTCCTTCGTCCAGGGCTTCCATTTCGGATTACAAGGACCATAACCGGATTGCCGGCGCTTCGCATAAACAGCGCCCAAATTGCGGCCTGTGCGGCGGGCGATCTCTTTATCCGTCATCGTGCCAAGCGCGCAGCTAACGGGTTCCCGCCCGCTTGCCAATCGACTGCGTTCGACTGGTTGGAGCCGCCAATCGGCTCGGCCTCCAATGGTTCACTGTGCCTTAAGCTGGTAATAACCGGCCGCGCTGGTAGTCGTGGAGACGGGAAGTTGCCACTGCGTCACATTGTTGGAAGTGACCAACACCGGCGCATTGGTGACCAGGCTCCAGCTTGACGGCGCCGCCAGATTGGTCGTCATATAGAGCGCATACCCCACCCCGCTGGCGGGCCAACTCAACAGAAGTCCGTTGTTGCGGCCAGTTGCGTTGATTGAAGGCAAAATCACCGGCGGGTTCGGGGTGACGCTGGCGTAGCTGGAAAACACTGCGTTCGAGGCCACAGTCATCCAACTGGCCCAAACCCAGTTGGGTGAAGCCATGCTGGATTGGACGCGCACTTCGTCCATGGTGCCGTTGAATTGCGACGCCCCGTTGGTGAAACAACCGAGATTCAAATCGGCATCAAGTGGAAAATCGGTCAGCGCCGTTCCGAGATACGAGCCGCCTGCAACGGCTGTGCCGTCAACATACAAGGTCCCAACACCCGACCACTGGCTGATCGCCGCGGTGATGAGATGCCACTGGCCAAAACCAACCGCGTTGGTGCTGCTGGCCGTTCCGCCGCCGGTGGTGCCGTCGTCTACGTCCAGGCGCAATTCCTTGTCTCCGGTGAGGAAACTGTTCACATACAAGGCAAACCCTGGCTTATAACCGGGCGAAGCATTGGCCCAAATGACCTGTATATCATTGGCGTTGGCGGCTACATTCACCCACGCCGACAGGGTGAACTGGGCCCCGAGTTTGACCGTGCCCGCATCCAGAAACTGCGAGCCGCTAAATAGACATCCTTTGCCGACGACGCCCGTCGTGGAGGCGGGCGAGCTGCCGGCCGCCGCCGGATGTTGCTGCGCGCTGTCGGCATAAGGGAAACCGCCTTCCTTGAGGTGCCATACCAGGTTGTAATTGGTCGCCCAAACGGCTCCGTTGGTGCTCCAGGCCAGCGGGTTGGCCGCCGCGGCGTTCCCCCAATAAGCCCAGATGGAATTTGTCGGGCCCGACAACGCCGGCACTTGCACCCAGACATACGAGGTGCCGTTGGTATTCCATTCATCAATCTCGTGCGGGATGAGCGTTGACCCGCTGGCGTCGGTGAAGCGCAAATCCCCGCCGGTCGGGGAGGCAAACTGCTCGTACGAAAAGCCGGGCAGGTTTGTACCCAAGCGGACCAGCGCGGGGAAATTGGACAGCGTTCCGCCCTGATCGTAGCCGCTGAAAGACACATGCATCCAGCTGCCGTAGTTTTGCGGATTCAGTGTTGGTCCGGAAGGAGGATTTGAGGTGGGAAAGACAGCGTTCAGAATCCAAGTGACCGTGTCCGCCAAAACGTCTTGTCCCTGCGGCCCTTCAAGCAACGTATCCCAAACGTAAAGGAGGTTGCCTCCATTGGCGGGGCCGGTCCCGAACGAGACGTAAGCCGCCACATCCCCATAATAATTGCCGTTCGTGTCTACAGCGCGGATGAAATGCTCGTAATAATCCGCCGGGGGGATGGCGATCATATTGAAGGAGCGCAACCGTTGATCCCCGGGCGGATAGGGGAAACTTACCGGCACGGATTGCACGACCGTCTGGTTCGTGTAGAGTTGCATAAACGTGCCCGGCGCCGGCTGTTCGAGCGATTCAATTGGCAATCCGTAAGCTGTCAGCAGCGGGTCGGGCGGCCCTGGCTGATCGTTGGGCCCGTAACCGTAAAAAAATGGCCATGCGCCGTTGGGCAAAATGACCAGCGTTCCGCCATTGGCCAGATAACTCGTAACCGCAGCCTTGCCGTCTCCGGTCGTGTTGACCGTGTCCACATAATCTTCGCCGCCGAGGAAAAACGCCATCGGATAATTCGCGGGGTTAAACCAGTTCGAGTTGACCAACTGTTGTTCAGTCAGCATGTCCCATTTTTGATCCAGCCCGGTTTCGGCGGCAAAATATCTTCCGGCGCCGCCGCCGCTGAGCGGCAAGACCGCAATTCTTCCGGCCGGCAGCGCCGCATAATTCGATTGCAA
>JBEKIA010000335.1:0-2571 GCA_050011995.1 Verrucomicrobiota bacterium
TTTGGCCGCATTGGCGGCTGAAATCACCAAAGCTGTCCGAGGCGAGGATCTTCTGGTGGGCGGTTCCCTTTATTTGTGCGCTGCCGCTTTTCAACCATGCCATTGGCACACGCCATCCTTATGAACGCTGAATGGCAAAATCGCGCCGCTCCAAGGGCCGCTGGTCGGCCTTGACTCCCTTCCGCCCATGCCTGCTCAAAACCCACCTTCGTGGGAATGACAACCCTGCGTCGCCGTGGCCGAAAACCAGGGCCATTGACAAAGTGGTGTTTGGGGAACGCCGGGCGGGACGCCCTGCGAACCCGCAGCCGAGGACGGCTGCGCTACGTAGCGCAGCCGTCCGCGCCTGCGGGTTCAAGCCGCGTCTCGCGGCGTTCATTCCAGCGCAGGCCGACTTTGTCACTGGCCCTGGAAAAGTTCTGGGGTGTGAGACAAAATTCTTCTTTTTGGATTTTGCCCTCTTTTTTTGTTGCATAATATATGTCTATAACATATATTTCGACCGCATGAACTCTAAACCCACTCCCCAATCCATCCTGCAACAAATCGCCCAAATCCAGCGCATGGATCAGGGTGTCGTCAGCGTCCTACGCCAGGGCCCTCAGGGGCCTTACTACAATCATCAATGTTACGAAAACGGCAGGAACGTCTCTCGTTACGTTCCCGCCGAACAGGTGCCGGAACTCAAGGAGGACTTGGAAAACTACCGGCATTTCCAAGAGTTGGTAAAACAGTACGTCCAACTCCAAGTGGAAAAGACCCGAACCGAGCGGGGGGCGGGCTTAAAAAAAAAGAGCCGCCCCCCCAAATCCTCCTGGCCCAAGAGGAAGAAATCCAGCGGCTGATGGCCCAATTTCAGGCTCAAGCCCCGACAGGAGATGCGGCAGCCCAGTTGGAGATGTTGGTGCGCACGGCGGTGTTCAAATCGGCCAACGAGTTGGTGGGCTGGCTGCTGCAACAGGCGGCCGAGCGCATGGACGCCGCCTACCAACCCAAGCCCGGCGAAGTGCGCAAGGGCCGGGAAACCATAGGCGCCCAGGGCATTTTTGGCTCCTTCCCTTTTGCTCGCGATTACTATTACCACCCGGGCAAGAAGCAGGGCCATTATCCCGCCGATGACGCCCTGGGTTTGGAAGTCAGCTACACGCCCGCCCTGGCCAAGCTCATTTGCTTGGAAGGGGCCGATGAGCAGACCTATCTCAAGGCAGAGCGGCACTTGGAAAAGACCGGCGGCATCACCGTTTCGGCCCGGCAGATTCAGCGTGTGGTGCAGCGCGTGGGTTCGGCGGCGCAAGCCTGGCAGGAGCGTGCCGCCCAACCCGGCCCTTGCGACGCGCCGATCCTCTACGCCAGCGGCGACGGCACCGGCGTGCCCATGATGCCCGAAGAGTTGGAGGGGCGGCCCGGCAAACAAGCCGATGGCACGGCCAAGACGCGCCAAGCCTATCTGGGCTGCGTGTTTACTCAGCACCGCACCGACGAAAAGGGTCATCCGGTGCGCGATTATGAATCGACCACCTATGTTTCCACCTTCAAGCCCATTGACGATTTTGGCCCGCTCTTGCGCCAAGAAGCGATCCGGCGCGGCATGGGCAGCGCCGGCCAAGTGGTGCTGCTCATCGACGGTGCCCAAGGCTTGGAAAACATGGGCCACGACTGCTTTCAAGGCTGCGTGCAAATCGTGGACTTCTACCACGCTATGGAACACGCCGCCAAAGTGCTGGCCGCCCTGATTGGCAAAGACCATTCAGACTACAAAAAGCGCCTGCGCCGCTGGGCTAAACGGCTGCTCAAAGACCAGGTCGAGGCTCTGATCGAGGAAACCCGCAAGGAATGCGCCGGCAAGCCCCAAGCAGCCGAGGTGGAAAAAGAACTGGGCTACTTCGTGCGCAACATCAAGCGAATGCAATATGGGACCTTTCGGGCCAAAGGTTACTTCATCGGATCGGGCGTCGTGGAAGCCGGTTGCAAAACCTTGATCGGTGGTCGCTGCAAACAGTCGGGTATGTTTTGGTCAGAATCGGGCGCCGAAAACATCCTGGCCTTGCGCTGCATCCACAGCAGCCGCAGGCTGGAGGATTTCTGGAAACACAGACTCAACCAACGGGCGGCACGCAACGATGCATTGCCGCTGGCAGCCTAAAAGAAGAATTCTGTCTCACACCCGGTTGGCTCCCATGGATGCGAGTGTTCTTGATCTTCAATGGCCAAAGGAGGATGATGTTGCCCGGTCGGGAGGCCGCTCAGGAGCCTGGCGAAGAAAACCGGACTGATGAAACCGAATCGGCCCCCGCCCGAATCCCGCGGACGGCGCTTGGCGGCAACGTCCCGCGGGGAAGTGAACTGATATGGCCTATCAAATTCTCAGCCTGGACGCTGTCGCGGAGTATTTGCATCTGACCGCGGCCGACATCGCGCAGCGCGTCAAGTGCAACGAGATTCCGCACGAGAAGCGCGGCCGCCGTGTTGTCTTCTCCAAGGACGAAATTGACCTGTGGGCTTCGCAACGCCTCCTCCGCCTGCCGGGCCGGCGGTTGACGGAGTACCACCGGGAAACCACCCGCGGCACGC
>JBEKIA010000336.1:0-2563 GCA_050011995.1 Verrucomicrobiota bacterium
TGCTGGCCAAGAGCATGGTGGCCACGCTGCCGTTTGTGTTGTTGCTGCTGGATTATTGGCCGCTGGAACGTTTGCACAACCGGGCGGAGTTTCTCCGCCGGCTCCGGGAAAAGATTCCGCTGCTTGCCCTTTCGGCGGGAGGGTGCCTGGCGGCGGCGCTGGCGCCCGGATTGGTGGTGATGGATGCCCACCGGCTTCCACTGCTGGAACGCATCGGCAACGCCGTGGTTTCTTATGTCGTTTATCTGGGGCAAATGGTCTTCCCGGCGGGATTGGCCACGCCCTATCCCAACCCGCCAAGCGGCCAGCCGCCAGGGAAAGCCTGCCTGGCGCTGGTTCTGCTGGCCGCGATCACCGCGGGTGTGGTGGCGTGCCGGAAAAAGCGGCCGTATTTGCTGGCGGGCTGGCTCTGGTATCTGGGCATGCTGCTGCCGGTGATTGGGATCGTTCAAATATCGGCGGATGCCGCCCATGCCGACCGCTACACCTATCTGCCCGGCATTGGACTGGCGATGGCGGCGACCTGGGCGGCGGCGGATGCGAGCGCGGGGTGGAAACATCGGCGGCTGGTCTTGGGAGGATTGACGATGGCTGTGATTGGCGCATTGGCGGTCTGCGGGCACATCCAGACTTCGTATTGGCGCGACGAGGAATCCCTTTGGACGCGCGCGCTGGCCTGCGCCTCCAACAACAGTGTGGCCCTCAACAACATGGGCAATCTTCTTGTCAAAAGGGGCAAACTGGATGAAGCCATCGCCCAATACGGCAAGGCCCTGGACATCCATCCTGATTATGCGGACGCGCGCAACAACTTGGGGGCCGCCCATTCCGCAAAGGGAAACCTGGATGAAGCCATTGTGCAATTCCGCAAGGCGTTGGAGTTAATCCCGGATAGCGCGGCCGCCTGCTACAACCTGGGATCGGCCCTGGCGCGAAAGGGAAATCTCGAGGAAGCCGTCGCGCAATACCGCAAGGCGCTGGAAATCAATCCGGATTTCGCGCAAGCCCGCTATTACCTCTGCAAGGCCCTTCTCCTCACAGGAGATCTTGACGGCGCCATGGCGTGCTTCGTGAAAAAAGCCGCCATGACTCCCGACCCGCCGGCAAGATGGTACAGTTTCGGCAATGACTTTCTGCTCAAGGAGGATTGGGAGGAGGCCATTATGTGCTATCGGCAGGCGGCAAAAATCAATCCCCGCTTTGCCGATGCCTGGGCCGCGCTGGGGATGGCCTGCTTCAAAAACGGCCAATCCCAGGAGGCCATTGACTCCTGGCAAAAAGCGCTGGAAATCAATCCCGGCCAGTTCCATGTCCTGAACGACCTGGCATGGCTGCTGGCGACGGCGTCCGACCCATCCCTGCGCAATGCCGCCCAAGCCGTGGCGCTGGCCGCCAAGGCCGGCCAATTGAGCGGCGGGGTGAATCCGGCCGTTCTGCACACCCTGGCGGCGGCTTACGCGGCGGAAGGCAATTATGGGCTGGCGGCGGCCACGGCCCGGCGCGCCCTGGAGTTGGCGGCGCAACAAAAACAGGACACGCTGGCCGCCGCGTTGCAGCAGGAAATCAAACTCTACGAGGCGAACATGCCGTTGCGCAATGCTCCGCGGTGAGGAGGCAATCTGGAAAATGGCCGTTTCCGGCTTGCAATTGGACGGCGGTTGGCTAATCTGCTTTGTTGCGGTTCCTGAACAGCCGGATCCGCAACAAACCATTTATGGCATCAGCAAACGATTTACGGAAGGGCATGGCCCTGAATTACAACGGCGACATCTCGGTGGTGCTCGACATGCAGCACCGCACGCCCGGCAATTTGCGCGCCTTCGTCCAGGCCTCCCTGCGCAGCATCCGCACGGGCAAAACGTCCGACGTGCGCTTCAGCTCCACCGAAAAAATTGACGTGGTGCCGATGATGACGCGGAAGATGGATTTCAGCTACAAGGACGGCGAGGATTTTGTTTTCTCGGATCCGGAAACTTTCGAGACGACCACCCTGGCCCCCGAACTGGTGGGCGAGGCGAAGAATTACCTGGTGGAGAACGGGAGCGTGACGGTGACTTTTGTCGAGGACAAGGCGGTGCTGGTCGAGTTGCCTTCCAGCGTGGTCCTCAAGGTGGCCGATGCGCCGGAAGGGATTCGCGGCGATTCGTCCAGCAATGTGCAGAAGGCCATTGTCCTGGAAACCGGCATTACGGTGCAGGCCCCGCTGTTCATCAAGACCGGGGAAAAAATCAAGGTGGACACCCGCACGGGGAAGTACATGGAGAGGGCCTGATCATCAAGGAGCGGAGAGCGCAGATGGGGTTCCTCGCTGCTTTCAGTCGCATACAAGCGGCCTATGCATGAAAGCGCGCCAAATTAAACGTTCTCCAATCCCGAAGGGATTGGCTCAGACCAGTGAGCAATGTCCATTCATCCCCTCGTGATCCACTGAAAACGCCGAGGAATCTAAAAAAAACTTTGGCCGGATAGTTGCGGAATGCTTGCGCATTCCCCAACCCATCCGGCCAAAGCGATCTTTGTCGTTGCGACCGGCCGTTCCGGTCGCTTGCCGGCTCCGCATTAG
>JBEKIA010000337.1:0-2544 GCA_050011995.1 Verrucomicrobiota bacterium
CGAGCGAGACGGTGGCCGGAACGGTCAGGCGCATTTCGGTGAGAAACAGCGGGGAGCCGTCGAACGGGGCGGATTCCTGCCGGGCGGAGAGTTCCTCGATGTTCACGCCGAATTCGCGAAGCACCTGGGAGATCCTGGCGACGATGCCCGGCTGATCCATGGAATAGGTCTTGAGCCGAAACGGCAATCCGCGCACGCGCGTGCCGGTGCACAGCTCGGAGACGCTCAGGCGCAGGCCGATGGTTTCGCCAATTTGCGCCAATTTCCCTCGCAGTTCCCCCGCCGCCGCATCCGCCGCCTCCAGCAGAATGAGCATGGCGAATTCGCCGCGCAGATTCACCATGCGCGAATCGAGGATGTTGGCTCCGCCGGAATGCAGATGAGCGGTCAGTTCGCCGACGATCCCCGGCCGGTCCGGCCCGACGGCGGTGATGATGAGCTGGGGCATGGGAGAAATATTATGATCGCCGATCGGCAATTGCCAATTTGGATGGGGTGGAGGGCAGTCGGCAGGCTATCGCGGCCCAAGAAAGTGGGCTATGATCTGACAGGAGAACCATCATGCGTTACACCGTCGTTTTGGAACAGGAAGAAGATGGCGGATACGTTGCCAGCGTGCCGGCGCTGCCCGGGTGCGTCAGTCAGGGTGACAACCGCGATGAAGCTTTGAGCAACATCCGCGAGGCTATCGAAGTTTACGTGGAAGACTGCCGCGACGCCGGCGATCCCGTCCCCACCGAGGCCGGCAAGGAGTTCGTCGAAGTCGAGGCCGCGTAAGCGAGGAAACATCGGCACGTGGCCAAGCTCCCCACCGACCTCTCCGGCCGTGAAGTGAGAACTGCCCTGGAACGAGCCGGATTCATCTTCCGCCGCCAGAGCGGCAGTCACATGATCCTGCGCCGCGATGCGCCTTTTGCCCGCGTCGTCGTCCCCGACCACAAACAGGTCCGCTCCGGCACCCTCCGCCGCATAATCACCGATGCCGGTCTCACGGTTGAACTGTTCATGCAACTGCTCGGACGGTGACAATCCCCCGACGAAAAAACGGACGAAAAAACGGCAGAGGTCCACTTACAACTGTTGGCGGATAATGGACGCCTCCCGTTTTCTCTTTCAATTGCCAATTTGAACGGCGTGGAAGGTTTTTGTGGAACTTCCGGAAGTTTGGCGCGTCCAAGGAATCGCGGGAGAATTCTTCTCATTTGGAGTGAAACGTCATGATTCTAAAACGAGCATTGATGTGGGCGGCGGTTATGTGCGGGCCGGCGGCGGTGGCAATGGGCGCGGATACCGCCCCGCCGCCGCAGGCCGGGTTTTCGTTGACCATTTACAGCAATGCCGATCCGGCGACGTTCGATCCTCAGGATTACGTGCGGCAGCAAACGCTCAATTCCTATTACGCCCAGCAGAATCCGCTGCCGGGGTACGGCGTCGTGCGCGAGAACCGCGAGATTCAGCTCAATCAGGGCGAAAACATCGTGAAGTTCACCGACGTGGCCGCGGAGATCGATCCGACCACGGTGTCGTTTCAGTCCCTGACGTCGCCGGCGGCGGCCAGCGTGCTGGAACAGAATTATGAATATGACCTGGTCAGCGCGGATAAGCTGCTGGACAAGTATCTCGGCAAGGAGATTCAGGTGGTGCGGCGCGGCGCGGGGGCGAATGCGCCGGCGGAAACACTGGCGGGGACGTTGCTTTCCTTCGATGCATCCAACCTTGTGCTCCAGGATGCGAACGGCAAGGTTCAAGTCCTTACCCGCGGGCCGGAGATTGAAGACATCGAGCTGGCCAAGTCGGATGAGGGATTGATCACCAAGCCCACGCTGGTTTGGAAAATCGACAGCAATCAGGCCGGGCCGCAGATGGCGCAGGTGACGTATCAGACCGGCAGCCTGACCTGGCGGGCGGATTACAACGTGACCGTGAATTCAGCGGATGATGCGGCCGACGTCGGGGCGTGGGTGACGATCGTCAATCAGAGCGGAGCGGCGTTCCCGGACTCGAAATTGAAGCTCGTGGCCGGCGACGTGCAGCGGGTGAAGCCGCCGCAAAACGTGTATGCCGCCAGCCGTCTGGAGATGGGCGAGGCGATGTCAGGCGCGCCGCCGGCCGGTTTCGCCGAAAAAGCGTTCTTTGAATATCACCTCTACACCCTTGGCCGCACCACGTCGCTGGCGAACAACAGCACCAAGCAAATCGAGTTGTTCGCGCCCAAGACCGGTATTCCGATCAAAAAGACCTACGTGTATTACGGCGTTCCGGAGCAGCTTCGGTATTGGACGGCGCCCAGTCCCAATTGGGACCAGAACCTGGGGACGGATTCCAACAAGAAGGTGGACGTCTATCTGATGCTGACCAACAGCGAAAAGAACGGCCTGGGGATTCCGCTGCCCGCGGGCCGCATCCGCGTGTACAAGCACGATCCCGAGGACAACGCCCAGGAATTCATCGGCGAGGACGTCATTCATCACACGCCCAAGGACGAAGACGTGATGGTCAAGCTCGGCAGCGCGTTCGACATCGTCGGCGAGCGGCGTCAAACGG
>JBEKIA010000338.1:0-2533 GCA_050011995.1 Verrucomicrobiota bacterium
AGCCGCGCGGCGCCTGCCTGGCGTTGCGCGGCTTTTTTTCTGGCGCCTGCCCCGGCGGCGTTTTTCGGGCCAAGCCGCGGAATTCCCGGCGGCGCTCAACGCCAGCACCGCCAGGCAGATCGTAATGGCAATCGGTCCCCCGACTTCGCTCACGGTACGTAAGGCAGCGGGCAAACGCAGGGCCGGCGCGGTTACCACAGCCGTTCCCGAAACCCACAGTGGCCGCGGCGCTTCGCGCGGGTCCAGGTACGCGCCGGCGGAAGCTTGCGCTACCGGGTTACTGAAGTCTTCCTCCTCCGCCGGCAGCAACTCAAACGTGCCGCTATCGGCTCCCGCTTCCCGGCCGAATGCGGCCTCACCGCAGGCGACGGCCGCGAGCGGTATGTTTCCGCACGGGCAGTCCACCAGCGGCAGCGAGAACTCCACCGTGATCCCTTCCGCAAGTTTGTTGCAACCGAGCAAAATCAGGACGGCGATTCCCCCGGTTCCGATAATCTCTTTTCCCGCCACTACCGTAAAAGTGCCAAGTCCAGGACAATTGTCTTGCGGATTTTGTAATTGTGGAAGCTGGCTGCCGGGGGGCTGGCGGGACAATGGACGGCGATTCCCTTGCGTCTGCTGTAGAAAAACACCACAGTCCTGCCGCCCAATAGCTCCAAAGGCCGAGGTACTAGCCAAGTACCCGATTCCAGCCATGGCCCGTTCTAGTGCTGATTTTCACCTACCCTATTGGGGTATCCTGTATATCAGCAGGGAAACTACGTCAGCAAGAATCCAGCTTGGAAAACACTGCATAAACGATCCTGGAGGAGGTTCGTAAATGGAGGACATGCGAGAAGGTTTTGTGCCGTGCCGTGAACTTGGAGCCGCACAAAATGCCATTCAGGCCGATTGGTATGCCGTGCGGGTGCGATCCAATTCTGAGGAGATTGCCGCCAACGGTTTAACGGCCAGGGGCCATACGGTTTTTCTGCCGACATACAAGGACCGCAGAAGATGGTCCGATCGAATCAAGGAGATCCAGGTTCCGCTTTTCAGCGGTTATGTCTTTTGCCAGTTGCAACCCTTCAATACGCTGCCTGTGCTGATGACGCCGGGTGTAATCGACATCGTTTCCTTTGGCAGGGAACTGGCTGTGGTCAACGAAAGAGAGCTGGAGGCGGTACGAGCGATTCTGCTGGCCAGTTTGGGGGCAAAGCCCTGGCCGTATCTGGAAAGCGGCCGCAAGGTGTTGATACGGGAAGGTCCGTTGCGAGGGGTGGAGGGCATTGTGCTCGAGACGCAGGACGGCCTGACGCTGGTGGTTTCGGTCAGCTTGCTGTGCCGTTCGGTTTCGGTCAAGCTAGATCGGAGCTGGGTGGAACCGCTCAGCGGGTTTGTGGCCGGCGCCAGCCCCGTTCTGAATCTGGCAAAATAGGGTCTGGCGCGGATTTCGGCGCTGCGGTGACGGAGCAAGTGTGCCTGTCCCGGATTGCTGGAGGTGCCACGCACTTGGAACGTCGACGGTTTCTGGAAGGTTGCCTCGGAGCCGCGGTTGCCGCTTCGCGGCCTCCCTCGCTTGCCGCTCAAGGGCCAGCCCCCGAAATGCGCCTGGGACTGATCGTGAGTGTGGCGCGGGATGCGGACGCCGCTATCCGCCGGGTGCATGAGCTCGGTTTGCCAACTTGCCAGGTCGGGGCGGGCGCCACCGACGCCGCGGCTGCGGGCAGGCTGCGGGCGGCTCTCGATCGTTACGGCATCGAGGCCACCTCCGCGGTATCCACCGGCCCAGGGCCGGAAATTTACGATTTCGTTCACGGTCCCGCCACCATCGGACTGGTGCCGCGGCTCTACCGCACCGCCCGTATCGCGCGAATGAAGGCGGTTTCGGATTTTGCCCGTCTGGCCGGCATTCCAGCGGTACAGGGTCATTGCGGATTCATTCCCGAAAACCCGGGGGATCCGCTCTACGCCGAAACCGTCGTGGCCATTCGCGAAGTGGCCGCTTACTGCCGCGAGCGCGGCCAGAAGTTTCGCTGCGAAACCGGCCAGGAGACTCCCATTACTTTGTTGCGAGCCATCCGCGATGTGGGACTGGACAACCTTGGCGTCAACTTCGATTGCGGCAACCTGGTGCTGTACGGGAAAGCCAATCCGGTGGATGCGGCCGACACTCTCGGCCCCTACATTCAAGGCGTCCACGCCAAGGACGGCCTCTATCCCACCGATCCCGCCAAACTCGGCCAGGAAATTCCCATCGGCCAAGGCAAGGTGGATTTCCCGGCGCTGATTTCCAAACTCAAAAAACTCGACTATCGAAATCCGTTGACGATCGAGCGCGAGGCCACCGAAGGCCCCCGCCAGACCGCCGATATTCTGGCCGCCAAGGCTTACCTGGAGAAATTGATCGGCTGATGGGTTCCGCGGATGCTTTCGTCATCCTCACCTTCCCCGGAGAGCCGCGTTTCCGAGCCGCGACCGTCAGGGAGCGGTTGCCGGAACCTATGTGTATTGCAAATGGAGAGCGAAACAATGTCTGAAACGGTGTCTGAAA
>JBEKIA010000339.1:0-2527 GCA_050011995.1 Verrucomicrobiota bacterium
AGGACGCCAGCCCGGGCACCTTTTATTCGGCCCTCGCCAATGTTGATTTTGAGATTGGGGAAGGAAACCCAGGCGCGGTCGTCGTGCGGGCGCGTTATGCCCAGCACTGTTTCCTCTCTCACATGGATTTTCGTCTCGGCTCCGCCCTGGCGGGCATTCACGAGGGCGGCAATGTGGTCGAGGACGTTCATTTCTTCGGCGGCACTCACGCCGTTCGGACGTCAAAACCTTCCCCCGGCTGGCAGTTCACGCTCATTGACTGTTCCTTTGAAAACCAGCGTGAAGCCGCGATTCTCGAACACGAAGCCGGACTTACGCTCATTCGCCCGCGCTTCCAGCATCTGCCCACAGCCGTTGAAATAGAACCTGAATTTGCCGATGAACTTTGGGTCAAGGACGCCCGCCTCGAAGACATTTCCGGTCCGGCCTTCATTTTTGGAATGGAGAAAAACCCGCGCAACGAAATCAATGTCGAAGGAGTCACCTGCCGCAACGTGCCGGTCTTTGCCGCATTGCGCGACAGCGGCAAGCAATTTGCCGCCCCGGCGGATATTTATGCGGTCACGAATTTTTCCCACGGACTCCGTTTTGCCGACATCGGAGCCGAGCCGGAATTCGAAACTCGCTTTGACGCCGCGCGGCTGGCCACGATGCCGCCAGCCGTCGCCTCTGATTTGACTCCCCTGCCACCTGGCAGAACCTGGGTGAATGTGCGTGATCTGGGTGCCAAAGGCGACGGCCTCACCGACGACACCGACGCGTTGCAGAAGGCGGTTGCGGAGCACCAGACCATTTACCTGCCTTCGGGGTTTTACATCGTGCATGACACGGTAAAGCTCCGGCCCGACACCCGGATGATCGGGCTTCATCCGGGCGCAACGCAGATTATTTTGCCGGACGGCACGCCCGCTTATCAAGGCCGCGGCGGCCCCAAAGCTTTGCTGGAAGCGCCTCAAGGCGGGAGCAACATTGTCATCGGCATCGGACTTTATACGAGCGGGAACAATCCGCGCGCGGTGGCGGCTCTCTGGAAGGCCGGTTCCGGTTCGCTGATGAACGACGTTCGATTCCTTGGCGGGCACGGCACGCCCAAGCCGGATGGCTCCCGCGAGAACCCGTACAACAATGGCCATACGGCCGACCCCAATCCCAATCGTCATTGGGACAGCCAGTATCCCAGCCTCTGGGTCACCGATGGCGGCGGCGGCACCTTCCTCAATATTTGGACCCCCTCGACCTTTGCCCAAGCCGGGATGCTCGTCTCTGATACGCAGACACCGGGACGCGCCTACCAGATCTCCAGCGAGCACCACGTCCGCTACGAAATCCAGGTAACCAACGCCGCCGGCTGGAGCTTTTACGCCTTGCAGACCGAGGAGGAACGGGGCGAAAGCGGCTTCGCGCTGCCGATTCAAATTGAATCGTCCCGCGACATCACTTTCGCCAATTTCCACTCCTACCGGGTGATTAGTTCGTTCCAGCCTTTTCCGTGGGCCGTCACCGTAGCCAATTCCCGCGACATCCATTTCCGCAATCTGCACTGCGACAGCAACAGCAAGGCGAGTTTTGATGCGGCGATTCACGACCAGACTCACAACCTGGACATCCGCCAGCATGAATTCGCCTGCCTGGACATTTCAGGCCAGGCCCCTTCCCGCAAGGCGCCTGCGCCGTCCCCGCTGGTCGCACCCGGCGCGAAGGTGCAAAAACTGGCGGGCGGCTTTTTCAATATCTCCGGGGGCGCCATCGGGCCGCGCGGTGATTTCTATTTCGTGGATGCGCATTGGCAGCGGATTTATGACTGGAACCCCGCGACGGGACGACTCTCCACCGTCAGCACCAATCCCGTGGAACCCGTCAACCTGGCCGTGGACCAGGCGGGCAACCTGCTGGTCGTTTCCTACACGGGCAATGGCGTGGTTTATGCCTTGAATCCGAGCGGCCAATTCACGCGGCTGCAACCAGCAGCTCTGGCCGATCAGTCCGGGAAAAGCTTTTACCTGCCCATCAGCGACTGGCATTTGAACCGCAATTCCTTGACCCATCCCGTTACCAACTTTATTTCGCCTGATGGGACGACCGTGCTGCCCGTGGGCCGGGACTTTTTAACCGGAGCAACCAGTTGGGGCGTTAAATCAAGCCCGCAGATCCGCTGCTTTGGCTTGGACAGAGTCGTGCCCGGCAAACCTTTTTATATCACCGACGAATCCCAGCTTAGAACATGGGCTGCGGAGGCCAATCCGGACGGGAGTCTGACGAATTTCCGGCTCTTTGCCGAACAAGGCGGGGAAGGCGTAACGGCGGATTCGCAAGGCAACGTCTATATTGCCGCCGGCCAAATCCAGGTCTATGACCCTGCCGGCAAACCCATTGATATCATTGAAGTCCCCGAGCGACCGCTGCAATTGTTGTTTGGCGGCGCCGGCCACAAGACGCTTTTTATTGCGGCTCGAACCTCGGTTTACTCGGTGCAAATGAACTATTCGGGAAGATTTTGATCTATAATCTGTATTTCCCCAGCCAGCGG
>JBEKIA010000340.1:0-2526 GCA_050011995.1 Verrucomicrobiota bacterium
CCCGGAGCCGGCGGAGAAACTCCGCCCGGTTGTGCAAACGTTCCAGCGGCCAATAATCCAGCAGCAACAACACAAACGGCAGCGTGGCCACCATGCTCTTGGCCAGCAGGCCCAGCGCAAACCATATAAACACCACAATAGGCCCGGCGCGGGACGGCCGGCGCGCCTGCCGGACATAAGCCCCCAAGGCCAGCATGAAAAACAACCCGCTCAACACATCCTTGCGCTCCGACACCCAGGCCACCGATTCCGCCCGCAAGGGATGGACGGCGAACAGCGCCGCCACAAACGCGCTGCGCCACAGACTGCCGGTCATTTGCCGCAGCGCCAAGAACAGCAGCACCGCCGTCGCCGCATGAAGCAGGACATTGACCAGGTGATGTCCGCCCGCGCGCAGCCCGAACATCTGGCAGTCCAGGATATGGGAAAGCGTGGTGAGAGGAATCCAGTTGACACCCTGGGCATGAGCAAAGGCCCAGCCAACCGACTGGATGGACAAACCCTGCCGCACCACCGGGTTCTCATACACATTCTGGCGGTCATCGTAACTCACGAACTCGAACCCGGCCGTTTGTCCAAAGACGGCCAGAACCGCCAGCGCCAGAAAAGCGCAGACGCACACTGCCTGCAAAGTTTGCGGGTTTCTTGCTTTGCGCGTCGTTGGTAAGCGGGCCGGTTTCAAAACTGAGCTTTCAAGTTGCCATTTGCCTGCTCATCGCGGCGCAATCCGCAGCGGTGTGTTCCCCTGGTAAAGTTTTATTTCCTTTTGCAACGTGGCGGCCAGCGCGTCCTGCTTTTGCCCGGCCGCCAGCTCCAGGGCGCGCCGGGCCGTGGCCGCCGCCAGCTCAAAACTCCCCTCCTCCGCATAAGCCGCCGCCAGGATGCGCAGAACCGCCGGATTTCCCCCGCCGCTCGATTGGCTGGCCTGTATGGCCAGCGCAACCGCTTGTTTGCCATTGCGGACGAATGGGTCGGGTGTCGTCGCCAGCAACCACGCCAGATTCTTTTGGGCGGCGACGTGGCCGGGGTTGATTTCAAGGGCCTTTTGCCAGGACTCCATGGCCTCCGTGGTTTCTCCTGTCTGGACCAAAGCCACCCCGAGACTGTTGAAAAGGTCGGCGGATCGGGGGTTGATTTTTATCGCCTGCCGATAGCACAAAATCGCCTCTTCCAACTCCTGTTTTTGGAGCAAGCCGTCGCCGAGGATGCGCCAGTTTGACAGAGGGTCCGCGCTCGTATGATTGGTTTCTTCCAGGCAGGCCATGGCCCCGTCAAAATTTCCTTTTCGCAAAAAGGCCCTGACCAAACTGTGGCGCGCTTTTTCCAGAGCAGGCTGGAGCGCCACCGCTTTTTGGTAATGCGCAATGGCTTGGTCCCAATCTCCCATCGAGAAAAAAGCATTGCCAAAGTTGTAATGGGAAAGCGCATTATCGGGCTGGATTTCAATGGCTTTTCGGTATTGGGCGAGGCCCGCCTCGGAATCTCCCTTGGCGAGAAGAGCATAGCCCAGGTTGTTGTAGGTTCCCACATCACCCGGCTCAAATTCCAGGGCTTTTCGGTATTGCGCGATGGCTTCATCCAGAACGCCCTTGGCCAAAAGAGCATTGGCGAGATTGTTTCGGGCAATCAGATTATCCGGCTTGAGTTCCAGGGCTTTTCGGTATTCAGCGATGGCTGCATCCCGATCTCCCTTCGCTAAAAGGGCGCAGGCCAGGTTGTAATGGGCCGCCTCGTATTCCGGCAGGATTTCAATGGCTTTCCGGTATTCCGCGATGGCTGCCTCCCAATTTCCCTTGGCAAAATGGGCATAGCCTAGGTTGTTGTAAGCCACGCTGTTCCCGGTGGTGCAGGCCACCGCGCGGTTCCAGAGTGATTCGCTGTCCTTCCAATACGAGGTCTGGACGCAGGCGCGGATCATGAGCGCGCCCGCCACTGCCATCATCAAACCGCCCAAAACCAGCCGCTGATGTTTCCACCCCGCGCTCCCGTCCGCCACCGCCCAAGTCACCGCCATCGCCAGTCCGATGCCCGGCAGATAAGTGTAGCGGTCGGCATACTGGGCGTAGGAGGATATTTGAATGATCCCAATTACCGGAAACAACATGCCCAGATACCAGAGCCACCCTGCCAGCAGATAGGGCCGTTTTTTCCGGCACACGATCACACCCGCGCTGATCGCCGCCAGCAGAACCAGCGCCAGGCAGACCTTCCCTGGCGGCTCCCCGTTTGGCGGGTTGGGATAGAGAACGGCCAATCCAGCCGGGAAAACCATTTGCCCAAGATAAACCACATAAGAAACGACGCCGTTGCCGATGCGTTCCAAGAGTGGGAGCCGGTCGTGGCCCGTTATGAGCAGTCCCGGCGCCAGCGCCGCCGCCAGGCACCCTCCCGCGGCCAGGGCAAACAGCGGAATCTTTTCCCGGAGCCGGCGGAGAAACTCCGCCCGGTTGTGCAAACGTTCCAGCGGCCAATAATCCAGCAGCAACAACACAAACGGCAGCGTGGCCACCATGCTCTTGGCCAGCA
>JBEKIA010000341.1:0-4154 GCA_050011995.1 Verrucomicrobiota bacterium
CCGTTTGATTTTTATTGAGGTCTTCGCCGGGGATGATAATTCGACCACAATATCCTTCAACATCCCTCGCCGACATAAAAAACAACCTTTAACATTCTGGAACGGAACGGCAATTTTTGGATCGAAAACTTGCCGTTGGCGCAAATTAGCGAAACGCCAAAATTAAGTCTGTCCTAATGTTACTGAGGAGTCGGTTGCATGGACTAAAGACTGGAAGAGCAGAATAGCCGCGAAAATGCGCAAAAAGCGCATAAATAAAGGAGTTTTTGCGCTGCCAATAGTGAAGAATCATGCAAATCCAACAAGATTTTTGCCGCAAAGGAAAGCAAAGAACACAAGGATAAGAGCTTATGTTGTTTTTCTTCGCGAGAAGATTCCAGGTCCGCCTTTTTCAGGAAAGCCCCAAAGTCAGCGGAATGTTTGTCAAGGGAATGGAAAAAGCGTTTGTACTGCGTCAGTGACGGAGGGGGAAAAAGTAGGGCGGGCAGTCCTCTGCCCGCCGCGGCGCGCACGGAGTGCGCGCCCTACCAGCCAGGGCCGACGCATTACAAGAGTGTTCAGGATTATTCCGCTGACAGACATTCCCCTGACTCCTCTTCGGTTTCTTCCATCCTCCACGCTCCATCCTCCATCTTCGCTTTGGTTGCGGCGGGCCGCGCCGGGCTTCTTGCGCTTTTTCGAGGCTATTTCATCGCAACCTATCCTGTGGACTCCTCTATATCACAGCGGCGCCAGGCGTTTCCACAATTCCATGTCCTCAAGTCTGGCCTTGACGGAGTTGATGGATTGAGCGCCCTGCGCGCCGTCGGCGACGCCCTCGTCGCTGACATCGGGGAGTGGGTTCAGCGAGGGCGCGGAACCCCGCACGCGAGGGCGCGTGCGCTCCCCAAAGGAGTTCTCCAAGCCGTCACTATTTCTCAAATTAGCCACCACCCGAATTGGGGCACCCACCCGAATTGCGTTTGACTTCCCCGTCCGGTTGGTGCATGATTGTGCCCATGTCACGCCTGCGCCGAATTGAATACGAAGGCCCAATTCAATCGCTTATGAGAACACTAGCCGTAATTGCTGGCACTTTGTGGTTGGCTCTGCCCATCTGTTGTGCAGCCGCCGATCCGCCAGCCTCCGTCCTCCCGCAACCCCTTGATGGCAGCCCAACCAATCTCTCGGACGCAACCGTCGAAAAGGCCCTGCCCAAGGAGTACGGGGACTTCAAGCGCGCGTTGACCGGAGCCTTTGGCACCAACGACGTGTCGGCCGCGATGCGGTTGGTGGACCAGGCGGGGGATGTGCTGCTGAAAGCTCCGCAGGACAGCGCGGAACAGAGACAGGCCATGGATACCTACCGTGGCGCGTGGCGGCTGGCGCTGAGGATTTACCTGGGGGCCAAGGAGACGGCGGCTACGAACCTGTTTGTGTCGGAATGGAATAGGCACTTGGCGGACCGCGACACTCTGGCCGCGTCGCAACTCTACGCATTAACCCGCGTGTGGGATCCGAGATTGCTGACATCCGTCTTCTGGGACGTTATTGGCAACACCGACAGCCGCCGCATGGTCATGGCGATCGCCTGGCTGACCACCTGGCGCGAAGACAATGACGGGTGTGATAAAGTAATTAACACAAGCAGGAAGGACAGGCGGTTGACTACAGAAGAGCGCGTCATTCTCTACACGAGGGCGCTGAGTAGAAAAAGTGATTTGGCTCACAATCCCAGTCTTTACATGGCAGCGGCGCGTCCTCCGCCGTTTGATTTTTATTGAGGTCTTCGCCGGGGATGATAATTCGACCACAATATCCTTCAACATCCCTCGCCGACATAAAAAACAACCTTTAACATTCTGGAACGGAACGGCAATTTTTGGATTGACGGCGTTGAGGAATTGAGCGCCCTGCGCGCCGTCAATCAGCCTGTGATCGGCGGAGAGCGTCATTTTCATGATCTGGCCAATGGCCACCTGGCCGCCTCGGACGACGGGTTGCGGCAGGGCGCTGGCGACGGCCAGAATCCCGCCTTCGCCCGGATTGATGATGGCGGCGAAGTTCTCGACGTTGAGCATGCCCATGTTGGAAATCGTGAAGGTGCCGCCGGCCATTTCGTCCGGGGTAAGCTTGCCGGCGCGGGCCTTCTCGGCAAGCCGCCTGGATGCGGCGCTGATTTCCTTCAGCGTCAGCGCCCCGGCATTGTGGATCACCGGCACGACCAAGCCGCCCGGGATCGTGACGGCCAGGCCGAGGTTGACCTGGGCGTGCCAGCGCGTGCTCTGGCCGTCGGTGCTGCTGTTGACTATGGGGAACTCCAGCAGGCTCAGAATCACAGACTGGGAGATAAAGTCGGTGATGGTGTACGGCGCCCCCGCCGCCTTGAGTTCATTGCGATACGCCATCAGGCCGGTCAGGTCCGCGGACACGGTGACGTAGAAATGCGGCGTGTCGCGGAAGCTCTGCGTCAATCGCTCGGCAATGATCTGCCGCATCTTGGACATCACAATGGGTTTCTCCGCCAGGTCGCGTTGCGCGGCGGAAAGGGGGATTTGCCCGGCATCGCTGGGAAGGACGCCCTGCGCTTCCAAGTATTGCTTGACATCGCGTTCGATCACGCGGCCCAGGGGGCCGGAGCCGTGGATCGGCGCCGGGTCAATCCCACTGCGCCGGGCCAGGGCCGCCGCGCGCGGACTGATGCGGAAAAGCGCGGGCGCCGCGGCCACCGGCGGCGGCAAAGGCGGCGTGACAGGCACAGGCTCGGTAATGCGTTGGTCTTGGCTGTCAGGGCGAGCACTCGGTGCGCGCCGCGGCGGGCAGGGGACTGCCCGCCCTACCTTTTCCCCCTCCGTCACGGAGGCAATCGCGGGCGCGGCCGCCCCGGGGATGGCTTCACCCGGCTTGCCGAGAAAACCAACAACGCTTTGCACCGGAACAATGACCCGCGGGGGCACGACGATTTTGAGCAGCGTGCCCGCCTCAAAACTCTCCACCTCCATGACCGACTTGTCGGTTTCGACGGTGAACAGAATGTCCCCCTTGGCCACGGTGTCGCCTTCCTTTTTGAGCCATTCCACGATGGCGCTTTCTTCGGTCATTTGCCCGAACTTGGGCATGATGATAGGGGTGGGCATGGCGTGCCTTACAGGATGGAGTTGGCGGCGGCCAGAATGTCGTCCACGCCCGGCAGGAAGGCCGCTTCCAGAATGTGCGACTGCGGGGCGATGCCGTTTTTCGCGCCGACGCGTTTGACGGGCGCGTCAAGCCAGTCAAACGCGGCGTCCGCAATGGTGGAGGCGATTTCGCCTGTGTAACTGCCGATGTGGATGGCCTGGCTGGCAACGACGCAGCGCCCGGTTTTTTGCACGGAGCGCAACACCGTGTCCATATCCAGCGGCACGAGGCTGCGCAGGTCAATGACCTCGGCGCTGACATTCTTCCCGGCCTTCAACCTGTCGGCGGCCTTGAGGCAGTCGTGAACCAGCGGACCCCATGCCACGAGCGTAATGTCGCCGCCTGTGCGCTTGACATCGGCCACGCCGAGGGGAACAAGGCAATCCCCCTCCGGCACCGCCCCTTTCAAGGAGTAGAGCGCCTGGGATTCGACAAAGAGGACGGGGTTGTTGTCGCGAATGGCCGATTGGAGCATCCCTTTGGCGTCGCCGGGCGTCGCCGGGTAAACGACATACAAGCCGGGGATGTGACAGAAGATGGACTCGAGCGTCTGGGAATGCTGGCCGCCGTATCCCTTGCCCGCGCCGGCGGAGACGCGGATGACCAGGGGGACCTCGGTCTGGGCGCCGCTCATGTAATGCCACTTGGCGGCCTGATTGCTGATCTGGTCGGAAGACATCAGCGCGAAATCGAAGTACATCAGTTCCACCACGGGCCGGAGTCCGTTCATGGCCGCGCCGCAACCGGTGCCGCAGAGGCAGGCTTCGCTGATGGGCGTGTTGAAGACCCGATCCCGGCCGAAGGCTTCGAGCAATCCTTTGGTGACCTTGAAGGCGCCGCCGTAATCGGCCACGTCTTCGCCATAGAAGATGACCCGCCTGTCGCGCATCATTTCCAGGACCAGCGCTTCCTTGAGGGCGTCCTTGTAGGTCAGTTCGCCCTTGACGCGCGGGAATGCCGGGAGCGGGCCAATGAGGTCCACTTTGGCAAATTCAGGC
>JBEKIA010000342.1:0-2490 GCA_050011995.1 Verrucomicrobiota bacterium
ACGATTTGGTCTTTAATCTCTGCCAGACTCATACAATGGATTTTACGGCTCGATGCCGTAGATTTTGATTTTGTTGTAGAGGGTCTGGCGGCCGATGCCCAGGCGCTTGGCGGTCTCCAGTTTGTTGCCGCCGGTTTCCTTGAGCATCTGGATGATGGCGTTGCGTTCCATCGCTTCCATCAAGGTGAGATCGGGGTTGTCCTTTTGACTCATGACGGCGGTGATGGACAGGTCGCGGGCTTCCACGGAGCTGCCTTCGCACATGAGGACGGCGCGCTGGATTTCATTTTGCAACTGGCGCACGTTGCCGGGCCAGTCGAAGGCGCGCAAGGCGTCGGAGGCTTCCGGGGTGAAGCCGGACATTTCGCGGCCGGCCTGGGAGCCGTAGCGTTTGAGGAAGGCGGTGGCCAGCGGCATGATGTCTTCGCGCCGCTCGCGCAGCGGGGGCAGATGGACCGGGACGCCGCAGACGCGGTAGCGGAGGTCGTCGCGCAATTTGCCGGATTTGACGGCTTCGTCCACCTGGCGGTTGGTGGAGGCGATGATGCGGCAATCGCTCTTGTAGCTGGTGCGTCCGCCCACGGGGCGAACTTCTTTTTCCTGCAAGACGCGCAGGAGCTTGCTTTGGGTGTCCACGGGCATTTCGGAAATTTCGTCCAGGAGGAGGGTGCCGCCTTCGGCCTGCTTGAACAAGCCCTCGCGATCCATGTTGGCGCCGGTAAAGGCGCCCTTGACGGAGCCGAACAATTCGCTTTCGATGAGTTCGCGGGGCAGGGCGGCGCAATTGATTTTGATGAGCGGCCCTTTGCTGCGCAGGCTCAAGCTGTGAACCAGGTCGGCGATGACTTCCTTGCCGGTGCCGCTTTCGCCGGTGATGAGAATGGGCAGGTCGCTGGGGGCGATTTTCTCGATGGTGCGGACGATGGCCTTCATGGCCATGCTTTGGAAAATGGGCGCGGCGCCGCCGCTCATGGCGGCGAGGGCTTTGCGCAGGGAACAGGTCTCCTCGTTGAGCCGTTTGTGATCCAGGGCGCGCTCCACGGACAGGAGCAGGGTTTTGGTGTCAAACGGTTTGTTTTGGAAATGGTAGGCCCCGCGTTTGGTCGCTTCCACCGCGGCGTCGAAGGTGGCGTGGCCGGTGAGAACGACCACTTCGGTGTCGGGCCATTGTTTTTTGATTTGGGGCAGCAGTTCCAGGCCGTCGCCGTCGGGCAGGACCAGGTCCAGCAGGATGATGTCCGGCTGCGTTTGAGAGAAGGCCGCGGTCAAATCCGCGGCGCTGGTTTTGAGGATCGTTTCATAGCCTTCCCTTTCGAGAATGGCGCTCAACAGGTCCCGGATGCCCTCGGTATCGTCCACCACCATGACTTTCGATTTCATAAATCCTTTTGATTCGGCCGCGCGCTGGCGCGAACAAAGCTGTTGAATAATCGCAAAAACAACCCATTCCCGTCCAGCATGCGCTCCGGGTGAAATTGCACCGCCAACAGAAACGGCAGCCGGCCGGGGTCTTTCAACTCCAGCGCTTCAATCACCCCGTCGGCGCTTTGCGCCACCGCCCGCAACGGGTCCGCCACCCGGCCGACGGCCTGGTGGTGGGTGCTGTTGACCCCCAGCGTCGTCACGCCGGTCAGGCGGGCGAGCAAACTGCCCGCGGCCACGCTGACAGTATGCACCGGTTCGGTCTTTCGCGCCATTTGATTGTGAGGGAGGGCGTTGGGGACCTGGCTGGGGATATCCACCAGCAGGGTGCCGCCCAGCGCCACGTTCAACATTTGCTGGCCGCGGCAGATGGCCAACAGCGGCTTGCGCTGCTGGAAAACTTGTTCAATCAAAAGCTTTTCCCAAACGTCTCTCTCCGCGTCGTGCCTGCCGGTGGTTTTGGCCAGGGCCTCGGGCAAATCGGGCGCATACAATTTGGGGTCAATGTCGTCTCCGCCGGTCAGCAGAACGCCCTGGCAACGGCGCACCGCCTGCGCGATGGCTTCGCGGCGGGCGGTGGCGGGCATAACCAGCGGCAATCCGCCGGCGGCCATCAGCGCGTCGGTGTAGCGATTGGACAAGCTGAGCGACCAATCGGCAAACTCGGCGCCTTCCCGTTCCGTGCTGGGGGCGACCAGGATGGTCGGAATTGCGGATGGCGGATGGCGGATGGCGGATTTCATGGAATTTTGAATGTTGAATTGGGAAATGGGAAATGGGATTTTTTCATTTCACGATTCACAATCACCATTCTCATGGATCGGATGGGCGGGAGTTTTCGGCGCGGGTGTCGGTTCCCGGGTATTTTTCGGCGATGATGTTGACCAGGCGCTGTTCTACCTCGGGACGGAGCAGGCGGCGGTTGATGCGGCGGCGGACGGAATCGAGCAAGGCCAGCCAGTCTTCCACCGGCGGGTTTTCCACGGATTGCCATTCATCGAAGCGTTTGTTGCGGCGGAAGAAAAGCCAGCGTTTGCCGAAATGCCGGGCATAACATTGCCAGGGAAT
>JBEKIA010000343.1:0-2477 GCA_050011995.1 Verrucomicrobiota bacterium
GCAACTGGCGCAGGAATTGGTGCGATGGACCGAGGCTGCCAGCACCGCCGGGTCCACAAAAAGCGAAACCGTCCGCCCCGCCGCGTTGGTGGTCGTGAGCGTTTTGTCGCTGTGACATTCCAGACAATCGCTGTTTTTGATCTCGGCAGCCGTCAAGGCCGTTGGCGCGAGCAGCCCCGCCGCCAGGGTTAAAATCAATCGAATTCCCATGATGAAAGGGTGGCTCCGGGCGTGGCCAACGGCTTCTCATTGGTTGGCCTTTGCTTTACAAATCTTGCCCGGCCCCGGCTCAGTGCGCCAGGCGAATGGCCATGGCGTAGATGATCAAAACGAGCAGGACGATGCCGGCGCCGAAAAAGAGGAAGCCCATGGCGCGGGCGATGGCTTTCCAGCGTTCCCATTCGTCTTTGACGCGCAAATCCTCCAGGCGCCCGCCGGCCTGGAGCCGCTCGTACCAGCGCCGCCGTTCATGGAGGAGTTCGGTTTTGGAAATGCGGCCGGAAAAGATCACCGTGTCCATGGGAAATTTCTCCAGGCGGAAATGGGTGTTGAAGAAATGAATCGTAAAGATGAAACCGGCCGCCAACAAGGCTTCGTCGGAATGAACGATGAGCGCGATGTTAATGACCCAGCCCGGCAGAAAAAAGGAAAAGAACTGCGGGAACCACATGACCAGCCCCGACGCTCCAATGATAAAAACGCCCCAAAACACCGCGAAATAGTCGAACTTTTCCCAGTAAGTCCACCGGTCGAACTGCGGCTTGGGCCCCCGCCCGAAAAACCATTTTTGGTGCGCGATAAAATCCTTCGCGTCCTGCCAGGTCGGGATCATCGAGTCGGGGCCGAACAGCGCCAGTTTCAACTGCGTCCACTTGGAACGCCAGCCGCCGCTGAAACGACCGCGCGCCTGCCAGGATTTGACCAGCAGTTTGGAAAGGTGCAGCCCGAAATAGAGGAAGGTGATCAGCGCGCCGAAGTGATGCAGCGTCCGGGCCGTTTCCGGGCCGCCCAAAATGCCGAAGATCACTTTGGCCCACGCCGTGTAGTAGAATTTGAGCGGCATCCCGGTCAGCACCAGCAGCAGAAAGCTGGTTACCACCAGGAAATGCAGCAACCGTTCAAAAGGCGGAAAGCGCGTGAACCAATCGTCGCCCTGCTGGGTTTGGACCTTGGCCTCCCGGAACGTCTTCGAGTCGTGCGCCCAAAGGTAGCCCGACCGGAACAGCCACAACCCGGTGTGCGCCCCGAAGAACAGGAACACGCCGATCAGCAGCCAC
The DNA here is from genome assembly GCA_050011995.1 of Verrucomicrobiota bacterium. Taxonomy (GTDB): domain Bacteria; phylum Verrucomicrobiota; class Verrucomicrobiia; order Limisphaerales; family Palsa-1400; genus JBEKOF01. The sequence continues at coordinate 1,278 of JBEKIA010000343.1, forward strand.
GTCATCGCCACGAACGTGTAGTGCAACTGCGGATAGTTTTTGGCGTCCAGCGGATTGGCGTGCGGTATGTACTTCACGAAATTGGCGTTCGCGCCCGGATGGCACTTCTGGCAGGTGGCGATGATGTTGGCCTTGGAAAGATGCGAGGCGGGATCCGACGGCGGCAGCACGTCGTGATGTCCGTGGCAGTCGTAGCACGCCGCCACTTCGGGCGCCTGGTTGGGCCGGCCCAGCAACATCGCCTTGCCGTGATAGGTGTCCCGATAGTGCGCCAGCCGGGCCTGATGGCAGCCGCCGCATTTCTCGTCGCTCGCCGCCTTGAAATTGGTGGCGTCCGGCGCCGAGATTTCATGGGCCGAATGGCAATCCACGCACACCGGGCCGTTTTGCCCCCCCTTGGCCAGCAACTGGCCGTGGACGCTGGCGTTGTAAGTCTTCTCAATCCCCAGATGGCATTTGCCGCAGGTGGCGGCGACGTTGGCGTGGTTGATCGGCGAACTGCGGTCCACGCTGCGCCCGATGTTGTGCGTCCCGTGGCAATCGTTGCACGAAGGCGCCACGATCAATCCCATTTTCAACAGCGCCCGCCCGTGGATGCTGTCCGTGTACTGGCTGGCCACCTGCGGATACTTCATCCGATACTCGCTCGTCAGCCCGGGGTTGCTGTGGCATTTGGCGCAGGTGACCGCCAGGTTGAGCTTGAAGACCGGCGATTCCAAGTTCTTGACCGGCACGATGTCGTGCGACCCGTGGCAATCCGCGCACCCGGCGGCCGCCGATGGCCCCCGGGCCTTGCTCGTCCCGTGGATGCTGGCCGCGTATTGTTCCGACTCGGAGGCATGGCACGGTGTGCATTGGGCCGGCGGCAGCCCGGCCGGATGCACCAACTCCTTGACAGCGGTGTGGCAGTCCGTGCAGTTGAGCCTGGCGTGGACGGATTTCTGAAAGGCATTGGTCGCGAACACGGCCAGCGGCACGGATTTCCCGGCCACGGTCCGCGCGGTGGTCGGATCGGTGTGGCAATCCAGGCAATCCTGGTTGGAAATCGTGTCGGCGGCCAGGCGGCCCGCCTGGGTGCAACAGAGCAGGGCGGCGGCCCAGGCGGCGGCGCGCGCGGTTCTACAAGCCGCCGTTATGGCAGTCGGTGCATTGGAAAGAGGGATCATATTCGTCAATCGGGTGCGCGAATTTCTGCCCCTG
>JBEKIA010000344.1:0-2436 GCA_050011995.1 Verrucomicrobiota bacterium
CCGGAAGGAATGCAAAAGGGTTTTGCGCGGGATGAAAAAGGTGGTCAAGGTGGTGGGCCGCCATGCCCGGAGGCATCGGGACTTGCTGGACCAGGAATGGGAAAAAACCGGTTGGAGCCGGCGGCAGGCCGAACAGGTCCTGGGGCGGATTGACCAGGTGCTGGAGCTGTTGCCGCGCGCGCAGAAGCAGGCCCACGAACGGATTATCGGCGAGCGGAAGGTGGACAACGCGGAGAAGATTTTAAGTCTTTATGAGCCGGACATCCAGGTGCTGGTGCGGGGCAAGGCCGGCGCAGAGGTGGAGTTTGGGAACAAACTCCTGCTGGGGGAAAACAAGCAGGGAATCATTTTGGATTACCAGCTTTGGCCGGAGACAGCGCCGGCGGACTCCTCTGTATTGGTGGAAAGTTTGGAGCGTGTGGTCGTGGGCCTGAAAAGGAAAATGGGGGCCGTGGGAGGCGACCGGGGATTTGCCAGCAAGGCCAATACCAGCGGATTGGCTTGGGCGGGAGTTTTTAACGGCCTCTGTCCGAGAAGTCCTATTGAACTGAAGAAGCGGATGAAAGAGCCGCGCTTTGTGCGGATGCAGCAGCGCCGGTCGCAAACGGAAGGGCGGATCAGCATTTTGCAGCGGGGCTTTTTGGGGCGGCCGATGCGGGCCAAGGGATTTGCCCACCGCGAGTTGGCGGTGGCTTGGGGGGTATTGACACACAACTTATGGATGCTGGCGCGGCTGAAAAGAGAAAAGCAAGAACCCGTGCGCCAAGCGGCGTAGCGGGGTCTCAAAAACCTCCCCCGACGGAAAGGACAGAAGCGGTGTCGTCAAAATTTGCCCCTTAAGGATTTTTTCGCTGTCCGAATGTGAATAACTCGCTCGCGGCACTCCCACCATGCCGTGCGCGCAGCATGGGATTTCAAAACAGCTACTTTGGGGACAGGCTCTATTTATAGGGGCAACTGGAACTCGAGTGGGTGATTTTGAGTGGTTTTTGGGCTTCGCAACGAAATTAAACTAGCAGGGGGGCGAGCTGCGAGCCTTAGCTCGCGCCCCCCTGCGGCCAAAGGTTCGTTTGATCTCCGGTGGCTCTTCGGTGGATTCAGAGGTTTAGATTTCCGGTAACATGCACGTTAGGATTTTCAGTCGAAGATACTCTTCATCGCGCAGACCGTAGGCACGGCGTTGCAGGACGCGGATCTTGTTGTTCAGACCCTCCACAAAGCCCAACGGCACCTTGTTCTGCGGTTGACAGTAGGAGGCGATGCCGTCCCAGTGGGCGTCAATCATGCGGGCAAACTTCTCGAAAGGTTTCAGACGTTGCCACTTCAGCGCCTGCTTCCAGTTCTCGAAAAAACGCCGCGCCCACCCCTCGCTCTGATAGTTCCATAACTGACCAAATGATTCCTTGAGCAGGTAGGCGATGTTCAAGCGTTTGTTGGCCTGGAGCAGCTTGGCCAGCGAACGGCGGCCATCCAGGGTGAGGTGGGTGTGGTTGGACAGCAGCGTGTATTTCTGGCCTTTGATAAACCGGCGGTCCTTGCCCGTGAGCCGGGCATATTCACTCTTGCGCACCTGGTCTAGCGCCTCCCCCAAATGGCCGATCACATGGAACTTATCAAAGAGAATGCCGACATCTTGCACATGCTGTTTCGTGGCGTTACGAAAGGGTTTCCACATGTCCATGACCGCCAAATAAATGCCCCGGCATTTCTTCGGGCCCAGTTCCTGGAAGAACAACGCCAGGCTCGCTTCCGAGCGATCCGTGCCGCCAAACCAGATCGGTCGCCGCCGTAACAGATCGCTGACCACAATCCGATAGGTGTGTCCCTTGCGAATGGAAATCTCATCAATGCCGATCACCTTGGGGCCTGGCGTGCCCACCCGGCGCAATTGTTCCCGCATATATTGCTTCTCCAGTTCTTTGACCGAATCCCAGTTCAAATGAACTTCCCTGGCCACATCCTTGATCGTCGAAGCGCGACAACGGCGCCCCACAAAAAACGCAAAGCGTTTGGTGTAAAACGGGTTATCAGCCAGCCAAATCAACCGCTCCCGTTTCACTTTGCCGCATCTTCCACAGTCCACGCGCCGCACTTCCAACTCCAGGTAGATGTCCAGGCCGCCACAGGATAGGTCCCGCACCACCTGAAGCTTTTTGTCGTAGTGGCTGCGGTGCCAGCGGCCACAGATGCCGCAGGCTGTTTTTTTTGGCGGCGCTTGAGACTAACGATTCGGACATGAGGGCGGCCGAAGACGCCGTGAACGATCATCTCCGGGACAAAGCCGGGGAAGCGATACGCATCCCGGAGGGTTCGACGCCGTCGTAATTTGGCCATCGAGAAATCGTACCCGATCTGCAAGACATTAAAAGCTCCATTTTACCTCGTAAAAACGGCCTGAAATGCCCAAAAATCACCCACTCGCTTGCCAGAAGACCC
>JBEKIA010000345.1:0-2432 GCA_050011995.1 Verrucomicrobiota bacterium
CGCCCGCTGGTCCGACGGCGGGCATGACCGCTACCACACCAGCGGCCAGCCCGACCAGCCGGGGCCGTGGCCGTTTGCGACGGCCTTCATCCTCCGGGCCGAGCACGACGCCGGGAACTTCGAACGCAGCCGCCGCGCCCTTGAATGGCTCGACACCTGCCAGGGCGGTCGGGCCGGGCTGTGGTTGGAGGAGATTCCTTCCACGCGGACGCAAAGCCCCTTCAGCGGCCTGATCTGCTGGACCTCCGGCGAATTGGCCCTGTTCGTGGTGCGCCATTATCTGGGGGTGAATTTTGAGCGCGGCGCGCTCACCCTCCGCCCCGCGCTCTATCCGGGCAGCCCCCCCGTGCAGGCGGACCTGCGCTTTCGCCAGGGTCGCCTCCGGCTACAAGTCAACGGCAATGGGCCGGTGAAAAGCGCGCGGGTCAACGGCAAAAAGGTCAGCCCCGGGAAGGACGGCATGCTGCGCCTGCCGGCGGATTTTGCCGGCGGCTCGGTCGTGATTGAAACAGCCTCACCCAGTGGGTGAGGGGCCTGTAGCTCGAACTGTCTCAGCCCTTGCCTGAATCACTCATTTAACCCATTACCCCCTTGTTTGCAGTTTGCGCCCTCACCACACCTCCACCGGCCCCTTTGGCACGGGAATGTGCCCGGGCTGGGGGAGGCCGGGTCCCGCCATGAAAGAGGCGACAAGCGGCGCGGGCCGGAAGCGCGGTTTCAATTCGCCCGCGTCATCCAGAAACTGCTGACGCCAGCGGCGGTAATAGTCGAGCAGTTCGTAAAACTCCGCGCGGCTGGAGACCAGCACCACGCGCTTGTTGAACTCGTTGGCCGGGCCAAACCGCTTCGCCTGCCACGGCGCGACCTTGCGGAACATCCGGCAGCCGTGCGCTTCGCCAAAGACCCCGATCATCAAATCCAAATGGCGGCACATCACCCGCACGCGTTCCTCGAAGGAAGGCTCGGGCAGCAGTTCGCCTGTCTTGAGGTAATGCCGCGTGTGCTGGAAAATCCAGGGATTGTAAAACGCGCCGCGCCCGATGCTCACCCCGGCGCAGCCCGTCTCTTCGAGCATCACTTTCGCCGCCTGCGGCGTGGTCACATCCCCATTGCCGATAACCGGCATCGTCCTCAGCGCCTGCGTCACCGCGCGGATGCCGGCCAGGTTGACCGTGCCGCCGAAGCCCTGCTCGCGCGTCCGGCCATGAACGAAGACCGCGGCCACCCCGGCGTCTTCCAGCGCCCGCGCCAGGTCCGGTGCCGTGATGTTTTCGTCGTCCCAGCCGAGGCGCATCTTGGCCGTGATGGGAATCTTCACCGCGTCCACCATGCCCTTGACCAGTCGCGCCGTCTTGTCCAACTCCGTCATCATGGCCGACCCGCCGCCGACGCGGCAGACCTTGCGCACCGGACAGCCCATGTTGATGTCGGCACAGGCGATGCCGAGGGACTCAAGATAGACTGCGGCCTCGCGCATTTCTTCCGGCACGGAGCCGAAAAGTTGCACGGCCAGCGGCCGGTCGGCGGGGGAAGTTTCGATGAGCTTGAGGGCTTTGGCCTTCTTTTCCAGCAGGGAGCGGGCATTAACCAGGTCGGTGGTGGCCAGGCCGATACCGCCCAACTCGCGGACCGTCAGCCGAAACGGCAGGTTGGTGTAGCCTGCCAGCGGCGACAGAAACAGGTTGGAAGCCAATGTCAGCGGTCCCAGACGCATCGCCCACACTATAGCCAGCAGCGCAACGCAAGGCGATTCCCATTCAGCGGACTCGCCCTCGTCCGGCAGGGCCACTGACAAAGTCTGTAGATGAACGGCGGAGCGCCGACGTTCTCGCCGGCTTAGACCGCTGGAATTCAGATAGGATGCGCAGCACCGAAAAAATGACCCTGAGCCACTGCCTTTTCTGGGTTTGCCTTCCCCCACGAGCCTTCTGGAATCATCCTGCTCCCCGTCCCGCCGCCAAAACCCCGCACGTTGCCCGGCGGGGCGCCCGGTCAACTTCTCGGCGAGACGCCTGCGTCCCATTGACGGGTTCTGCCCGTTTTGCCGCCTTGACGCGCCGTCGTAAGCGCATACCATAAGCCAATAATTTATGAGTCGGGCCTCGCGCTTTTCCCTGCTGCCAGTATGACCGAGTGGAACATCCAATCACGCGCCCATGCCTGCGCCGCTTGCGGCAAACCCTTTGCCGACCAGGAGACCTATCACACGCTGCTTTTCGATGAGAAAACCGATTTCCGGCGTTCCGACGTTTGCCAGGCCTGCTGGCAGAAGCAATACAGCGACGGGGCCCGCGACCGCAAAGGCTTTATCTCCTATTGGCAGGGCGTCTATGCCGCGCCCCCGCCCCCGGCTGACGCAATTCAACGGGAAACCGCCGAGTCGCTCCTGCGCAAGCTCATTGAAGTGAACGACCCGCGTTACCTTCCGGCCG
>JBEKIA010000346.1:0-2420 GCA_050011995.1 Verrucomicrobiota bacterium
CGAACGTTAACTGATGGAAAACCGCACTCAATATATGAAAGACCTCCTCAAAAACCGTATCGGGGCGAGATTCTCGCTCCTCCTCACCGTGGCCCTCAGCTTGGGGGCCGTACAACAAGCCCGTGCAGGGACAGAGCACTGGATTGGCAATCCGGGCGTGACCGCCACCACCAATTGGAGCGATTCGGCCAATTGGACCGGCATCAGCCCACCACAAACCTATTACAATGAGGTGGACTTCTGGAGCATTGGGGCGGTCGGCGCCCCTGGCGTTATCAACAACGTTCTCGACAGCACTGCGGCCCCGGGCCCGGCCCAGATGCCCATCTGGCAGTTGGACTACATTCCCACCAACGCCAACTTCACGACGCTGATCAATCCGGGAGTCACCATGCAAATTGCTGCCGGCAACGGCAACTTGAAGGTGGGCGCGGATATTCTAACCACGGGAACCCCCGCTCCGGCCAACGCGGTGGAAACCATCACCATCACGGGCCCCGGGGCCACTTTGAACATGACCGGCGGCAGCCTGTATGTCGGGCAGGGTTCAGTGACGCCGTATGACACGCACAATGTGACCCTCGACCTGTCCGGGTTGGATAACTTTGTGATGACCGCCAACGGCAACTACATCTATGTGGCCTCAAGCGCCGCAGCGCGCGCCAACGGCGTCCTTTACCTGGCGAAAACCAACAATATCACACTGGGAAATGGCATTCAGACGTGCAATCAATCCAGTTCCTCCAATTCCCTTCCGGTCGCACTCTATCTGGGAATTTCCAACTTAATTACGTTGGGCAGTTCGGGCAATTTTAATATCGGCCAAACGGGCGTTTCGACCAACGGCGTCATTGTGGCGTTCAACCCCGCCTTCCTCGGGGGAGCCACTCCGCCCACTGCTGTTTTTAACAGCGCGGCCAGCGGCGGGCGGATCGGCAATGTTTATGTCTGCAACACCAGCCAATCTTTTAACAGTTACGCCCTTTGCAATTTGAGCGGCGGTTCGGTAAATGCGCTGGTGAGCGCCCTGCAAGTGGGGCTGTCGAGCTCGGGCGCTGGCGCGGCCATCGGCGTGCTGACTTTTGACATGGGCACCATAAACGCCAGCAGCGCCTACGTTGGCCGACAGCAAAGCAGCGCGGGCGGAGCCGCCATTGGGACGGTGAACATTAACAGCAACAGCACTTACGGCGCGAGCGCCACGCTCATTGTGGGCGGCACGCTTTCAATCGGCGCCTTTAGCGGCACGCTGACATCCGGCACTGCTGGAACGATCAACATCAATGGCGGCACGCTCAGCGCCGGAACAATTACTTGCGGCACCGGCACGGGGGCCATCAATGTGGCGGGTGGCACGTTGACGCTCTCGGGCACGGGCGGGACGACGGCCTCGCCCATCAGCGCTCTTTCCATTGCCAACTCGACGCTCAATCTGACAGTCTCGTCGGCCCCCACCAACATTAACACGACCAGCCTGACGACCGGCGGGGCGGGCAACCTCATCAACATCCCTGCCGCGCCCGCGTTACCGGTGTATCCAGTTCAGGTTTCGCTCATCAAATATCAAGGCAGCATTGGCGGGGCGGGTTATAATTTCAGCCTGGGCACATTGCCTGCTCTCTTCGGCGGTTATCTCTCCAACAACACCGCCAATGCCTCCGTGGATTTGGTTTTGACCAACGGCCCGCTTGCCGAAATTTGGAGCGCTGCGCAGAATAATAACTGGGACACCACCTCCACCAACTGGCTGGCCGGCGGCAATCCTACCACTTACGCTGACGGCGACGCCGTGCAGTTCTTGGACGGCGCGAGCAACGGCACGGTCAACCTGACAGCGACATTCAACCCAAACGGCGTGACCGGCGTGACCGTGAGCAACAACGCGCTGGCTTACACTTGGAGCGGCAGCGGCGCGATCAGCGGCCTGGCCCCTTTAACGAAACAAGGCCCGGGCACGCTGGTCATTGACAACAGCGGGAACAACAATTTCTCGGGCGGCGTAACCCTCAGCGGCGGCATCCTGCAGGTGGGCAATAACGACACCGGTGGAAACCTGCCCTCCGGGACGGTGACGGACAATGCTATTTTGGTTTACAACCGGACTGATAACCCCATTAACAGCGACAACATTTTCGGTGCTGGCGCGGTGGTTCAGGCCGGCGGGGGCACGCTGCAGTTGGCCGGAGCCAACAGCTTCACCGGTCCTGTCCTGGTAACGAATAACAGCACGCTGCAATTGGGCAGCATCACGGCTGCCGGGGCGGGCACGAATGCCATCACGGTCCTCAGCGGCTCAACGCTTGACGTCAATGGCTATACCGCAACCAAGCCCGTTGTCGTGTCCGGCACGGGTGTCAGCGGCAACGGCGCGCTCATAGACAGCGGCCCCGCGATTTACGACAACCCCGGACCGGCGGTGG
>JBEKIA010000347.1:0-2412 GCA_050011995.1 Verrucomicrobiota bacterium
CGCCCACTTCCTCTCCGTGCTGGCGTTGAATGAGGCCTGCGTCGTGTCGGAATTGCCGCGGGCCAGGGAGAAACCCAGGGCCACGCTGCTTTTCCAGCCATTGGTATGCGTCGTCAGCGCCGGCTTGGCTGGCGCCGCCGCGGCCCCGCTTTTGACCTGGTTGGTCGAGGAGCCAACCTGGTTGGTTGAAGTAATGCCGTTTGTCGTGGTGACGACGTTCGTCGTGGTGACGACCTTGGTGGTAGTGGTGACGTTCGTCGTGGTGGCGCCGTTTGTCAACGTAGCGACGACCGTTGACGTGGTGACGATGGTCGAGGTGGTCACGTTGGTCTGGGCCTGCGTGGCGGCACCCGCCAGCAGGAGCGCCGCCACCAGCAGCGATGATATTTTCATTCCGGTAATCTTCATTTGAACCATGTTTGCGTTGGACTCAGTTTGTCCGCGGGATATTCGACTTTGTCTGGCGCCCGCACCTGACCGCAAACGCCCCAAAAACTTACCCAATCCGGCAAGCCGCCCGCAAGCACATTTTCCGCCCGGCGGGCCGAACGGGTGTGTGACCAGAAAGTAACCTGACTGGTTTTACGCGGCGGCTCGGATTTTAAGGCGGTCAGACTGATGCAAGCGATCCCAGCATTCGTCCCAACGGTTTCCTTGGAGGGCGCAACGCAAGTCCAGGACGCTTGTACCGCCGGGTTCGGTCCAGAACATGCCGGAGTTTTTAAGCCGCTGGCCCACCACCGCCCGGCAGCCGGCTTCAACGACTCCGGAGCCGCAGAAGAGGCCGGCTTGGCGGTAAGTCTTGTAGAACATACGATGCTGATGGTGCTCAAAGTAAGCGATCTGCGTGGCCAAGGAGTTGGCCGCCGAGGGCCCTAATTGTTGCAGGCGGCGCCGGGCGGCGGCGATGACCTTGGCCACTTGGTCGTTTTTGATCTGGTGCTCCCACTGAGCCTCCATTTTCTGGATCCAGCGTTCTTTTCCGGCGTAGAGGTCTTGGCAGAGCAAGTGCAAGTGCTCCAAGGCGTGATAGAGATCCAGGATTTCCACCGCCCCGGGGAAGTTCAAGCGGCACAGTTCCCAAATCCAGGGTGCGCCATCGCCAATGAAGACGACTTTCTGCGCGCGTCCAATGCCCCGGCGCTGGGCCTCGGCGCGCACGCGCAACCCGAAGGCTTCTGCGGACTCGAAACCGCCGACATAGGTGGTGGAGGAAAAATCACGTTCCGGGTGGCCCTGCTCATCGCAACGGGTCTGGGTAAAGATGGAACCCAGTTTGACCTCGCGTGTTTTGGCCGAGCCATCGGGTTGCTTGCCTTTGCGCCCGGCCAGTTCGCTGGCCACCATAGGCACACCCGTGCCATCGACTTCCACATACATGACCGGGATGGGATCGGTCTCCAGACTCCGGCCCTCTTTCAATTGGAGGGCGATCTGCGGGGCCACTGCATTGACCAGCCGCTGAATCTGCCGTCCTTGGATCTCAATGCCGGCCAGGGCCTGCAAATCTTGGCTGGCTCCCTCATAGCCCTGGCGCGCCGCCGCCCGCGAAGACAAGCGCACCAAAGCTGGGGAGAAGCCATGAACCAATCCCAAAGCCTGATCCAACGGGGCCCGGCCTTGATGGGTGGACGGGTTGTAAAAGTAGCGGCGGCGCAATTGTACCGGGCCAAAAATCGTGCGCCCCTTCTTGACTCGCCCCGGATGACACTTCTCACCCGGAGTGCTGGTGTTGAGGGCCAGATGCTCTTGGGTCTGGTTGAGCAACTCTTCCAGCAAGCGGCGGCCGTCCTGCAAAAGAGCCTGGCGCAAGCCCAATTCGATGGCTTCCAAGTTGCCCACCCCTTGCCGCCCAAAATTCTCCCGCGCCAGCCTCAGGAAAGCTTCGGTTTCCTGGAAGCGGGCCTGCTGGACTTCCGCCGGCTGGAGTTTTTTTTACTCTCAGGCTGCCCTTGGGCCAGTTGCGTCAGTTGGTCGGTGACCGTCACACACTGGTCCGCCAGCTCTTGAAAACGCTTGTAGTTGTTGACCTGCTGCTGGCACTGCTCGGCTTGGGCGGCCGGCACGCGCTGGCTGAACTTCTTGCCTTTGTGGAAGCCCTGCAAAACGAAATAGGGGCCTTGGGGATGGTCTTGTCCGGCCTGTTTCCTGGCAAAGACCTGACGGCTCAAGCTGCCACGGCGCAGGCGGTCAATGGATTGAAGTTGGGCCAGGAGCGCCTCGCGCTCGGCGGCCAATTGCTCGATTATATTTGGCATGGCCATATTGTATCTTATTAGATACAACATTGCAAGCGAAACCTTCTCATTAAAAGCCATTTTCAATTCAGGTTACTTTCCGGTCACACACCCGTTCATCGGCCAATTCAGGGTTGGAATCTCGCGATGATTGTGCGCAATCTCATCGAAATGG
>JBEKIA010000348.1:0-2407 GCA_050011995.1 Verrucomicrobiota bacterium
TTCTCGAAGGTGTGGTTGGCCTTGATTTCCTTTTTCATCTCGGCCTCGATGCTCCCAAAATCCTCCGGCGTGATGCGGTGGGAAAGTTCCACATCGTAATAAAAACCGTTCTCGACGGGCGGGCCGGCGGCGAATTGGGCGTCGGGCCAGAGGCGGAGAATGGCGGTGGCCATGACATGGGCGCAGGAATGGCGGATGCGTTCCAGGTCGGTCATTTTCTGGCGGTCGTCCAGCGATTTGCGTTCGTTATCCATAAAAAATCGTGATGCGTCTGGCTTTGGTGGTAGGGCGCGCACTCCGTGCGCGCCGCGGCGGGCAGAGGACTGCCCGCCCTACCTTGTCCCCGTCAGCGCCGCATTACACTGAAACCTCTATTGGTAACTCACTGTGCTCCCAAATTCAAGTTCCTGGTCTGGCCCTTCCATTCCACGGTGACTCTGTTCGGGGTGATGGCGACGATGCGGACCTCGCCGATGAGTTCGTTCTCCCGGTGGATTTCCCCGTTGATGGCCGCCCTGGCATTGGTGCGGCTGTAGAAAATCCCCTGGAGTTTCAAGTCGGGAAAGGGCGGCGCCACGGGCGCGGAGCCGAGGTCCGGAGCGGGCGGAGGGGCCGGCGGATTCGTGTAAGGCGTGGGCGTCACGACGGCGGGCAGGGGAGCCGGAACCGGCGCGGGAGGGCCTTCCTTCTCTAAAGTTACCAACTTCGCCGGGACTTCGGCGGACGGGACAGTGGACGGGATGGAGGGCAAGGGCGCGGTGGAAATGGCGGCCGCGGCGTCCCGCCGCGATGCCTTCGTTGCGGCCTCCGCCTTCGCCGGGCCTGGGGCGGATGGGGCGGAGGGCGGGGGCGCGGGGTTTTGGTGATGGGGAAGGGCACGCCAAGCAAGCCAGCCGGCGGCAGCCAGCAAGGCGACGACGGCAACGACGCCCGCCGCCGGAAACAAGGAACGGCCGGACTCCGGGGCCGGTTGCATGGCGGGAGGCAGGCCGGGGTCGCGCGGGCGGTTTTTTTCCGACTGGCTGGCGCGTTTGAGGGCGTCGTTGATCAGGCTCATGCTTCGATGTGCCCTTCCAATTCGCGGATGGCGGTGCCGACCATGCGGTAATCAATTTTGTCGCGCTGCTGGACGTAGCCGGCGAGGAGGCATTTGTCGCAGACGGTGTTGATGAGGCGGGGGATGCCGGCGCTGTAGCGGTAAATGCGCCAGACGGCCGGGCCGCTGAAATAAGGCGCGCCGTTGGCCCCGGAAACTTGCAGGCGGTGCTGGATGTACTGGCGGATCTCGCCGTGGCGCAACGGATTCAGATGGTAGCGGACGGAGATGCGCTGGCGCAACTGGCGGAGGCCGTGCTCGTTGAGGCGGTCGCGCAATTCGGGCTGGCCCATGAGGACGATCTGCAGGAGTTTGCGCTCGTCGGTTTCCAAATTGGAAAGGAGTCGGACTTGTTCGAGAAGTTCGCGGGTGAGGTCCTGGGCTTCGTCAATAATAAGAACGGTGTCCTTGCCGCCCTCCACCTGTTGGAGGAGAAAGCGGTTGATCTCGGCCACCGTTTCCAGGCGGTCCAATCCCTTGACCTGCAAACCCAGTTCCATGGCGATGGCCTTGAGGAGCTGGCCGGCGTCCAGGACGGGGTTGAGAATGAGGGCGGTGGAAAACTGGGGGCCCAGTTGCTCCAGGAGGGCGCGGCAGAGGGTGGTTTTGCCCGAGCCGACTTCTCCGGTCAACTGGACAAAGCCCTTGCGCTCGCGAATGCCGTAGAGCAAATGATTGAAGGCCTCGCGATGCTTGGCGCTGAAAAACAGGAACCGCGGATTGGGCGTAATGTTAAACGGCGGCTCTTTCAGCCCGTAATAGTCCAGGTACACGGCTTTTACTTAACCCAAATCGGGCGGAGGGGAAAGGAAAAAGGTTTTTTGGCCTTGACCGGGAGCCGGGCAGCGTTTTCACTAATGCCATGAATAAAACATTTCAAATCTCGCGCAGATCATTTGTAAAACGTTGCGCGGCCACGGCCGCCGCAACGGGATTGCCTCTTTGGTTCGTGGAAAGGGAAATGGCCGCCGCTGAACAGGCCCCACCCCCTCCCACCAGCCCGAACGACCGCCCGGGCATCGCCTGGATCGGCTGCGGCGGCCGGGGCGGGGACGACGCCCGCGATGCCGCCCGGCGGGGCGACATGATCGCCGTTTGCGACGTGGACGACAGTCATGCGTCGGCGGCGGCGCGAACGTACTCGCGCGCCACCAAGTACAACGATTTCCGCAAGGTGATGGAGTTGAAGGACGTCCATATCATCGTCCAGGCGGCGCCGGATCATTGGCACACGCTCATCAATGTCGCGGCGGCCAGAGCCAAGAAGGATATTTATTCGGAAAAGCCGCTCACGCTGACCATTGAGGAAGG
>JBEKIA010000349.1:0-2396 GCA_050011995.1 Verrucomicrobiota bacterium
TTGAGAATGTCCGGGCGGCTGCGAAAATTGTCGGAGAGCGAAATCACCCTCGCGCCGGGCTGGGACTCCCAGGCGCGCCGGTAGTGGAGGAAAATGCGCGGGTCGGCGAGGCGAAAACGATATATGCTCTGTTTGATGTCGCCGACCAGGAACCGGTTGCCTTCGGCGCCTTCCCTGCCCAGGGCGCAAAGGATTGCCTCCTGCGCGCGGTTGATGTCCTGGAATTCGTCCACGAAAATCAGCCGCAACTTCGCGCGCCAGTGCGCGGCGATGGCGCCCGGCTGGCCGGTTTCCCGGTCGCGCAGCAGTTGCAGGGCGAATTGTTCCAGGTCGTGAAAATCAATCCCGCCGGCGTCGCGTTTGGCGGCGCGGTAAGTCTGGCCGAATTGCCGTGTCAAGTCCAGCAGCGCCAGCATGGAGGGCGCGCACCAATTCCAGTCCTCGGCCAGCGGATCGGTTTCTTCCCCCGCGCAGACGGAGCGCAAAAAGCGGGCCTCGGCCAGGATGTGCTCCACCGGCTTGCGCCATTTCGGCTTGTTCCCGGCCGCCGCCTGGAAAATGGCCTCCAGCGCGGCGGCAAATTCCGGGCGCGACGGTTTTGGCGGGAGGCGGTCCAGAGCGGCGGCGCATTGCTGCGCGCAGGGGTTCTCCGCCGGTTGCGCCCGCAAAACGGACAGCCAGGCGCCCCGGCAGCTTTCCAGCTCCGCCAGGAGCCAGTCCCGCCAGGGGCCGGGCGGGGATTGTTGAAATTGGGCGGCCTGGGCATCAAACCACCCGTCTGGATCGGGCAAGGTCTGGGCGTAATGATGCAGCCGGAGGACGAGCGCCCGCGCGGCCAGGTCGGAGTCCCCGCCCAGCGATTGGATGGCTTCCTGGATGGCCCTGGCTTGGGCGGTATCGCGGCTGTAGTTTTGTTGCAACACCGAGTCCAGCGCCTGGCGGGCCAGGAGTTGGGCGCGTTCCTCGGGCAGGACGATCAACTGCGGATCCAGGCCGAGGGTGTAAAAATGCTCGCGCACCAGCCGGAAACAGAAACTGTGCAGCGTGCAAATCCAGGCCGTTTCCAGCAGGGCCAACTGCTCCGCCACATGCGGCGACGGATCGTCCGCGTGAACGGCTTCCAGCCCGGCGCGCAATCGCTGGCGCATTTCCGCCGCGGCGGCGTCGGTGAACGTGACCATCAAAATCTGGTCCAGGGAGCCGGGATTCCGGGCGTCCAGCAACCAGGCCAGGCAGCGATCCACCAGCGTGCGCGTCTTGCCCGCGCCCGCGCCGGCGACCACCAGCACGTTCCCGCGCGCGGCGATGGCGGCTTGCTGTTGCGGGGTCGGATGGCTCATAAAGCAGAATGGTGCCCCGGGAGGGAGTCGAACCCACGACCAATTGACTAAGAGTCAGCTCATTCAGATCGCCTAAGTAATTTTTACGATGGAGATTTTACATTTTACCTCGGAGAAGTCAAGGGGAAAGAGTTGTGCGGTGCGGTGCGGCTGTCGTGCGCAGGCTTTGGCAACGTATAAAAAACGTATAAAATCCTGAATGCGGTAACAGGCCATCATTGGTCAGACTCACCGCCATATCCGCGCCAAATTCGCCCGTTTGAATGCTCCCTCCCAAGTTTAAAGTCAATCGCGTTGTTTCCTCCCGTTTCCATTCAGTGCCGCGCGAGGGTTGGGAAAACTTGTTGCGAGTGAAAAATCCAGCTTCCTCGGCGGCCGGTTCAAGTTGCGAGGCTGCGGCCTTGCCATCGTGATACAGCACACACCCAGGCAGTGGGAATGTATGATGAACCAACCTTCCAGCGGCGCCTAATCGCCTCTTAATCCCTCTTCGCCAGCTTGGCAGCCGGTACGGGGTGCTGTCCTCGGGTGAGCAGGCGCGGGTTGCTCTGGCGAAAGCCATGCTCAACCAGCCGGCCAAGAACCGAGCGGTCAGAGCCTGGGCAAGGCTTCCGTTTGGAACTTCTGGTCGAGTTCG
Organism: Verrucomicrobiota bacterium; assembly: GCA_050011995.1. Lineage (GTDB taxonomy): Bacteria > Verrucomicrobiota > Verrucomicrobiia > Limisphaerales > Palsa-1400 > JBEKOF01. Next base: position 1,978 of record JBEKIA010000349.1, read on the forward strand.
ACGAACGCGGGATGATGGCCTGGCCAGAACGACGCGCGCTTTGTCGGTTTTGGAAACAGATGCGAATCGAACCGCAGCAACCGGTGCATTTGATGGAAGACCAGACCATCCATCCCCGGGAGATTCTCGATCTCCTGGCCGGTGCGAGAGGTCGTCCCGGCCCGGTCGCTCTTGGCCCGAAAGGCCGCGTGGTTCATGAGGTTGACCACTCCGGCCTGCCAGTCCAACTGCTGATAGTAGTAGGACCGCATCAACTCCGGCCCGAGATCACACTCCGACGGGCTGAGGTGGTTGGACAGGCGCAGGTTTTTGCCCAGCCAGGAGTGCGTCAGGTGGTTGGAGAGCGGGTAAGCGCGGAAGTTGGGGGCGGCAGAAATGTTTTGGATGAGCCGCATGAAATTGGAGTAGTAGGGCTCGAC
>JBEKIA010000350.1:0-2392 GCA_050011995.1 Verrucomicrobiota bacterium
GCGGGACATTTTTCGTCGAAACCGACGAGTTATTCCATTTATACGCTGCAAAGTCTGGAACGGCGGGTGACGATGGACGCGCCCAACACAACGTCAGTTTGGTGGAACCGGCTGTGACGTGATTTGCTTGACTGGGCTTGTTCCGTCCATACCTTGCCCGCATTGGTACACCGCAATGAAACTTTTGCTTTCAACCTACTCCTGTTTCCCCAGCAAGACTTCCGAACCCGGCAATGCCTGGCGGATCATCCATGAAGCCCTGCGGGAACACGAAGTCTGGGCCGTCATCGCGGATGGCTACCAACATCGTGTACTTACCGAATCGTGGCTGGCAAAAAATCCGCTGCCCAATTTCCATCCCGTTTTTTTTAAACTTCCGCCTGCATTCCGCTGGATGTGCGGACGCGGGCCGTTGGAAGCCATCCACTATCATCTCTGGCAGGAAAAACTCACCGGCGTCGTGGGCGAACTCCACCGCCGCATCGGCTTCAGCCTCTCGCATCATGTGACCTATGGTCGTTACTGGTCCCCCAGCGGCTTGCGCGGGCTGGACATCCCCTTCATCTGGGGGCCGGTGGGGGCGGCGGAAACACCGCCGCCGTCGTTTGTTTTCGAACTGCCGCTGCGCGACCGGTTGTTCGAAGCCATGCGGAATGGCGCGCGGAATTGGTCCTGCAAAAGCCGGTCGCTGCGCGACACCGCCCGCGCCGCCACCATCGGCATCGGGGTCACGCGAGAGAGCTGCGAGGCGTTGCGGAAGCTCGGCGTCCGCCGCGTGGAACAGATGCCACAGATGGCGCTTACGGACGAAGACCTTGCCCAGTTCGGCCGGCTGCCGGACCCGCCCCCGGGACCGTTCCGCGCCATTTGCATCGGACGCCACGTGCACTGGAAGGGATTTCATCTGGCCATCCGCGCCTTTGCGCGATTCGCCGCTTCGGACCCGCAAGCCGAACTCTGGCTCATCAATGATGGTCCCTTTCGCAAGGAGCTCGAAAAGACCGCTGCGCAAACCGGGATGTCGTCGCGGGTCAAATTCCTCGGCATCATGCCCACTTACAACGACGTCCTGCAAAAACTCGGCCAGTCACACGTGCTCATGCACCCGGCGCTGCATGAGGGCTTCGGCAACGTGTGCCTGGAAGCGATGGCGGCGGGCCGGCCGGTGGTCTGCCTCGACATCGGCGGGCCCGCCTCGCAAACCACACCGGAAACCGGTTACGCAGCCCCCGCCACAACCCCGGATGAAGCCGTTCCGGCCCTGGCGGCCTTCCTGGAAAAAATCGCGCGTGACCGTCCACTACTGGCCGCGATGTCGGTCCGGGCGCGGGAACATGTGAAGCAGAACTTCACGATGCGCCAGATCAACGAGACCATACGGCGGTTTTACCGTGAGGCCATCGAGATGCACGCACGCCAACGAGGACAAGGAAACGGGCCGGTCTGAATGAGGACCGTCGCGAAGTAACTTAAAAGACTGGAAAAGACCGATGGAAACCCGGATGATTCCAGAAAGGCATGCAACTGCACAAACCTTCTTTTGCCAACAGACTTGGCAAATCCGCCGCCAAGCCGTTGAGCCACATCGCGTGTTCGCGTTGGTTTTACAACCCTTGCCGGGTGCTGGATGCCTACCTGAACTTTCTTATCGGAAAAGGCTCGGGAACCGGCTGGGACATGAGAGGATGAGATGCGGGCCGCTGTCAGCTGGATACATCGTCCGCAACCTGTGATCTTTGACGTGGGAGCAAACGTTGGAAACTGGACCGAAGGTGTGTTGCAGGCAGTTCCAAACGCAAAAGTTTACATGTTTGATCCTTCCCCGGGCTGTCAAGCTGCGATCCGGGAAAGAAAGCTGCCAGGAGTCCCCCTCATTCCCTGCGCCTTGGGAGAAACTCCGGGGCAGGCGGCCTATTACTCCAGCTCCGCGACTGATGGCAGCGCATCACTGCACGCCCGGCGCGACACTCCTTTTTAAGATTTGAACTACCAGACGACCATGGTGGAAGTCAGCATCATTGATCAGATTCTTGAATCCCAAAAAATAGATTTTGTGGATTTCCTGAAAATGGGCATCGAAGGGCATGAATTGTTCACTTTGCGGGGAGCTCGACAGTCCCTGGCCTCGCGGAAGATCGGCGCCCTGTCCTTTGAATTCGGATGCGGCAACATCAATTCCCGCACTTTTTCCCGCGATTTCTGGGAATTGTTGACAGGCGCGAGGTTTTCCATCTGGCGGATTGCGCCTTCTGGAAAAGATATCCTGGTGAGGGACTATTATGAGGACACGGAGTATTTCCGGGGCGCCACCAACTATGTGGCGGAATTGAAACCGACCGCATGATTCTCCTGCGGTGCGGGGCCGATCTTTTAAACCGGTCAACCGATCTTG
>JBEKIA010000351.1:0-2389 GCA_050011995.1 Verrucomicrobiota bacterium
GCCACCAATCGCTTTCCAACCAATCCACCGCCAGCCGCCCCAAACCAAACCAACGCCCCTCCCGGCCCGGTCAATTCCTCCAAGCCGGCCGCAAATCCATCGGGCCTTTCGCTGGAGATTCGCTGCACGAATGAGGTTTTGAAAGTGGGCGACGAGATTCCCATTGAGTTTATCATCAGCAACCATGGGACGGAGGAATACATGTATGCGGACACAACGATCTACTCAACCCGTCTTGACGGGCAATTCAAGCTGATCGCCAAGACAGCCTCTGGCGCGACTGTCCCCGGCGCGCGGGACCACATCAGCGAGGGGGTTTCCGTCGGTGTTGCCATCTCTGGTGTTTTGCACTCTCTCCAATCCGCGCCGCCGGAAGCGTTTGACCTGCGCAGGATTGAGGTGGGTGTAGTTTTGCCCTCCGTCGAATCCGCACCGCCTGAAAGGGGGACGTTGTGGTTCATTGGCGCTGACAATGTGGTTTTGCATCCTGGCGAATCCTTTTCCAAAATCATCCCATTGAATCGGTGGGCGTTGATCCGGGAGCCTGGACGCTATGTAGTCGCGGGCAATTATCAACCCACCTATACGACCAACCCAATGGCGCCGATCAGCGCCGATCCGATCACCATCACGGTGTTGCCGCGCACGAAAGAGGAGATGGCCGGTTACATCCAGGGTTTGACCAATCAGGTTGCGGCGCAGTTGGCGGCCAAGGCGGGCAGACCCGCCGGAGCGCCCGATTTCCTCGATCCAGTGTTGGTCGGGTTGTTGTCGAAGCTGATGGACACTTGCAATCCCGAAATTGTTCCGACCCTGCTCACGATCGCCTCCCAAGCCGGCGGCGAAGGCGAATGGGCAAACGAGGCCCTTTTGCATTACATGCCGCAGACGGAAGAAATCTGGCAGGCCATTCTCCAGACGGCTGTCAAGCATCGGTTGAACCCGAACCTGGAATACCTGCTCCTGGATTATGATTCCAGAAATAAGGAGATGAAGCCGGTCATCGCGCGGTCGCTTGCGTTGCAAAACCCGGACGAATGGCAGGCCGGCGCGGCGCTGGCGGCCCATTACCGCGACGATGCGTTCACCGCGCGGCTCCTCGCCATCGCCGTTGATCCCAACGCTTCGCTGGAAACCAGGGTCGCGGCAATCGAGGCGCTGGCGGCCAATCACACGGACCCGGGCGCCAAGACGTTCAAGGCCCTGCTCACGAATCCTTCGCCGGAGATTTCGGAGGCGCTGATAGCGGCCATTGAGATTAGCTACAACAATTCCTACAGCGGGCTGACAAGCCCGACGGGAAAGCGCCTGCAACTTGACGCCAAAGACCTGACGCCGCTAATTGAACGCCTGCTGGCCTCGAAAAAACCGGCGGACATCATCAAGGGAGTCAGCCTCGCGGACGCATCCGGCGATGAAGAAGTGACCGCGAAACTGGTGGCGCTGGCAACCAACCCCCGATCCATAGACCGGGAAGGCGCGATTCATGCCCTGTCCTTAAATCGAACCGACGAAGGGGTGAAGGCGCTCAAGACGCTGCTCAACGATCCGGACCCTGATCTTTGGGCGCCGCTGGCGGACGCCATTGGGCAGGGCTACGACAGTTGGCCCGAGGCGCGAAGGCATCTGCGAACCGAAGATTTTGGGGCCAAAGACATGAGGCCGTTGATGGAGCGGTTGCTGGCATCCAACAGAGAGTCGGACCTGTTGCGGGGAGTCAGACTCGCGGCAAGGTCCGGCGGCGACGCCTCGACCCCGAAGTTGGTGGAACTGGCGGCCGATCCTGGATTCCCATTCAGGGACGCGGCCATCCATGCGCTGGCGTTCAATCGCACAGACGAGGCGGTGCGGGAGCTCAAGACTCTCCTCATTGACCACGACCCGCAAATTTCCAAATGCGCGGAGGAGGCCATACGCGCCGCCTACACCGCGCGCGGCGACGCGCTGGGAAGACCGTTGCGGGCGGATGATTTCGACGCAAAACTCCAGCAGCCCAAAGCGAGGCCCGCCACAAATCCCGCATCCACAAACAAAGACGACGCGATCCCTTCGAGTGAGTCAAATCGCGCAGAGGACGGTTTGAAGAAACTCGCGCCCTCCAACACGGTCGAACCCCAGGTGGTGAAGTTGATCCAGCTTGCTCATAGCGATCCCACCAACATCGTGGCGGAAGTCAGCAAAGCGTGGACCAATACCGTCACCATCATTCCCGACTTCCGCACCCACCAAGTGATCGTCCGCGCCACGGAACGGGAAATGCCCGGCGTAGAGGAGTTAATAAGGCAACTGGACAGCGCCACCAATCGCTTTCCAACCAATCCACCGCCAGCCGCCCCAAACCAAACCAACGCCCCTCCCGGCCCGGTCAATTCCTCCAAGCCGGCCGCAA
>JBEKIA010000352.1:0-2383 GCA_050011995.1 Verrucomicrobiota bacterium
CGCCGCGCGGCGGGAAATGAAAAAGGAAGAAAACCGCGTGTTAAAGGCATTGTCGCGGCGCTTCGATTGGGGCAAACTGGAAGGGCGCAAACATGCCGCTCGACGAAAATAGTTTCCTCAACCGGTGGCGCCGCAATTTTCTGGCGGGGCTGGCGATTTCGATGCCCGGCATCATTTCCGTCGCCGTGGTGGTCTGGCTTTTTCAGAATGTTTCCGGCGTGACCGATTTGCTGCTGATCTTTCTGCCCAGGGACTGGACGCATGACAAGGGCGGGGACGGGAAAATGTATTGGTATTGGAGCGGGGTGGCCTTCTTTGTCGCGGTGTTCCTGATATGCCTGGTCGGACGCTTTGGCCGCGATTATTTGGGGCGCTGGGCCATCAAGTGGTCGGACAAAGCTCTGATGAGCATTCCCTTGCTCAATAAAATCTATGGCACGGTCAAGCAGGTCAACGAATCATTTTCCAGCAACAAATCCGCCTTCCAGCAGGTGGTGCTGGTGCCCTTCCCGCACCCGGGGTCGCGCGCCATCGGTTTTGTCACCGGCGAACAAAAAAATCTGGGCGCGGAAAAATTGATCAGCGTTTTCGTTCCCACCACGCCCAACCCGACGTCGGGCTTTCTTCTGTTGTTGCCGGAAAGCGCGCTGGTCAAAGTGGACATGACCGTGGCCGACGGCATTAAATTTGTCATCAGTCTTGGGGCCATTGCGCCGGGGCAGCCGGCCCACGCCCTCTCGGCGCTGCCGCCGGCGGGCAGGGAACCGCCTCCGGAAATATGAACAGCGAGCGCGCCACCGGAGTGGTTCTGCGCACGCGGCCGCTGACGGACACCAGCCTGATTGTCCACTGGCTGACCGGCAGCCTGGGACGCCTGGCCACGGTGGCCAAGGGGGCGCGGCGCAGCCGCTCGCCCTTTCGCGGGCAGTTGGATCTATTCTATCTGGCGGATTTGAGTTTTGCGCGCAGCCGCCATTCCGAGTTGCACACCTTGCGCGAAGTCAAGCTCCTGGAAACGCACCCCGGCTTGCGCCGGGACCTGGCGCTTCTCCAGCAAGCTTCCTACTGCGCCCTGCTCATCGAACAAACCACCGAAACGGAAGCGCCCCTGGACGCCTTGTTCAATCAATTCAGCAGCCTGCTCCGCGCCCTGCCGACGCAGCCCGCCCGCCCGCAAACCATTTTTGCCTTCGAGATGAAGTTGCTGGATGGCCTCGGCTTGAAGCCAAACCTGGCGGAGACGAAATTGAGCGCGGGCGCCCGGCAAATCCTGGAGCGGATGGCGGAACTGGAATGGGACGCGGTCTTCCGGCTGCGGTTGAGCGCGGCGCAGGCGGAGGAAATCCGCCAATTCCTGCACGGCTTCCTGATTTATCACCTGGAAAGAATTCCCGCAGGCCGCCGCGCCGCCCTGGGCGAAGACAGCCCCGCGAGGACAAAATAATTAGTGGCGCCTCAAGATGAAAATGCTGCAAGAATTCCCCGGCAAGACCGGCCTGACAAGCAGGCTTGCCGCTGCCGCGTCCGCTTTGCTACCGTTTCACCCATGACGGCCTTTGAAGAGTATTTGCAGGAGATTAACAGGAACCTCGCACACGGCGACGCCACCGAACATACCCACCGGCCTGCCCTGAAAAAGCTTTTGGAATCGCTCAGCCAGGGAATAACCGCTACCAATGAACCGGCCCGAATTCTCTGTGGCGCGCCCGATTTCAACCTAACCAAAGGCAGGGTCCCACTCGGCCATGTTGAGACGAAAGCGGTGGGGGAGAACTTGACCCAGATGGAACGGGGAAAACCGCCTCACGGCGACCAGTTCATCCGTTATCGGGATGGCCTGCTCAACTGGGTTCTCACCGATTATCTTGAATTTCGGTGGTATGTGGACGGGGAACACCGCTGGACGGCCCGGTTGGGTGAGTTGGACGCCAGTGGAAAACCCAAGGCAATTCCCGGCGGCGAAAAGGAGGTGGCCGAACTTCTGGACGCTTTCCTGGCGCAGAAATCCAAGACCATCGGCACCGCCGCGGATTTGGCGAAGCGCATGGCGGGCATGACGCGAATCATCCGGGACCTTATCATTAAGACGTTTGAGCATGAGGTTGAAAAAGGCCTTCTCCACAACTGGCTGGCGTCATTCCGCGGCACTTTGATTCCCGACCTGGAAGAAAAGCAATTCGCGGACATGTTCGCTCAAACACTGGCCTATGGTCTGTTCGCCGCCCGTGTCCATACCCCGCCCGGCAAAGATTTTTCCCGCGAAATGGCCGCATTCAACCTGCCCAAGACAAACCCGTTCCTTCGCAAACTCTTTTCTGAAATTGCCGGCGTGGACATGCCCGAAACCATTGATTGGGCGGTGGACGACCTGGTTTCTTTGCTG
>JBEKIA010000353.1:0-2380 GCA_050011995.1 Verrucomicrobiota bacterium
CAGGATTGCGGCTCCCGCTCAACACGGGCTGAGCGGTTGGCTCCACAACCTGCCCGGCACAATCGGGAGGTCGGCCCGGCGAAATCCTCAGCCGCCGTCAAAAGGCTAGTGGCTTTTTGAGCTCTACTGCCTTGTGCTTAGCACGTACTGCCCACTCCCAGAAGGCGCTTTCGACACATCCAAATTAGGCTGTCGCAAGCTGCCGCGCCAACTCCACGGCCGCGGGGGCGTCTTTGCCGTAACCGTCGGCGCCAATCGAGTGGGCCCAGGTGTCAGTGACGGGCGCTCCGCCCACCATGATTTTTACCTTGTCGCGCAGCCCGGCGGCGGCCAACGCTTCCACCACACCCTTCATGTTCACCATGGTGGTAGTGAGCAGCGCCGACATCGCCACTAAATTGGCGTTGTTCTGGCGAACCGCATCGACGATCTTCTCTGCGGTGACATCAACGCCCAGATCAACAATCTTGAACCCGGCGCTTTCCAGCATCATGGCAACAATGTTTTTGCCGATATCATGCAAATCGCCTTTCACGGTGCCGCACACGACAGTGCCGGCCGGGGCCACGGCATCAACGCCCACCAGCAGCGGCCGCAGAATGTCACTCGAGGCACGCGCCGCGCGTGCTGCGATCAGCACTTCGGGAATGAAAAACTCGCATTCCCGCATCCGGCGTCCTACCTCATCCATGGCGGGGATGATCGCCTTGGGAAAGAACTCGCCCGGGCGAACTCCTTCCTTCAGCATTTTCTCCGTCAGGCCCTTGGACACCGGGGCTTTTCCATCAATGATTGCCTGCTGCAGTTCTTCAAATTGTGTCATGCGAATCTCCTGTAGGTTCTAGGTTCTAAATTTTGGGTGCCAGGTGCTGGGTGTTGGGTTCCGGGGTTTTACTTTTCCCCAGCACCCACTCCCGAGTCCCCAGCCTCCACGTCTGGAAATGCCATTTCTTCCACAAAAATCTCTTGAAAACTCTGATCCGCGTTCAGCGCCACGTGCTCGGTTTGCTGGCGAAGGCGGGTAAAGGAGCCGTCGTCTCCCTCCGGGGAAAACAACGCCAGCTTTGCTCCCAGGAGGGCAGTGTTTCCAGCCGCCTCGACTTTTTCCGCCGGGAAGCTGAGCAGGCCGATACGCTGCGCACTAGCCCGGTTAATATAATTCCCAAATGCCCCCGCAAGATAGAGTTTTTTTAGGTCACCCGCCGAGGCACCGAACCGGTCCAGAAGCATTCGTATTCCAGCGGCGATGGCGCCCTTAGCGAGTTGCAGTTCGCGGACGTCACCCTGCGTCAGCACCACGGGCGCCGCCAGTTCCCATGCGCTCACGCCGCCGGTGAAACGTCCGGAGGTTTGGATCCTCCCCAGCTCCAGCCCCGCCGCCACGGCATCCACCAAGCCGCTTCCACACAAACCCTGGGGCGGAACGTTGCCCAAGACGCGGCAGTTGACGGTGTGGTCCTCGACCTTCACTTCGGAAATAGCGCCCGTGGCTGCGCGCATGCCCATGGAAATCCGCGCTCCCTCGAACGCCGGCCCCGCCGCCGTCGAGGCGCACAGCAAGCGCCGCCGATCGCCAATTACAATCTCTCCATTCGTCCCCAAATCCACCAAGCCGTTTAACTCGTCGCGTTGACTGAGGTTCGTGGCCAGAATGCCGGCCAGAATATCGCTGCCTACGAACCCGCCCAGGCAAGGCAGAAAACGGACCCGTGCTTGGCTTGAGAGCTTCCACCCCAAATCTTCGGCGTGGAAAACCTGCGGGCCAAGCTGGTCCGGCTCAAAAGGGTAACGCGATAATGGCTCAACGTCCAGTCCGGAAAAAAGGTGATGCATCACGGTGTTACCCACCAGGACGATGTCCGTGATCTCCGCGTCCGGAATCTGGGCGGCAAACAGCAATTGCCCGATCAACCCGCCGATCTGCTGGCGAATCAAATCGCGGAGCTCGCGCGCACCGTCTTTGGGCACGGCAAACTGCACGCGGCTCATGACGTCGGCGCCAAAGCGCGCCTGGGAGTTGAGCGCCGTGCGCACCGCCAGCACGCGGCCGGTTTGGAGGTCGAGTAACTGCGTGGCCAGCGTCGTGGTTCCCACATCCACAGCCACACCCAGGCCGGGGCGCCCCTCGAAAGCAAAAGGCGTGTCGTCCACCAGGATGGCCGCGTCCCACTGGCGCAGCTCGATGACCAGGTCGTCCTCGAGCGCACACTGGCAGGCAAGACGCCAGCCTTGGGCGATTTCTTCCACGCTCAGGCGCTCACGTTGCGCCTGGTTTACGCCAACGTGACCCTCTAGCACATGCACGCGGCAGCCGCGACACCGCCCCTGCCCACCACAGGGAAATTCCACGCCCTGAGCAAACAGCAGATCGCGTAAAGCA
>JBEKIA010000354.1:0-2377 GCA_050011995.1 Verrucomicrobiota bacterium
TGGTGTTCACAGGTCCGATTCCATTTGCGAGCGGCGTAGACCTTGTCGCCCAAGCCCGCGACGAGCGAATTGATGATCTGCTGCGCGAAGCGAAGGCGGCGCGATGAAGATCTTTTGCGACACCAACGTTTTCATTGCGGCGTTTCTCACGAACCACCCGCACCACCACGCCGCGCGTCCGGTGATCGAGCGGGTCATCACAGGGGTCAAACTGGAATGGCGCTTAGTTTAGCTTCCTATGTTTTCTGGGTTTGTTTTTCCAATAGCGATTGCGGTGGGGGATTTCCTGGAAGAGGCTGCGCGGACGATTGAGCAACGGATAGGGTTTGGGTCGGCGCTTGACGGCGCGGGGTTCGCGCCGGCCCGGCCGATCGGGCACCTGATCCTGGGCGATGATCTCCAGCAATTGAGCCATGAGTTGTTTCTGTTTTCGGGGCGAACGGGCTTGCGCGATGGCACCGGCAAATTGCCGCACGGAGTCCACGGTGCCTTTGAAACTCAGGCGTTCCAGCGGAGCCTGGTGGGTGAAGCTGGCTTGGGCCATCAGGCAGCGAATCAGATTGTAAGCGATGAAAAACATTTCCAGTTCCTTATGCACCAGCTTGGGACTTTTGCAGCGTAGCGCTTCCATGCCCATGGACGTTTTGATGTCCCGGAACCACAATTCGATATGCCAGCGCCGGGCATAGAGCCGGGCGAGTTCTTCGGCGGGATAGGCCCTGGGATCCAGCAGGGTGGTGACCAGCGTGACCGACTCGGAACGAAAGCCCGGCACGACCAGCGTAAAGCGGACCACGCGCACGGATAATTCCTGGGGAATGAGTTTCCAGATCGCTTCTGGCAAGTAAGGAGGTCTCTGCCAAAGCCAGGGCTTGCGCCAGACCATCAGGCGGTCCTTGCGGCCCAGAGGTTTGCCTTTGCGCAAATCGGCCGGGCGGGCTTGATGGAGCCGGAACAGGCACCAGACGTCCCGCAGCCAGAACAACGCCAGCAGGGTGTAGGTGCTGAAGCCCCGATCGGCCAGCGCCACGTCGCCGGGCTTGAACTGGGGGAGCAGCTTTTGCAACAAACCCAACTCGTGCTGGTGCTTGTTGCCCTTGGCGTAATCGAGCAAGGCCCCCGTACTCAGGCTGAACACGCCGACCAATTTCAGGAGCGGGAAACCGCAGCCTGGCTTTTGGCCGCCGGGCTGGGGATAGGCGCGCTGGTTCTTGGGGGTGTCGGGGAGGCTGGTGCTGGTGCCATCAATGACTTTGACACACAGATCGTGCCAAAGCCCGCCCGCTTTCTGGGCCTGGGCTGCCGCGGCACAGCGCAGGCGCGGCAAAATGTCCCAGGGAAGACGGGCGCGCGCCTGACAGTAGGCGCTGTTGCCGGAGTCCACCCGGCCGCCGCCGTGGAGGGCGAAGAGGGCCTGGATTTGGCGGACGATTTCACGGCAGGGGCAGTCGGGGTTGAGCACCTGATAGAGAAAGCCAAAGAAGGTGCGGCGGACGCTAAAGACCCGCTCCCGGCTGTTGTCCCCCTCCTGGGTTTGCGACAAAAGCGGCTGCGGGAGCAGCGGGCCGAAGAGTTGATCCAGGTGCAGGAGACTTTGCTGGCGGAGGTGTTGGACGCGCCGGCCCAAGCGAGCCAGGCGCGCCCTCCAAGGGGGAAAGAAAGGCGTTTGCATAACAAGTATATATACTTGTAAAGGGCTTGACAGCCAGCCTAAAATGACGCCATGAAAAAGAAATCCGCGCCCCCTGAGGCCCTGCAGCGCCAATACCGCCGCCTGTGCGACCGCCTGGCCCAAACCGGCTACATCAGCCACGGCTCGGTCTTGGATCGTTCCACTCTCCGGCCACCGCGCTCCGGTTACCAGTGGACCCGGAAAGAGGCGCGCAAGACGATCACCGTGGCCCTCAGCCCGGAGCAGTTCCAATTCTTGCGCCAGGCCATCCAGAACGGGCGCAACCTGCAAAAGAGGATAGGAAAAATGGAAAGGCTATCCCGCCAAATCCTCTTCAAAAACCTCCCCGACACGCATCGGCGTAAGTCCTTGTCTAAGAAAGCTTTAGGCCTTATCTAAGCGCCATTCGGCTCCGACCCCAATGCTGGTGACCGGAAGGCCATTGATCGTGCCGGGAATGGTCACCGACCCTCCTGGGCCGGTGTATTCCGTGATGGTGATGGCGCCGTTATTCATCGCGCAAGTGTAGCCTTGCCCCGGCGGGTTCCAGAGCGCGGTCGGAAGACCGTCGAAGGTGCTGCCCCAACCCGTCGTTCCCGCCTCGTAATAGACGGTCGCCTGAGTGTCGCCTGAGAAAACCGTGGAATTAGTGCCGGGAGCGTTGCCCGCGAAAAGGACACAGGTCAGGTCGGGACAGGTACTGAA
>JBEKIA010000355.1:0-2350 GCA_050011995.1 Verrucomicrobiota bacterium
GCAATCGCCACCGTCTTGTGCCGGGAAGCCTGGCCGCGCACAATTTGCACGGCCGAGCGCGGGCAGCCCAGGGTTTCCGCCAGGAAATGGACCAGCGCCCGGTTGGCCGCTCCCTCCACGGGAGGGGCGGTGACTTTGATTTTTAACTCATTGCCCAGGGCGGGGCCGATCTCGTTCTTCGCCGCGCGCGGCAGCAGTTTCACCGCCAGGAAAATCCCCGTGTCCGTCGTTGTCAAATAATTGTCAGCCATGGGCCGGAGAATAGTGAATTATGAATAGGGAATAGGGAAATGAAAAAATCCCTTTTCCCAATTCAAAATTCAACATTCAAAATTCTTTGAAATCCGCAATGGTTCAAATCTTCTTGAGCAATTCCTTCCAGCGAACCCAGGCCGCGTCATGCGCCTTCTGGTCCGCCGCCGTCGCGTTGGGAAACTCCTTCTCGCCTCCGCGCATGAAACCATGCCCGGCCCCGGCGAAGACCACCGGCTCATAGGCCTTCCCGGCCGTTTTCATCTGCGTGGCGGTGTTGGTCACGCTCAGGGTGATCCGCCCGTCGTTTTCGCCGTAAAAGCCATAGACCGGACATTGGATTTTTTCCATGTTGGCGGCGGAAGGGCCGCCGCCGTAAAAAACAAACGCCGCCTTCAGGTCCGGGCGGTTGCACGCATAGAGAAAGGACTGCGTTCCACCCCAGCAAAAGCCGGCCACGGCAATTTTTCCGTTGGCGGCCGGCAATCCCTTCACATAATCCGCCGCCGCGTTCAAGTCGCCCGCGACCTGGTTTGGCAGCAAGTTCTGAATCGCCGCGGCAATTTCGCTTTGTCCGGCAAAATCGCTGGTTTTGCCGCCATTGGGCGCCAATCCCGAAAGCAAGTCCGGCGCGATGGCGATGTAACCCGCCTCGGCCACTTCATCGGCGGCGTTGCGCACCCAATCGCTCAGGCCGAAGATCTCATGAATGAGCACCACCGCCGTGGCCTTGTCCTTGACTTCCGGATAGACCACCCAGCATTGCACCTTGCGGACGCCATTAGTGACGGTGACCCATTCCCCATGGCGGCGGGAAGCCTCCAGCTTGGCCTTGGCCCAATCCTGGGCGGAAACGGAAATGACGGCAGGAACCAACAACAGCGGCAGAAAGCATTTGAGTTTCATGCACCCAATCTTGCCATCTCAATAGCAAAATTCAACTAACAAATTGAATTCCTTGTGCCACGCCGGCTCGAAGGTGAAGACTCCCCGTGAAATCGTCGGGAAGCCTTACGTTTTATCCGGCTCTGAAGCAAGTGCCTTGCTAATGGATACTTACACATAATCTTTGAATCACCATGCACGCCGATCCCTTGTCACGCCAAAGCGAAGCGACGGCGGACCCGGCTCCGCCCAGGTTTGCCTATGTCGCGGTTCAAAAACCACTCCGGCACTCCAGCACTCCATTCTGCCGCATCCCAGGCAAGGTCAATCGTCCCTGGTGGCGCCGGCGGGACAATTTTGGAATCATTTTCCGCAATTTCTGACCAATTTTGGCGATTGACTCAAATCCCCACTTTGTTAAAGTGCGCGCCAAGTTTAAATCCAAACTTATGGCTACTACATCCAAATCACATAAATACGTTTATCTTTTCGGCAACAAGAAAGCGGACGGCGACGGCTCCATGAAGCCCCTGCTCGGCGGCAAAGGCGCCAATCTGGCGGAAATGACCCGCATCGGCCTGCCCGTGCCGCCCGGTTTCACCATCACCACCGAATGCTGCGCCTTCTTTTACGCCCACAAGAAGTCCTATCCAAAGGAACTCTGGGCGCAGGTCAAAGCCGGCGTCGCCAACACCGAGAAAATCCTCGGCAAACGCTTTGGCGACCTGGAAAAGCCCCTCCTCGTCTCCGTCCGTTCCGGCGCCCGCGAATCCATGCCCGGCATGATGGACACCATTTTGAACCTCGGCCTCAACGACCAAACCGTCGCCGCCTTGGAAAAAGCCAGCAACAACCCCCGCTTTGCCTGGGACTGCTACCGCCGCTTCATCCAAATGTACGGCGACGTCGTCATGGGCGTGCAGAAGAAACCCGGCGAAGACCATGAGCCGTTTGAAACCATCATCGAGAATTTGAAAGCCGAGCTGTTCCCCGGCCAGCAGCATGTCGAGGACACCAAAATTGACCACAAGAGCCTCCAGACCCTGGTGCAACGCTTCAAGGCCCTGGTCAAGGAGCGCACCGGCCAGGACTTTCCCACCGATCCCTGGGTCCAGCTCGAAGGGGCCATCGGCGCTGTCTTCGGTTCCTGGATGAATGACCGCGCCATTGTCTATCGCGCCAAGTATAACATCCCTTCCGATTGGGGCACCGC
>JBEKIA010000356.1:0-2348 GCA_050011995.1 Verrucomicrobiota bacterium
TGGTGATACGAAAAATTGTTAAACGAGGTGAAATCGCCGCCCACGATCACCTGGCCGGACGCCTGCACCGCCAGGGCGTGGACCGCCCCGTTGGTGCTGGTGACGCCGTTGCCGGGATTAAAATTCGGATCCAACTGGCCCGCGCTGGTGAGCCGGGCGACTCCGCTGCTGGGCGCCCCGTTGAAACTGGCGAAATTGCCGCCGATCAGATAGGCGGACGTCTGGCTGGCGGTTCCCGCGCCCAGCATGGTTTCCACCAGCGCGTAAATGGTGCTGTCCGCTCCCGCGCCGGGGTTAAACGTCGTGTCCAGCGAGCCGTCCAGATTCAAGCGGGCGATGTTGTTGCGCGGGACGCCGTTAAAATGCGCGAAGTCGCCGGCCACCATGATCGGGCCATTGGTTTGGCCCGCGGCAGGCGTTTGGCTGAGCACCGTTTGCACCACCCCGTCCGATCCCCCCATCTGCGCCAGAAAAGTCGTGTCCACCGAACCATCCGGATTGAGCCGCGCCACCTGGTTGAACGGATACTGATTGACGACGGAGAAAAGTCCGCCCGCCAGCACACTCCCATCCGGCTGCATGCACAACGAGTTGATCACGTTGTTGAAACCGCTCCCCGTCAGCAGGGTGGTGTCCACCGATCCGGGAGCGCCGGTCACCAACTGGTTGTCCAGTATGGTAACCGTTCCGGTCTTGGGGAACGGGTTTCCATTGGTGATGGCCGCCGGATTGGGGTTGGAAAGCGTCAGGGCGATCACCCGGTTGGCGGCGCTGGCTTCCGACGGCGTATAGTAGATGGGAACCGTAAAGCTTTGGCTGGTCACGCCGGGGCCAAAGGTCAGCGTGCCGTTGGTCGCCCCGTAGTTGGTGCCCGCCAGCGCCGGCTGCAACGGCGGCAGCCCGCTGCCGTTGCCAGTGAAAAAATTGACCGAGACGGTCCCCACCGTTCCGCCGGTGCGCACCACCGTCACCGTGACCCGGCCGCCGTTTTGCAGGACGTTGACGTTGGTCGGGGAGAAATTGAGCTGGCCGTAGGAATCATCGTTCACCACGGTCACCACCGCGTTGGTCGGGTAGATCAGCACCAGGCTGTTGGTCGGCGCGCCCGTCCCGTTGTTGGCCACAATCGCGTTGGTCAGGATCACGCTGAAGGTCTTGTTGGTCTCCACCACATTGTCCTCCAGGGTCGGGATGCTCACCGTCTTCACCGAAACGTCGCTGTCATTCCACACCAGCCAGTTGGACGTCGCCGTATAGTTGAGGCCGCTGAGGGCCGAGCCGTTCTGGGTCAGGCAGGCCGCGGCGATGATCCCCAGCGCCCCGCCGGTCCGCTGGATGCTCACCGTCGCCGTCACGCCCTTGTTCACGCTGTAGTTGGTGGCGACATAGTTCAAATGGCCCGGCAGAAAATGGTTGTCCACAATGGTCACGACCGCGGTGGTCAGCAGGAGGGGCGGCGTGTTGGTGTCCAGAATCGCGCCGTGGGTCGGGCTGGACAAAATCACGTTGAAGAACTTGTTGGATTGGAGGGTGGAGTGATTGATGATGGGGACCTGGAAACTGGCGCTGGTGACCCCGTTGGGGAAGGTCAGGGTGCCGGAGGTCGAGGTGTAATCCACGCCCGCCACGGCGGTTTGCACGCCGGGATCGTTGGTGAAACCGTTCTGTGTTTTGTAATTGACAGTCACCGAGCCGTTGTTGCCGTTGGTGCGCAGGACGGTGAGGGTGATGAATCCCCCGCTCTCCACCACGTTGTAATTGGTGGCGGGGCTGAAACCGAGGGTGCCGGCGGGGAAGTTGTCGTTAACAATTTCCAGGCTGGCCAGCGTGGCGCCCGGCGCCGGGAACATCGGAATATACTCGCCTCCCAGGGAGAACGTGTCTATGTCGTTGAGGGCCAGCAGCGACAGGCCGGCAAAGAGGTTGTTCGTCGGTATCTTGTTGTCGAAGATGCTCAACTCCAGGGGGAACTGCAAGTGGTCCAGCGTGGTGTCATTATTGGGGCCGTACTCGCAATCGGCTTCCCTCCAGCCGTAACCCATCACGTAAACGATCTCGAGCGGCGTATATTCGGTAACGCCGTTGTTGATCAACCCAAAGTCAGCCGCCGTGGCGGCGCCGGGACCGGGCGAGAGTGTATTGGTGAACATGACCACGTTCACCTCGCCCAGGCTCCCGTTGACGCGGTCCATGGTAATAAACGCGCTGCCGGAGGTGTCGCTGGCGCTGTAGCTGCCCTGCGTAAAACCAACATTCCCGGGGCAATTGCCAATGCCTCCACCGGGCGCTTGCGGTCCCAGTGTGGGCGCCCCGATGATGCTGGCCAGGTTCCAACGAACTCTCACGTC
>JBEKIA010000357.1:0-2343 GCA_050011995.1 Verrucomicrobiota bacterium
ATCATGACCACGTGGTCCTTCCCGTCCACCTTTACGATGGCCGGGCTGGCATAGCTGATCAGGCCAACTGGCGGGGTTTTCCATTTAACGCTCCCCGTCAATTTTTCATAAGCGACAACACCGGCCTGCGGTGCCTGTGAAGCCACGATCAGCAAGTCTCCGTAAACCAGAGGACACTGCGTAATTGCCCACATCGGAAGTCTTTCACCGCCGAAATCTTTCCAAACGTTCTTGTTCCAGACGGGCTTGTGGGTCTTTGTGTCGATGCAATACAAGTCCCCGTTGTGGCCACAGGAGTAAACCTTGTCGCCGTCCACAGTCGGCACGCTCCGTGAACCTGGAAACATGACCGTCCCGGGAGCATCGTAAGCGAAGCTCCAGAGTTCTTTTCCGTTGGACAGGTCTAAGCAACACAGGTTGTCGCCGACCTTATCGTCCCGGTCGAGCAAGTAAACCTTGCCATCTTTAACGACAGGCCCGCCATAGCCTCTGCCAACGGCGGCGGTCCAGAGCACCTCCGGCCCCTTCTCCGGCCAACTGCGCAAAATGCCTTTCTGGGGCGATATGCTGTTTCTGGTTGGTCCCAAGTATTGAGGCCAATCATCAGCGGCTGCGGAATTTGCGAGGAGGGTCAAAGAAAAGACCCAAACCAGCGCCTTTCTGTGTTGCATAAGTTTTTGCCTTTCGGTTTAGCGTGTCTTGGTGGTTTGTCGAGCCTGTCTATTTCGCCTTTACGTCATAGCAGAACAGCACCTCCTGGTCCCGCACGTAGAGCCGTCCGTTGGCGATAACCGGGTGCGCCCAGGCCGGCAGCCTGGTGCGGTCAGGTTGCTCGAACCGGCCACGCTCAATGTATTCCTTAGGACTCGGCTCAATCAGGAGCACGGTTCCCTTCTCCGTGCGATAGTAAAGCCGGCCGTCCGCGTAGGCCAAGGAGCCTTTCGGCGCCCGCTTCTCTGCATCGTCGCGACCGTCCCAGAGGACGTTCCCGGTCTTGAAGTCGAGACAGATCAGGAAACCACCTTCGTTGCCCCCGTTGGCGCCATAAAGGCAGCCATCGAGGAGGATCATACCGCCGTGGTGGTTTTGCATCTTCCTCGTGGCATAAACTTCCTCAGCCTTGACGCCACCGTTTGCATCCTTGCTCAGCTTCACCAGCCCACCGCCCGCGCCATAGGCCGAGGCGGCAAACACCATGCCGTTGTGGTAGAGCGGCGTGGAACAGTTGAGGCCCATCCCGTTGGCGGGCTTGTCATACCTCCAGAGAAACTTCCCATCGGTCGCGGCGACTCCGATGAGCGCTCTGGCGGTAAATTGCACGTACTGACGCTGGCCGTCGAAGTCGATAGGGATAACCGAGGCATAGGCCGGTCCCGGGGCTCCCAAGCCACCGAATCCGCCGCGCCCGCCGCCAAAACCTCCCGGCCCGCCAGGTCCCCCTTGGCGACCACCGGACCCGCCGCCGATACCGCCAATTCCCGGGTTCGTCATGCCTCCCTCGAAACCGGTATCCGCCTGCCACACCTGCCCGCTCGAATCCGTAAACGGTGCAGATGCGCCGGCCTTGATTCGTATTGCGGCGGAAGACGCCGCACCGTTTGCAGCCTCCGCTTGCGGAATGATTTCAATTGCCTTAATGGCCGGGTTTTCGACCTGCCTCGTGAAGCCAATGCGAAACTCTCCCGTGGTCACTTCTACCGGCACCGTCTCGATATAGGCACGGTTGCGACCGCCGGCCTTTGACCAGGCGTCAAAGTCCTTGAATTCGTGCCCTTGGACATTGAAGGAAAAGACGCGCTGGCCGGAGCCGGTAATGCCTTCATAGGTCTCTGCAAAGTAAAGCTTTGCGATGTATTTCCCATTGGGAGTTTTGGTCGAGAAAGCCGTCATCCCCCAATGCTCGCTGGTGAACAAGCCCGGGTCTTTGGTTCCAGTGACCACCGGAGCCGAACCAGCGCCCAGTCCGCCGGCACCGGCAGGCCCGCCGGGAGCTCCGGTCCCGCCCCCGAGACCGCCCGGACCACCACCGGGACTGGCGCCGGGGCCGCCACCCGGACCACCGGCACTGCTTCCGCTGTCGGCTGGCATCTGGCACTTCCAGACGGTCTTGCCAGTCAGTTTGTCGAGGGCCACCAGCATGGCGTCCGGGGCGCCCGGGGTGACGATGACCTTATCACCATCCACGAGCGGCGACTCCCGGTAACTCCACATGGGCACGCGCCCGCCGCCATCGCGTGTCAGGCTGTATTGCCAAATCACCTTGCCGTCTTTGACCTGCAAACAAGCCACGTCGCCGCTCATCCCCTCCACATAAAGCCTCTCGCCATCCGCCGCCGGGGTGCA
>JBEKIA010000358.1:0-2331 GCA_050011995.1 Verrucomicrobiota bacterium
AATAAGCCAGCTCCCGCCACACCACCCACCAAAGCCACAAGGCCCGCGCCGGCCCCAAGGCCGCCTCCAGCAGCCGGAACGGCGGCAGGCTGGTCAGGTCAATCGGCAATTGCAGTGGCATATTTGCGCGCGCATTTAACCCGCCAGCCGGCGACTGCGCAAGGCTAAAATGTATGATTGCACATCTAGCAATATAACAGGCATACAATTACTATTGCAGCATTGGTGGCTGATTGTTCCATGTGGAACTACCCCAGCGCGATCGCGTTGAGGTTGACGGAGTATTGCAGCGTGGCGACACCTGTCCCCGCCGCCTCCAGCGCGGTCAACCCGCTCGTTTCCGGCACGACTGTCTGCGGGGTGTCTTTCGGGCCGGGCGCGATATAGCGGAAAGGCACAGCATCCCCCCAAACCATCTTCTCAAAGTCCCAGTCCGAGGCGAGGGCCGCATCGCCGTCCGTAATGAAGTTGCCGACCGGGATGATCGTGAAGCGGCTTTGCGGGTTGGTGCCCTCGCTGTTGGCTGAGAGCACCGCGTAAGCCACATGCTGATAGAACGCGGCGGCGAAAAGGTCCGGCGACGCCTCCGCCCTGCCGCATTGAAACAGGCTGTCATTGCCCCCGACCCACACCCCGCCCCAAAGGGCGTTATCGGGAAACTGAAACGGCGCCCCGCTGGCCGGCCGCCCTACATCCAGTCCTATATTGGGCCAGGCCGTGTCATTGCCTCCAGGGCAGAACAGGAGCCAATCCCCCACAACGAACCCCATTCCCCCGTCAAAGGAGGCGGCGAAACTGAAGTACTCCTCAATGGCGGCCGGCGGCTTGCCCGGCTTGCCGGGGTCAAAGCCCCAATTCCGCAGGTCGGCCAAGGTGCCGTCATCCCACAGCGCGTAAGGATTGGCGCGAATCTTCCAATCGGGGTAACCGGGCTTGGCCGAGTCGGTTTCCGTTGACGTGGTAAACTGCCAGCGCGCGCCGGTATACCCCATACAAATGCTCGCGCTGGGGAGGATATTGACATTCAAGCTCTGCGCGGCCTGGAGCAAGGTGTTGCCGTAGCTGTTGCCCCAGGGGATGGCATACATAGGCATCGTGTCGCTCCGGCTCTGTTCATAAACCCCGGCCGTTTGTCCTGACACGCCCTGCTCCTCCCACCCAAACGACAGCGGAATCACCGGCTCGTTATAGACCATGTTGAACCCCAGCGACTCCATGAAGTCCTTCACCTCGGAGATGCTGATCCAATGGAAGTCGGCGTAGTCGCTATTGCAAATGACCCACTGCGTTCCGTCCCAGATCAACTTGCCCCCGGCAAAAGCCCCCATGTCCCGATTGGTGCTGTGGATGTCGTAGTAATCGCCTCGTTGGACATTGGTCGAGGAAGGGAGGCTGGGCGGGTCCCATTTCCCCAAGCGGTTTGTCGCCACCGCCCAACTGCCAAGCTCAGGCGGATAATTCACTGCCCCGACCGCCTGCGCCGAAATACGCACCCATTGCCCCGTTTGAGGCACAAAGGCCATCCCGGGCACTTGTTGGGCGCCGCTATGCCGGCTCCACCCGGCGTTGGCCCCCCAGGTAATCGTTTGGTTCCAAATCAGCACATCGCCCTTGCACCAGTAGGTCGAGCCATCCCACCCACTCTGAGTGCAGATGTAATAGTCGCCCACCGAGCCGTCTGGTGGCAGCGGTCCGGGGGTCCAGCCATGGCCTGCCGGCGCAATGCCTTTGGCCAAATCCCCCGGCGAGAACGGATGCGGTGTCATCGTGCCGGTGTAAGATACGGTGATGCTGCCCAGGATCGTGTTGCCGCTGGCGTCTTGACTGTTTTCTGATGCCCCCGTTACTCCGCCGGACACCCTGCCCACGAACATCACCATGCAATTCTGCGGCACCTCCGTTGCCTCGGGCAGCGCCGGCGGCCCGTTCACGGTGAGACCGAGGTGGTTGGCGAGGTCGAACATATCGCTCACGCCGGAGAATGACGCGAAGGAATCCATCGGTTCGGGGATGTAGAACTCGGAGCCGGGCGTCAGCGACAGCAGCCGGCCGCCCACGCGCCACTGCAAACACGCGCACGTCAAACCGTAGCCCGTTGTCAGGCTGTTCACCGCGGCGGCCATGCCATTGTAGTGCTCCACCAGCAGCGGCAAGGCGAACACCTCGCTGTCGGTGATCCTCGTCATGTTGGTGGGGTAGTCGAAGCCGTCGAGGGCTTGTGGCTTCTGCGGATCGCAGACGTAATACCCGAACTGCGAGTTGAACGTCACCGCGCCATACCAGCCCGTCTTGTGGTAGTTCTTCAGGAATACATCCACGTCTTTGCCGCCA
>JBEKIA010000359.1:0-2326 GCA_050011995.1 Verrucomicrobiota bacterium
GCCGACGGCGGCAACAAGCCGCCCGCCGAAGTCACCGCCGACATCGAAGCGATGATGGGCGGAGTCTCCAAGAGCGGTTGCATCATGATTGGTGAAAATGGGATGATCTTTTCGCCCGATGACGGCGATCAGGACTTGCGGGCTTACGTCAAGCTCAAAAGCGACAAGGAAATGGCCGGCCTGCCCAATCACCCGGCGGCCAAAGCCATTCCCGAAACTCTGCCGCTGAACGCTTTCAGGGGCGCGCCCGACTCCCGGCACCATCAGGAGTGGCTCCAGGCGTGCAAAGACGGCCAACACCAGGTGCCGTATTCGAATTTCGACATCGCGGCCTATCTGACGGAAATCATGCTGCTGGGTTGCATCGCCTTGCGCGTGGGCAAGAAACTCGAGTGGGACGGCCCCGCCATGAAGGCCAAAAACGCTCCCGAAGCGGCCCGCATTGTCAAACGGGAATATCGCAAGGGTTGGACCATCTAATTTGGGCGGCCCTTTCCGCCTCTTAATCCTAATCTTAATCCTAAGGGGGAGATGACAGGAAATGGTAAACACTTAAGTGACAGCAAATGGTAAACAGTCTGACATTGGTTGGGGGGTGGTGCGCCTGCCTCGCCCGCGCAGCGAAGGCGAGCGGAGCGAGCCGAAGCGGAGCGGGCGAGGCAGGCGCGATGCGACTGTTGACACAACCCCCATTCTTGCTTCATGACTAAAAAAAATTCCTTCTTAAACGCCGGCTCATCGTCGCTGCTTTGCGACGTGGTGCTTCTTTCCGCGCTGTGGCGGTTCGTTTCCACGTCAGCGTGCGCACAGCCTTCAAATGGTTCCACCGCGTCAAAGGCAAGCGGTTGGACCGCGTCAGTTGGCACGACGCCCCTCGCGGAAATCCCAGACCCAAAAACCGCACTCCCCTCAGAATTCAGAAGAGCATCCTTTCTGCGCGCTTCTGGCTCAAAAAACATTCGGCGCTGGGCGAGTTCGGCCCTGCCGCCATTCTTCGTTACCTTAAAGAACAGAAGTTGCCTGTCCTGCCCTCTCAACGCACGGTCGCGCGAATTTTGGCCAAGCACGGCCTGGTCAGAGGGCCGCGCCAGCGTCAGCGGCCTCCCCCGCCGGGCTGGTACTTGCCCGATTTGGCCGAGGGCCGCGCCGAGTTGGACACCTTTGATTTTATCGAAAGTCTGGCGATCAAAAATCTTTCGCCAGTCGAAGTCTTCAACGGCATTTCCCTCTGTGGCAGCCTTGCGGTTTCTTGGCCTCGCTCGTCCTTCACCACCTCCGATGCCCTCGCTTGCCTCCGAGCCCACTGGCGCACTTTTGGCTGCCCTTCTTTCGCCCAGTTCGACAACGACACGCGTTTTCAAGGCTCGCACCAGAAGCCCGGCTGCTTGGGGCGCTTGGTTCATCTGTGCCTTTGCTTGGGAGTTGTTCCTGTCTTTGCTCCGCCTCGTGAAACCGGCTTTCAAGCAAAAATTGAGAGCTATAACAACCTTTGGCAGCTCAAGGTCTGGCATCGTTGGCGCCACACCTGCCTGCTGGGGTTGTCCGCCCGATCTGAGGCCTTTCTCCAGGCCCACCGCTCCAAACACGCGGCGCGGATTGCATCGGCTCCGCCGCGCTGGCCCCTGCCCAACCCGCTGCCACGAACGCCGACCCAACCACTGGTTATGTTCTTGCGCAGAACGAGCGACCAAGGACAAATCCGACTCCTTGATCGGACCGTTTTCGTCGACAAAAATTGGCCGCATCGCCTGGTGCGCTGCCAGATTGATGTCCTCACAGGTCAACTGCAAATTTTCGCGCTTCGCCGTCGCCAGCCCGACTGGCAACCCATGCTCCAAGCCACTCATTATGAAGTACAAATCACTCATTGGTACAAATCCTGAGATCGATTCACCGCAAACCAAGTTGCCATTTTCTTGACGCCCGTGCGTTTACCATTTCCTGTCACTCGCCCATTAGGATTAAGATTAAGAGAGGTTACCCGCACTCCCGCTCAGGGCGGGGCCAGGCGGTAATACATCCGCGGCGCGACGATGCTGTCGGTGAAGGTGTTCAAGTTGTTGGAGACGAACGTGCCGTTGGCCGGATATTGCCAGTTGGTGGAGGGCGTCAAATCGGCGCTTTCTTGCAGGAGAAAATTGGCCGGCGACAACGGCCAGGTCACCAGCAGTCCGGGCGGATTGCCCAGGCGCGCGATGCTCAAGGTGCGCTGCGAGTCCGACACCACGTAGTTCACCGCGGCGGCGATACCGTCCGAGGGGACCAGGTTTCCCTCGGCGAAAACGACGGAGGCACTGTTGGTGAGCGCGTTGGCGCCGGTGGACTT
>JBEKIA010000360.1:0-2313 GCA_050011995.1 Verrucomicrobiota bacterium
GCATGCGGCAGGATAGGGGTGATCGAGGGCATCGCGGGCACTTCCGTTATACTTAGCAGGCACGGTGTATGAGCATCGTCCGGCTCATTGCCGCGACCATCCTTACCTGCATGAACCGGATTTCACCGCGAGCACACTCCTTAAAAAGGCCAGCGGCGGGTCCAGCGCGACCAGCCGAGAAACACGACCGCTCCGAATGCCAGCACGCCCAGGCTGTATAGGAGCTCAGTGAGATTAGTCGTCCCGAACAAGAACAGCCACCCCACCAGGGCCACCAGGGCCGGAAGCGGGTATAGCCACATTTTGAATGGGCGCTCCGCTTTTGGCTGGCGGCGCCGGAGCCACCAGACGGCGCCGATTTGCCCGATAAACTGCACCAAAATGCGCGTCGTCAGCAGCGCGTCAATGACCGTCATCAACGGCAAAAAGCTGCACACGATCGCCGCCACGCCCACCAGAATCAGTGACACGTGCGGAAACTCCTTTCGCGGGTGGACGCGGGAAAACACGGCGAAGAAGTTGCCGTCGCGGGCGGCCGCGAACGGAATGCGGGAGTAGCCGAGCACGAGGCAGAAGCAACTGGCAAACGCCGTCCACAGCACCATCACCGTGAACACCTTCGCCGCGCCGCCGCCGTAAATCTTCTCAATAAACCAGGAAACCACCGGCGGCGGCGGATCCGCCAGGGGCGTTCCCGCCGGCGGGACGAATTGGCGCCAGGGGACCACGCCGATAATGAGCAGGTTCATCGTTAAATAAATCGCGGCGACCGCCACCAGGCTGATCAGGATGGACCGCGGGATAACCCGGCCGGGATTCCGCACCTCGTCGCCGATGTAGCAGACGTCGTAATAGCCCAGGTAATCATAGACCCCAACCCGCGCCGCCGCGCCCAGGCCCATCACGAACCCGAGCGAGAAACTGAACGCGCCCGGGGGAAAATCAAACGCCAGTTTGGGGTCAAAATGAAACGGACCGCTCAGGATGACCACGCCAACCGTCAGCAGCGTGCCGATCCACAGGCAAATCGTGATCCGACCAATCTGCGTAATCCGGCGGTAAAGCAGGAAGATGATGAGGGTGCCCACGCCCGCCATCAGCAGCCGGCTGCCGTTGGCGCCCAGCCCGGGCCACAGGTAGCTGGCGTATTGCGCAAACCCTATATAGCCGGAGGCGATCTCGAGCGGACCACTCAACAGGAATTGCCAGATGAAAAGAAACGACACCGCCCGCCCCAGCTTCTCCGGGCCAAACGCATCTCGCAGATAGACATAACTGCCGCCCGATCCCGGCATCATGGCTCCCAGCTCGCTCCAGACCAGGCCATCGCTGCATGCGATTACCAGCGCGACCACCCAGCCGAGCATGGCCTGCGGCCCGCCCATCGCCGCCATCAGCACGGGAATGGTGATGAAGGGTCCCACCCCGATCATCGTGGACATGTTCAGAGCCGTGGCCTGGAGCAGACCAAAACGGCGCGGCAGGGCGGCGGACGCGCTAGCGGCTGCAGCTTGGGTCTGGACTGTCATCAACCGAACTTTGCAGAAATGCCGGGCGATGGAAACATAATCGTTTTCGGAAGCCGCCGCGGGGCGCTTATGGGGACGTAAGTATTATGGGGACATGCTGAACGAAAGGCCCGTACCTATGTCCCCATGAACGCCCGCCCGGCAGGGTAAGGCGCGTTTGTTATTGGCAAGGAGGCGGGGAGGTTTGATATTCAGCCGGTTGAAAAATATGGCTGACGACAAGAAACACGTCTATGACGAGAGCAAGATCAAGACGCTCTCCTCGCTGGAACACATCCGGCTGCGCACGGGCATGTACATCGGGCGGATCGGCGATGGCTCGCATTACGATGACGGGTGCTACATTCTGCTCAAAGAGGTCATCGACAACGCCATTGACGAGTTTATCATGGGCTACGGCAAGGAGGTGCAGATCGGGATTGAAGAGCAGTCAGTCTCGGTGCGGGATTTCGGGCGGGGCATCCCGCTGGGCAAACTGGTGGATTGCGTGTCGAAGATCAACACGGGGGCAAAATACAACGACGAGGTTTTCCAATTCAGCGTCGGGCTGAACGGTGTCGGGACCAAGGCGGTCAACGCGTTGTCGAAGGTGTTCCTGGTGCGGAGCTTCCGCGAGGGCCAATTCGCCGAGGCGTCGTTCAAGCAGGGCAAGCTCAAGAACGAGAAGAATGGCAAGGCGCCCAAGGAAGCCGACGGGACGCTGATCGAGTTTCAGCCTGACCCCGAGGTGTTTAAGCAGGTGGAGTTCCGGCCCGAGCACGTGGAGCGGCGGCTGCGTCATTAC
>JBEKIA010000361.1:0-2311 GCA_050011995.1 Verrucomicrobiota bacterium
TGGGTTACGACCGGCGCGCCTTGAAGTTATGGACTGGACTGGGTGGGGCGCTGTGCCTGGTCGCCTTTTTTCTCCTGCCACCGGCGGGCGCAATCCTGGCGGACCCGAAATGGCCGCGCGATGTCAACTACGTCTTTGGCCTGGATGAGGCCCATCCGCAGACGTGGATGTCGCCGGGCCTGTATGCCGTGGTCTGGTATCTGGCTTTGTTCACGCTGGCCTACGTGCCAACGCATCTGGCGCTGGCCAAACTGATCCCGGCCCGCGCCACCCGGCAACCTTTATGAAACCTGACACCGCCATCGCGCCGGAGGCTGGGCAACGCGGCTTCTGGGCGCTCATCGTCACGCAATTCCAGGGCGCGTTCAGCGACAACGCCCTGAAGAACCTCGTCATCTTCATGCTCATCGGCGTGAACGTGTCGCTCGCTGAAAAGCACAAGATCGGCGAGCTTGTCACCGCGCTGTTCTCGCTGCCGTTCATTTTGTTTTCCATGGCGGGCGGCTTTCTCGCCGATCGTTTCAGCAAGCGAACGATTTCCGTCGGCGTCAAAGTATTTGAAATGTTGGTGATGGCGCTCGCGCTGGCGGGTTTCGCGTGGCAGCAGAGGCTCTTGGACGCCGGCGTGGCGGCATCTTTGCAGACCTGCTGGCCGTTGCTCGGCTGCGTCTTTTTGATGGGCGTCCACAGCGCGTTTTTCGGCCCGTCGAAATACGGACTGCTGCCGGAACTGCTGCCCGAACGCAAGCTCTCGTGGGGCAACGGCCTGTTGGAACTGGGCACGTTCACGGCGATCATTTTGGGCACGCTGGCGGCAGGGTTCATGGCCAAGGGTTTTCGGGGCGAGCAATGGAAGTCCGGCCTGCTCCTCATCGCGCTGGCGGTGTTCGGCTTTTTCACGAGCCTGGGCATCTCGCGCGTGCCGGCGGCGAACCCGCGGAGAAAATTCAGCGCCAATTTCCCCGGCGAAGTGTGGGCGCAAATCCGCGCCTGGCGCAAAGATCGCCCGATGTTCCTGGCCGCCGCGGGCAACACCTACTTCAACTTTCTCGGCGCGCTGTTGATGCTGAATGTGTTTTTCTACGGGGCAGACGAGTTGCGGGTGGACGAAACCAAAATCAGTTACCTCTTCGCCGCGCTGGCGCTGGGCATCGGCCTGGGCAGCGTGGCGGCGGGATATTTGTCCGGCGGCAAAATTGAATACGGCCTGGTGCCGCTCGGCGCGCTGGGCCTTTCGGTCTTCTCCGCATTGCTTGCGCAAAACGATTTGTCGGTGAACGCCGCGCTGGCGCGGCTGGCGCTGCTCGGTTTCGCAGGCGGGTTTTTCATCGTGCCCATCTCGGCGCTGCTCCAACACCGCCCGGACAAAACGGCCAAGGGTGAAACGCTGGCGGCGGCGAACCTCCTTTCGTTCGTCGGGATCTTTCTCGCCTCGGGCGTTCATTGGCTGCTGTCGCAGGCGATGGGAATGAATCCGCGCCAGATTTTTCTAGTCGGCGGCGTGCTGACGCTCGTGAGCGCCATTTACGTTTTGTGGCTGCTGCCCGACGCGGTGCTGCGGTTTGGCCTCTGGCTGCTCACGCGCACGTTTTACCGGGTGCGCGTGCTCGGCCGCGAGAATATTCCCGACAAAGGAGGCGCGCTGTTCGTCTGCAATCACGTTTCCTTCGTGGACGCTCTCCTGCTCACGGCTTCCACGGACCGGCCGGTGCGGTTTATTATGTACACCGGGTTTTATGAGCTGCCCTGGGTGAAGCCGTTCGCGCGCATCCTCGGCGCCATTCCCATCTCCTCGGCGCAGCGCCCGCGCGACCTGCTCCAGTCGCTGCGAACCGCCCGCGAGGCCATTCGGGCCGGCGAGGTGGTTTGCATTTTCGCCGAGGGCCAGGTCACGCGCATCGGGCAGTTGTTGCCCTTTCGCCGCGGGATGGAGAAGATCATGCAGGACGTGGAAGCGCCCATCGTGCCGGTCGCGCTGGACGGGGTGTGGGGGAGCATCTTCAGTTTCGAGAAGCGGCGTTTCCTTTGGAAGTGGCCGCGGCAGATTCCGTATCCGGTCACGGTGAGCTTCGGCGCGCCCATGCCGCCACGCGCGACGGCGTCCGACGTGCGCCAGGCCGTGCAGGAATTGCTGGCGTCGGCGTGGTCTTATCGCCGGGGGCGGATGCGGCCGTTGCAGCGCGCGTTTGTGCTCTCGGCGCGGCGGCATCCGTTCCGCTTGGCCATGGCCGGCTCGCAGTCGCCCAAAGTGAGCTTTGGTTCAGCGCTGATGAAAACGATTTTTCTGGCGCGGCGATTAAGAAAAGCATGG
>JBEKIA010000362.1:0-2307 GCA_050011995.1 Verrucomicrobiota bacterium
TACAAGGACGGCATCGAGCAATTTGTCCGCCAGCTCGGCCGCAACAAGGAGGTCCTCCATCCCAAACCCATCGTGCTGGCCCGCAAGAAGGATGAAGTGATCGTGGATTGCGTGATGCAGTACAACGACAGTTACACCGACCAGATTCTTTGCTTCGCCAACTCCATTGCCAACTCGGACGGCGGAACGCATCTGACCGGCTTCCGCACGGCCTTGACGCGCACCATCAACCAGTACGCCCGCGCCAACAATTTGCTCAAGGAAAAAGACCCGCCCATTTCCGGGGACGACGTGCGGGAGGGGCTGGTTTGCGTCCTGAGCGTCAAGCTGCCCAATCCCCGCTTCGAATCGCAAACCAAGGTCAAGCTTGTCAATACGGAAATTGAAGGCGTGGTTTCCTCCATCGTTTATGAGGGCCTGATGAGCTTTTTTGACGCCAATCCCTCGGTGGCGCGCAAGGTCATTG
Organism: Verrucomicrobiota bacterium; assembly: GCA_050011995.1. Taxonomy (GTDB): domain Bacteria; phylum Verrucomicrobiota; class Verrucomicrobiia; order Limisphaerales; family Palsa-1400; genus JBEKOF01. The sequence goes on from JBEKIA010000362.1 coordinate 467, forward strand.
ACAAAAGCCTCATGGCCGCCCGCGCCCGCGAGGCGGCGCGCAAGGCGCGCGACACCGTCCGCAAAAGCGCCCTCTCCGGCGGCGGCCTGCCCGGCAAACTGGCCGATTGCTCGGACCGCGACCCGGCCAACACCGAGCTTTACATCGTGGAGGGCGATTCGGCCGGCGGCTCGGCCAAGCAGGGCCGGGACCGGCGCTACCAGGCCATTCTCCCCATCCGCGGCAAGCTCATCAATGTGGAAAAGGCCCGCCTGGACAAGGTCCTGCAAAACACCGAAATCCGCACCATGATCACGGCCATCGGCACCGGCATCGGCGACGGCGAGGGGGAAGGGGCCTTTGACCTGGACAAACTCCGCTACCACAAAATCATCATCATGACGGACGCGGACGTGGACGGCTCGCACATCCGCACTTTATTATTGACATTCTTTTACCGGCAGATGACCCAACTGGTCAAGCGCGGTTTTGTCTATATCGCCCAGCCGCCCCTCTACCAGGTCACCCGCAAAAAACGCGTCGAATACGTGGACGACGACGCGCAACTGAACAAGATCCTCATCCAGTTGGGCAGCGAGGATGTGCGCCTCCACGACCTGTCCACCGGCAAGGAGCTTTCCGAAAAACAGCTCACCGAAATCCTCGAGCTGCTCTCTTCGCTGGACAAATACGTCCAGTCCCTGCGCCGCCACGGCGGCGATTTCGGCGAGTACGTCGAGCACCGCCATCCCAAGACCCGCGAACTGCCCCGCCACCTGGTCAAGGTGCGCGATGGCAACGACGAATCGGTCCACTATTTCCACACCGAGGAGGAACTGGCCGAATTCGGCTCCGCCAACGCCGACCTGAAATTGTTTGGCGCCGAGACCGACACCACCCTGATCGAGAAGGGCGACAAACCGCGCCACACCCGGCGGGCCGGCCATGTCGAGTTGCACGAGAGCAAGGCCATCATGGACCTGATGGGCCTGCTGGCCAGGAAAGGGCTGAACGTGGCGCATTACGCCGCCCAGGCCCAGCCGCTTTTTGAATTGATCGAAGGCGAAGGCGAGCGGGCCGCCGCCAAGCCCCTGTTTTCCATCGCGGAAATTCTCGCCGGCGTGATGGATGCCGGCAAACGCGGCATTCAAATCAAGCGCTTCAAGGGCCTGGGCGAAATGAACGCCAAGGAGTTGTTTGAAACCACCATGAACCCGGAGAACCGCAAGCTGCTCCGCATTGACATGACCGACGTCGTCGAAGCCGAGGAGATGTTCACCAAGCTGATGGGCGACGAAGTCGAACCGCGCCGCCAGTTCATCGAGGACAACGCCCTCAACGTCCGCAATCTGGATATTTGACAGGTCAACGATGCCGACTCTTTACCTCATAGCAGGCCCCAACGGCGCCGGGAAGACCACCTTCGCCAGCCGCTTTTTGCCTGAGGAATCCGGTGAGCTGGAGTTTGTCAATGTGGATCTGATCGCGCGCGGCTTGTCGCCGTTTGATCCCGAGGCGGCGGCGGCGGCGGCGGGCAGGATTGCCCTCACCCGGGTCGGACGATTGATCCAGGAGCGAAAAACTTTTGCCTGGGAAACGACCTTGAGCGGGCGCACCACCAAAACATGGGTGCGGAAGGCGAAAGAGGCCGGTTATTTCATCAAGCTGGTGTTTCTTTGGATTCAGTCGTTGGAAGAATCCATGGAACGAATCCGGCGACGGGTCCGCGAAGGAGGGCATGGCGTCCCGGAGCAAGATGTTCGCCGCCGGTTTTTGAAGACCCTTCGCCATTTCTTCCAGGACTTTTGCCCGCTGGCGGATGCGTGGAAGCTGTTTGATAATTCCAAGGATTCGTTGCGGCT
>JBEKIA010000363.1:0-2285 GCA_050011995.1 Verrucomicrobiota bacterium
CCGGCGGAAAAGGCAGGTCTGTCTGATGGAATCATAAACCATACTAAGTTTATAGAGTATTTAAGGATTGAAGCCCGGCGCCGGATTCCGCCGCTGTTGAAAAAACTCCGCCTCCCGATCCGCAAACCGAAAATTGGCGCATCCCGTCATGGTCCCGGTCCCGTCTTCCCATAGTTTTCCTGCCTTCACGCCGGAAAGATTAGCATATAAGCGCGGATTGTCAAGGGAAATATGCTTGAAAATGAACCCCCTCACTTTTCACACGCATTTGGGGCTTGCTAAACAGCCCGGTCGGACGAAAGCTCTTGAAAAGCCGCGCCGTAATTAAAGAGCGCGCGAATGATTTGGAGGAAGACATGAAAAAATCGCCCTGGACATCGCTGTGCGCTCTGGCGGGCAGCATTATCACCGCCAGCCTCGCCCAAGCGGCGGGAGACATGCCCCGCTACAGTTTTAAAATCGGCCAGGAACTGGTCTATCAGAGTTCATCCGATTTCCACTCCGCGCATCAATCAATCAAGCAGACCGAAACCGCCACCTTCTGGGTGACCCGCCAGAACCGGGACGGAAGCTGGCACCTGGTTGTTCTCAGGAAGCAGACCGAGCCAGGCCGCTCGGATGAAACCCGCAAGCTCAACTCCTTCGACATCTCAGCCGGCGGACAAGTCGCCGGCAAGCCCGGCGCGGTTGAAAATGAACCGCTCTCCGCGCCTTTTTTCCCGCTCCCTTCCCATGTTGCCCAAGCGCAACAGGGCTGGGAAGTCTCGCAGAACGAGGCCATGCAGACGGCTTATCGGCTCAAATCGGCGCCTTCCGACCCGGCGGGCCAATGGATCTTTGAGGCGACTGGAAAGGGAATTTTTCAGGACATCTATCTGGGGACCTCGACCAACACAATTTATTTTGACGGAGCGCGCGGCTTGATTCAGAAGATCGTCTCGGTGGATCACCAGGGATTCGGTTTCGTGGGCGACGGGAAGGGTGTGGCGCAGTTGAAATCAGCCGCGGCCAAAGACCCAGGCTGGATGACGCAACTGGCCTGGGAGTGCGACGTTTGCGCCAAGGCCAAAGCCGGGGTGCGCGCAGCGCTGGAATCGCTCCAAACCGGGATGAACGAATCCGCCGCCAAAGCCGCCGCCAAAGCCGCCCTGCAAACGGCGCAAAACAGGGTCAAACTGCCCGTCATCCGGGAAGAGATTCAATCCCAATTGCTTCAGCTCGACTCCTCCTTCAAATATGCCGCCGAGGACGAGGGAAAAAGCGACGCCCTTCTGAACAAGGCCGCCGCCAGTTGGGCCACCACCGATTTGGACGGGCACAAACACGCTCTGGAGGATTATCGCGGCACAGTCGTCGCGCTGGACTTTTGGTATCGCGGCTGCGGGTGGTGCATGCGGGCCATGCCCCAGATCAAGGCCTTGGCCGAGCAATTCCGCGGCCGGCCCGTGGTGATCCTGGGCATGAACACCGATCCGGACGACAAAGACGCCCGTTTTGTCGTGGACAAGCTCCAATTGAATTACCTCACCCTCAAGGCGGCGGGTTTGCCGGAAAAATACGGCGTCCAAGGCTTTCCGACCTTTCTTGTCATTGACCAGCAAGGCATCGTCCGCGCCCGCCACGTCGGCTACTCCCCGACACTGCGCGAAGAGATGGGGCGCGCCATCGAAAACCTGCTCCAAGAAGGGACCGACGGCGGCCGAAACAAAGCCGGCGCCATCAAGCCCTCAAGTCAGCAAACGCATTGATCCTGCCCCGTGGCAGACACCGGGCTCACATTTTAACATTTAACATTTGAATTAAACGAAAAATGTTAAATGTTAAGATCTGACCCTCCCGGCATCTCCAAGAGTCGCATTCCAAATTCCGCCGGGCCAGTGGCCCGGCGGCACGGGCGAGTCGCCCGTGCCACCCAGGCACCATGAAATATGGGGGCTAAAGCTCCGTCAGGAGCGAAAAATTTGTAGCCGACAAGCCGAAAAACACATCCAGCTCCGTCAGGAGCGGCATATTCCGCTCCTGACGGAGCTGGAACCTATTCCCGTCACCCAACTACAAAGATTCCGCGCCTGACGGCGCTCACGGAAGCCGCCGTGGGGCACAATCAATGCGCGCCTAAAAACTGAGATTCGTCCGGCCATGCGGCACCCGGGCGTTGCGGTCAGTGGGACGCCGTCCCTTTGCGGATTTTCAAACGGTCTTCCAGGAGGCGGACGCGGACGCTGTCGCCAACAAATAAATTGGTGGGGAAGTGGTAGGTGCGGGTGATCTCGTTGAGGATCTGC
>JBEKIA010000364.1:0-2251 GCA_050011995.1 Verrucomicrobiota bacterium
TTTGATGGGCGCGCCCGCTTGCGTCCAAAGACTGTTGGCGATTTCCAGCTTGATTTTAGGATCCAGCGCCAGCAGATGGCCGAGCAACTGCTGATTGCCCGCGTTCCATTCGGCCGGCGCGGCCCCCTGCCATTGCAGCGTCCCGGCCATTTGCTGCAACGTCTGGCCGCCGGCTCCGTTGCCGGCCATGGCCAGCGCCAGGGCCAGGCCCACCGGACTTTGAAAGACGTTGCGGCCGGGCAGGGTTTTTCTGGTTTCCGCCAGCAACTTAAACCCGAAGGCGTTGTCGGCGCGCGCGGCCCGCTCCGCGGGGTATGTCCTGGGCGCCGCCTGGGCGAACGACAATTCAGGAACCATCAATAAACTGAGCAGGATTATTATTTTCATCTGAAATTGGGGTCGAATATGCCGGCAATATCGCCCCGCGGCGGCGTGAAGTCGAGATTGGAAATGGCGCCGCCGGGTTCTCGAAAGGATGGGAAAGATGGGATGGATGCGACAGATGGGAAGGACGGCGGCCAAAAGTGGGGATTGAAAATGGCGCGGCCCGCTGGCAAGCTGCGCCCATGAATCATCTGGCGCGGGCGCGCAAAGTGTTCGACATTGAATTGCGGGCCATCAAAGCGGTGCGGGCGCAATTGGACGGCGCGTTCGCCGCGGCGGTGGAAATGGTCGTCCAATCGCTCCAACAGCGGGGCAAGATCATTGTGGTGGGCATCGGCAAATCCGGCAATGTCGGCCAAAAGATCGCCGCCACCCTGACCAGCACCGGTTCCACCAGCGTCGTCCTCAACAGCGTGGACGCCCTGCACGGCGATCTGGGCCTGGTCAACGACGGCGATGTGGTCCTGGCCCTGAGTTATTCGGGCGCCTCGGAAGAGCTGCTCAATCTGTTCCCCGCGCTGAAACGCTTTTCTGTCAAAATAATTGCCTTCACTGGCGCCCTCAAATCCCCGCTGGCCAAATACAGCGACGTGGCGTTGAGCGTCAAGGTCCCCCGCGAAGCGTGCCCGTTCAACCTGGCCCCCACCTCCAGCACCACCGCCATGCTGGTCCTGGGCGACGCCCTGGCCATGGCCGTCCTGCAGGCGCGCGGATTTGCGGAAAAAGATTTCGCCAAACATCATCCCTCCGGCGCCATCGGCCGCTCGCTCCTGCTGACCATCCGCGACATCATGCGCACCGGCGCGCGCAACGCGGTGGCGGGCGAACACCTGAGCGTCAAGGAGGCCCTCATGGTGATGGTCGCCGCCAAGTCCGGCAGCGTGGCCGTGGTCAACCCGCGCGGCAGGCTGACCGGCGTCTTCACCGATGGCGATCTGCGGCGTCAAATGGCCGGGGAAAAAAAGGAAGGCGCCGCCCTGGCCAAATCGCTGGGCAGCGTCATGACCCGCCACCCGGTCTGCGTTCGCGACGAAGCGCTGGCCGTGGAAGCCCTGAAAATCTTCAATCAGCGCAACATTGACGATCTGATCGTCGTCAACGCCCGCCACGAGCCGGTGGGTTTGATAGACCTGCAAGACCTGCCCAAACTGAAATTAGTGTGAATCCTTGTCTTATCGGTAACGCTCGGCGCGGCGCAGGATGGCGCGCACATAATCGCGCGTGGCCGGAAACCCGATTTGCGCGACGAAGGCGCTGCTCTGCGTCGCAGCCGGCCCGTGCAGCCACTTGAGGACGTTGCCGCGTCCGGCATTGTAATCGGCCAGGGCGTAGGCGGCGGGATGGTCGGTTTCCTGGTAGCGCAGAAGAAGTTTTTTCAAATACCAGGCCCCGGCCAGCGTGTTGGTGGCGGGGTCCAGACAGGCGCGGTGTTCAAAGGAGGCAATGTGCTCGGCCGCGGCCCATTCCGCCGCGGCGTCGGCGCGGATTTGCATCAGGCCCAGCTCGCCGGCGCGCCCGCGCGCGTCCGGATCAAACCGGCTCTCGCGCCAGACGACCGCCTTGACCAGCGCGGGATCAATTTGATAGCGATGGGCCGCCGCCAAAATGAGCGAATCAAACCGGCGCTCGCGCCAGTAATCCCAGCCCCACCAGGCGATCACGCCCAGCGCGAGCAGCAGAACCATCCCTCTTATACGGCATCGCAATTTCAAGCTGGCAAAAGTTTGTTCGTGTTCGATTTTGGATACTGAACACTAAAACCGGAAAACTGGCAAACTTCCCGGCGCTTCTCCTGCGGAGCCTCATTTTGGCAGTTTTGTCGGCCATAGTTTTTCCTAAACCGCTCTAATCTTAATCATAATCTTAA
>JBEKIA010000365.1:0-2250 GCA_050011995.1 Verrucomicrobiota bacterium
CGGTGGGCAAAGGTTTCCAGGATTTGACTGGCCGAGGGATGTTGGGAGGGGCGGCCTTCCGGCAGGATGGGAAGGTCCTTGCGCCCTTGGCGGGCCATGTTTTGGCGCACGGTTCGTTCGATGAGGCTGGCCACCAATTGGGCGACAAAATAGACAAAGATGAAGGCTTCGATCCGAGTGTTCTTTTTGAGGAACAGAGGGGAAACCTCCAACAGGGATTTGAAGAGGCTGTGGCGTTTTTCCAAGTGCGGTTGGTATTTGTAGGCCCGCAGCACTTGCAGCGGCGTCAGCCGGGTGTTGGTGGTCAGGGGAAAGATGCCGTCCATGGCCTGGGCGCGGGCGATGCCGACCAGGTTGCGTTGCGCCTGGACTTTGGGAATTTCTTTGACGGTGCGGCGAAAGAGGGTGCGCGGGGTCGGATGCCCGCGGTGGTTCTGCCGGAAGCGCACGGTTTCCTGGAGTTGGATTTTCACCTCGATCCGATCTTGGGCGTGGAGTTTGGCCAACACCTGATCGGCGGCCTTTTGCAGCGAGGGCGCGTCCTTGCGTCCGCGGCGCTGGGGATTGTTCAAGCGCTCCAAGCGTTCCAGTGCGGCGGCGATCTGCTCCTCACGGTCCTGGTGGTCGCGCCGGCGTTTTTCCGAAGAGCGATACCAATGGAGGCCAAAGCCTTCCTGCATTTGAAAGAAGCCCTGGGCCAATTCGAAGATCTCCCAGCGGCCTTGGTGGCGGGGGCAACGCTGGCGCCAGAGAGGGGCCCAGCGAATCCGGTTGGCCAGGCAATCGTCGGCGAAAGCACCGACCTCACTGCGGGTGCGGGGCAGGATGGTGACGAAGCGGCCTTTCTGCCCATCGATCTGGAGGAGGGTTTCGCGCACGCACAGCTTGCTGTCGGCGACATAGATGAAGTCGCTTTTGCCCAGCAGGCGGCGCAAGGCCTGCCAGGTTTCCCAATGGGTGGAGTCATCGGTCTGGTTGCCGTCGTAGGCTTTGTAATGAATGGGGACGGCGCCGTCGGAGGTGACACACAAGCTGTAAACCAACTGCTTGAGATCGGGGCGGTGATCTTTGCTGAAGCCCCGGCGCAGTTGAACGGCTCCGGGGAGTTGGCGGGCGTAGGCCCCGGAGAGCTTGACCGAGGTGGAGTCGTTATGGACGCGAGCGGTATCCAGGTCGAAATGCTCCAGCGCGCTCAAGGCCAAATGCGTCAACAGACTGGCCCGGTCCGCTTCAAAGAGGCGGTCCAAAGCGCGACCGATGGCGTCGTCGCCGATGGTGCCCGGGCCGATCCAGCGCGGGTCATATTGCTGGCTCCACGGGCGGACGCGGTAGAGGGCGTTGGGTTCCACCAGCAGGCTCTTGACCAGCAGTTCGAGTGCCGGGACATAAGCCCGGAGCGGGCGGCTCTGGGCCAGGATTTTCCGCAGTTGGAGCGTGTCCAGAAAGTGCTGGAGGATGGGCAGAGGCCCGACGGCCTGAGCCTGCAACCGCAAAGAATTTACTTGCATGGCGGCTATCCTAATGTATTATGACATCAAGATGCAAGCCAAAAAGATCGCCCTCCCCGTGAGCCTGCCCCTGTTGCCCGGCAGTGTCTCCACCGCCCAGAGCACCTGCGGCAAACCCAACTGTGCCTGCAAAAGGAAGCCCCCGAAGCTCCACGGCACTTATTACCGCTGGACGGGAATCATTGCTGGAAAGCGAACCACCAAAACCATCAGCCCACAGGAAGCCGCCGAATGCCAGAAACGAATCCGCCACTACCGCGCCCTCCAGAAGAAGGTGGGCCGCCTGATTCAACAATCCCTCAAAAAGGCGCCTTGGAATGAACGGCCACTAAAAGATCAATGACGCCCCCACCCAACAAGCCGTGAAAAATTACACTTCGGAAGTGCGGAATGTGGGTTATTAGCCTTCATTTTGAGCTTCACGGGCCTTCATTTCCGGGCGAAAAACAGAACGCACAATTGAACTGAACCGCAAAGGACAGAGTGCGGCGAAGCCGGAACCAAAGGCGCTGAACCTTCCCGATTCCGAATCGGGAGATTTCGGTGATAAAAAAGACATTTCAACGCAAAGTCGCAAAGTCGCAAAGTCGCAAAGAAGAAACAAACTCTTTGCGTCTTTGCGCCCTTGCGCCTTTGCGTTAAATCCGCCAATCCGGGAACCGCAACAGCGGGCAACCGCCGCCTTCGTCGCCCGCCCTTCGATCCGTTCATACTTTGTCATACGCCAGCCATATTAGAACTT
>JBEKIA010000366.1:0-2235 GCA_050011995.1 Verrucomicrobiota bacterium
CTATCGCGCAGGTTTTCCGGACCGTTAACCACCAACTCGTCGCCGGCATTGACCCCGGCGATGACCTCCACGTCGCCAGCCTTTCCCCGGCCCAGGCTGACGGCGCGGCGTTCCAGCTTCCCATCGCGCACGGCGAACACATAGGAGGTGGCGCCTTCGCCCCGCACCGCGCTCTTGGGGATCACGGCTTTGGCCGCCGGCGCCGGATCAACGTTCTTGGCCTTCCTGCGCGGCGGTTCGGCGCTGAGAAACGCCACCTTCACCCCCATGTCCGGCAAAATTTTCGGATCAAGTTTATCGAAGGAGATGCGCACCTTCACCGTGGCCTTCTGGCGGTCGGCGGTGGGGATGATGGTGCGCACGTGGCTGGGAATTTGCCAATCAGGGTAGGCGTCGAGCGTGGCCGTCACTTTCTGTCCGGGCTGAACGCGGGCGATATAGGCCTCGTTAACATCCACCTCGATCTCATTCGAGTTCATGTCCACAATGGTGGCGATGCCGGTACGAGTGAAGCCGCCGCCGGCGGAAAGGGGCGAAACCATCTCTCCCACTTGGGCGTCCTTCGAGACGATAATGCCGTTGAAAGGCGCCCGGATCAGGCAATTGTCTACGTTCTGTTGGGCCTGTTCGATGCGGGTTGCGGAAGCTTCCACTTGGTCCTTCGCCAAGTTGATACGGGCTTTAAGGCTGTCAACGTTCGTCCCAGCCACGTCCAGGGAATCCTGGCTCTGTATCTGCGCGGCGCGGAGCTCCTGGGTACGGCGCAAGGCGATTTCCGCATACCTCAACTGCACCTGGTAATCGGCGATGGCTGCCTGGGAAGATTTGCGATCAGCCTGGGCCGCGTCGAGTGCGCGCTTAGCGTCCGAGTCATCCAGCGTGGAGAGAAGCTGGCCTTCTTTGACGCTCATGCCTTCGTCGAAGAAAACGCCGGTCACCCGCCCGGTGATTTTTGCCGCTACCGTGGCGCGCCGCCGGGGAGTGACGTATCCGCTGGCGTTAAGCAGCGTCTCCGCCTCCCGACCGTTCGCCGGACGCGCCGCCGCTACTTCCACCACCGGTTCTCGCGACCGAAAGGCAAAAATAGCGCCCGTGAGCAGGACCAGCACTCCCAGCGAAGCGGCAAAGAGGCGCAAGAACTTTCCCCCGGCCCCGCCGGAGCGGGCCTCATCGGAAATTTTGAGAGACGATAGGTCTGCGCGTGGCATATAAGTTCGATGCCTCTAATCGTTAAGTGGTAACAAGACCGCCAAGCCCTGCAGCGAAGGATTTACGCGATGGCGAGGACCCTCTCGCCTCCGTTTTTATTCTGACCCAGGCCGCGGATCCCGGCCAGGGAAAAATCCGCCACAGACTCCGCCATGCTATCTATACGCTCTGGCGTGTACGCCAGTTCGGGGAACATGCGTTCCACCACCGGACGCATGGACCGATACGAGAGGCAGAGCCCTTGAACGGCGCCCGCGCCCTGCCTTACCCGAGGGTCGTCAGGCGGCAACCCCATGACGTCGCTCACCAGCTTAAAGAGACGCTCGGCGGCAGGTTTGATCCCCTTTTCAATAATCAAATCCAATGCGGGCGTGGGCTCCGCCGTCTCCCGAGCGATGAGTTTATCCAGAATGCAAGCTTCCACAGGATTTTGGTCGAGGAGCTTATGCAGGAAGCCGCGAATATAGGCGCGCAATTGTTCTTCCGGCGACCGTCCCTCGCCGACTTCGAACGCGCTGCTTTTGGCGTCGTTCATTCCTTCGGCGACCGCGCCAATCAGCTCGCGGTAAAGCCCCAGCTTGTCGCCGAAATGGTAGTTGACCGACGCGACGTTCGAACCCGCCTCCTTACAAATGTCGCGGATGCTCACGTGATTAAAGCCGCGCTCGGCAAAAAGCCGGGCCGCAGCCTCCAGCACGTTTGCCCGCGTTTCATGGTCATGAACACCGACGTTTTTTGCCATTTAGAAAGCCAAACACCCGTTCGAAACACTAGTATTAAACGGGTGTTTAGATTTGTCAAGTCACGCCACAACGCAGGAACTCCCCGCCTGATTCAGGAGGGGTGGCGCGTTAAGCGCCGGGGTGGTTACGGCTGGCGCGGGTGATTCCAGTGGCGCGTTCAGCGTCGGGCGGCTGGCTGGCGCAGATATGATTTTCAATGCCGGCGGCAGCCGCGGGGCCGGAGCTTTCTCCAGCATGTGGTTCAGGAGGCTGCCCCGATCTGCCGCAGCACCGTGGCGTGGTC
>JBEKIA010000367.1:0-2234 GCA_050011995.1 Verrucomicrobiota bacterium
AACTCCCAACCCTAACATCGATTTCGACAAACTCAATCTGCGCGTGGTCCAAGAACTCGAAACTTTTCCTGAAAATTCCGGGCCGCTCCTCGCCGGAATCAATTCCTTTGGTTTCGGCGGCGCCAACTCGCACGCTATCCTCGAAGCTCCGCCAGCCCGCCCGAGTCACACAACTTCGCTGTCGGAAAATGGTGCTCAGCGGCCCTTCGTCCTGCCCATCTCCGCCCAAAGTCGCGAGGCTCTTGACGTTGTGGTCGAAAAATATCGCGCCTTGCTCTCGAACCACGAGACTGATGCGCACGCCGTTTGCGCCGCCGCTGCCATTCGCCGCTCCCATCTGGCGCACCGCCTCTGCGTGGTGGGCAGTTCGCGCGGCGAGTTGCTGGAACGGCTCGATAGTTATGCCGCTGGAGCCGCTACTCCGGCAATCGGCGCCGGCGAGTCGCTCACCACCGCCGGTCCGGTGTTTGTCTTTTCCGGTCAAGGCCCTCAGTGGTGGGGCATGGGCCGCGAACTCTTGCGGGAAGAAAAAATCTTCCGCGAAAAAATCGAGGAGTGCAATGAACTCTTCCGCGAGTTTGCGGACTGGTCTTTGATCGAGGAATTGCTCCGCGACGAATCCACCTCCAGGATGCAACAAACCGCCATCGCTCAACCCGCGGTCTTTTCTTTGCAAATTGCGCTCGCCAGTCTGTGGCAATCCTGGGGCGTGAAGCCCGCGGCCGTGGTCGGTCATAGCGTCGGCGAAGCTGCCGCCGCCCATGTCGCCGGAGCCTTGACGTTGCGCGAAGCCGCGCGTTTGATCTTTGAACGGGGTCGCTGCATGAACGCGGTGCCAGGTACGGGCCGAATGCTAGCCGCCAGCCTCGACGCAAAGCAGGCGGAGGAGGTTGCCGCAAATTACCCGGGCCAAGTCGACATCGCCGCCTATAACAGCCCTCACTCCGTCACTTTTTCCGGCGATGCCCAGCCGCTCGAGCAAATTGCGCACGCTTTGGAATCGCGCGGCGTCTTCAATCGTTTTCTGCAAGTCAAGTACGCATTCCACAGCCATCACATGGACGCGGTCAAAGACGATTTGCTCCGCTCTTTGGGAAAAGTGGAAATCTCACCCTTGCGCGTCAATATGACTTCCACCGTCACCGGGACGGCGGTCGATAGCGCCGCCCTCGACGTCAATTACTGGTGGGGCAATATTCGGAAGCCGGTGCGCTTCAGCGCCGCCATCTCGGAATTGTCTGGCCACGGCCACGCTCTATTTCTGGAATTGAGCGCGCACCCAGCTTTAACGGTCTCTATTTCCGAAACGCTCGCGCACCATTCGGCTGCCGGAAAGGCTCTCTTTTCGCTGCGGCGCAAGGAACCGGAACTGGCCGCCATGCTCACCAATCTCAGTGCTATGCACGTTGCCGGTTCCCCGGTTGATTGGCGCCGGCTCTTCCACGGCCCCGGCGCGGAAATTGCGCTTCCAGCATATCCCTGGCAGCGCGAAACCCACTGGAGCGAAACCGGTATGATGCGCGCCGCTCGCCTCGACGGCCCCGCCCATCCCTTCCTGTCCGCGAAGCTCCCCTCCGCCGAGCCGGTCTGGAATGCCCGCCTCGATTTGTCCGCGCAGGCTTGGCTTAAAGATCATCACGTGCGGGACCACATCGTTTTTCCCGGCTCGGGTTACGTTGAAACTGCGCTGGGCATGGCTTGCGAGCTTTTCTATTCTCTCCCGCTCGCCGTCGAGGATATCGAATTTCAAAAGGCGCTCATTCTGCGCGAGGGCAAAGGCCCTGTACAGATGCAGTCCGCATTCTCGCCCAAGGATGCCACCGTGAAGTTTTCCAGCCGCGGATATGACGAGAATTCTCAATGGACCCTCAACGCATCCGCAAAACTGGGCCCCTGCGCCGCCCCCAGGCCGCCGGCACTCAATCTGGGTCGGCTGAAGCGCGATCTCCAAACCAGCCTGGCCAAGGACGATATTTACCCGGTCTTTGAGGAGCAGGGCCTCTTCTATGGCCGCGCCTTTCGGGCTATAGAAACCGTCTGGAAACAAGACGGCGAAGCTCTCGGCAGGATTGATTTGCCCGAGCCATTGGCCGACGGGGCAGGGAAATTTCAAATTCATCCCGCGTTGCTTGACGCCTGTTTTCAGGTCCTTCAGTTTGCCGTTTCTGGATCGCCCGGGAAACGGACCTTTTTGCCGGCGCGCATCGACCGCTTAGCGTTTTTTGCGCGGCCCG
>JBEKIA010000368.1:0-2228 GCA_050011995.1 Verrucomicrobiota bacterium
TCAACACCAGGGACGGCATCCGGTTCTCATGCCCCTGACCGGAGCCATTGGCGCCGAGCGGTGCCAGAGCCACGTTGGAGGCGGCGCTGCTATAGATCAGTACCGGCGGGTTATTGGGCTCGCTGGTGGTCCCGCTTCCGAGGATGACTGTTGGCCCGGGAACGTTGGTGGCATTCGACGCGCCGTTGGCCGCGGCGGTGACCACATGAGTGTGCACCGGCAGCTGGGCCGTGGTGAGCACCACGGCTTCCTCGCCCGCCGTCTGTCCCTGGGGGAAGGCGTTACTGGCACTCATGGCGATGCGGCCCTGCAAATTGGGCAGCATGAAGTTCTGCACGCCATTGCCGCCGTAAGTGGTTCCGAGCAGCGCGAACAACGCCTGGTTCTGGTTGATCGGCAATGTCTGTCCGTTACACAACGCCCAGCCGGACGGGGGGAATGAGAAGCTGAAAGCACGGATTTCGCCAAGGAACGGGGTTGCCATCGACATCATCTCCTATGTGTGATCCGACGCCGGCACGAATTTTGTGACCGGCTGGAACTGCCTCCAAGGGGCACAGTGGTCGGCAGATCAAGACCGCGTGGGGAATACCCCGACCATCGCGATGCACCAGTTCATCGTCAGGGTGGGTTGCATGTTGTCATGCGCTATCCCCGAGCCGGCTGCGCCCACCGCTGCCGGATTGAGGTTCGTCCCTGGGCTGTTGGTTGTGTAGGTTTTGATTTCAAAGGAAGATCCGCGCGAGCCTCCAACGCCTTCCGAGGGGCGGGAGCCGGCGGCGGGCGTTTCGTTGACGGCACGCACTGGCAGTGCATTCAGGGCGTGCGAATGCTGCGGCATTTCATTTGCCGTCAGTGTGTGCGTTTGTTGTCCGCCGGTCTGACCCGGGACGAATGGCGTCAACCCCGGGCCTGAGCCCTGGCCGATCGGCACCATGCCCTGCAGGTTCGGTAACCCGAAGTTGCTTGTCCCATTGCCGCCGTACTGGGTGCCAAGGATCGAAAACAACGCCGCATTCTGGGATATTTGGAGCAACTGGCCTTGGCACAAAGCCCAGCCGACCGGTGCGAAATTGAAGCCGAACAGTCTCAGTTCACCAATAAAAGGGTCCATTGCGGGATTCTCCTGTCAATCGCGCAGCCGCAGCCACGTTGGGCAGTACTGCCACCAGCGGCGGCGCCGCCTGTTCAGCTGCGGCTCGGAAAGATACCGAACAGCGAGATGATGTAGGTGATCGCCAGGAATGGCTGGCGGTTGTTATGCGGCTGCGATCCGCCGGCCGTGCTCACTGCACGGGGCGAAAGCGCGACCTGCGTCGCGGTGCCGTCATAAATCGGAAAGCCGGGCAGGGTGGCCCCCAGTACAACCGTTGGGCCAGGGGTCGATGTGCTCCCGCCAGAGGTGGTCCCGGCGAATGAGTGACCATGGCCGGCCATCTGTCCGGCTGTGAGCGTGACGGTCTCCACCCCGACCGGCTCGCCGATTACATATGTCGACAATCCGCTGCCGGTCCCCTGATGGATCAGGGCACGACCGCGCAGGTCCGGCAGCCCGAACGTGGTTTGTCCGTTGCCGCCGTAGGTCGTGCCGATCAAAGTGAACAGCACCTGGTTGTCGGCGATCGCCAGCAGCGAACCGTCGCAAAGCGCCCATCCTACGGGGGCGAAGTTCCCGGCGAACGGGCGTATCTCTCCAACATATGGATCTGACATTTTGTCGTCCTTCCTGTCTTTGACTTCTTGGGCTGCCTTTTAGCATGCCTTTTGCACGCGGCCCCGAAGGTCCGGTTCCGATCAGTATTTGCGGTGGCAATGTACTGGGCTCATGCCGACTCCTCGTGTCGACCTGCAGGTATGGAGTATTGCAAGATTTCCTTTCGGACATTCATCTTGAACGCAGAGTGTCCCCACATCTTGGCGCAGGTCGCGCGGAATGCTACCAGGGCACCAATCGATTGACGTTGCATGAGTCTGGTTGCACTTCCGCCCAGTGTGGTCGGGTTCAGGTCAAAAGGCAAGCAAAACCGGCGACCGAGACGTTGCAGAACACGATTATTAGCAAATATTTAATATTTCCGACAGCTCGATCCGAGAGACATCCGGAGGCTGCTTTGCGGCCTCCCGCGTAGAAACCGCCCGATGGTCAACCTTGCAATCACAAAATGATCACAATTTTCACGAATTTCTAGCGAGCTGTGTCGCCATCATTTCTGCACCAAAGCAGCGCA
>JBEKIA010000369.1:0-2218 GCA_050011995.1 Verrucomicrobiota bacterium
TTTCACCCGGCTCCAATCCACGCCGCCGGCCTTCCACTGCACTTCCAACTGGAGCGCCATCCGCTCGGCGGGATGCTTGCGCAAATAAGCCTGGTAAGCGTCGCGCTCGTAGAGACTTGGGGAGAGCGAGGCCCGCCCTTTGGCGTCCAGAAACTGGGGCAGGGCCTTGATGACTTTTCCTTCTGACGCGCCGAAGGCAGTCGCCGCCATAGCCAGGAGGCAGAGCATCGTCAGCCAAAAACGCGCGTGTCGCATGGCTGGAAAGTAACATCGCGCCCGGCCCGGCATCAAGCCCGATTCCAAGTCGGCGGACCGGGGGATTGCGGGGATGGTTGGCCGCAAGAAGGCGCAAAAGGCCCAGCGCGGCAGAGCCGCAACCAAAGGAAAGACATCTGAACAGGAGGCAACAGAGATCACAGAGTCTAAACCAAGTCGATGATTGGACCACGGATGACCCGGACGAGCCGGATGGAATCGGTTTTCAAGGACGCCCTCGGTTTGGTACAAGCCCTTCATGTTAAACAAAGCTTCCGTAGATCCCGACGGCACACCCAACCCGTTTATCCAAAAACATCAGGCCGATGTCATCGGCGTCTTGCGCGGCTTCGACCGACTGCGTTTGGCGGGCACCTTCCGCGCCCTTTATCATCCGCCGGTGATGGAGATGTACATCAAGCGGGCCGGTTTCCTGATGAAGGATTTCAAGGCTTTGATGTTGCAAGTCACCGGACAGATCAAGGCGGCGACGCAACAACTGGCCGAAAAATCCGGGCGTCCGCTGATTTATTTGTCGTCCGGCCAGGTGCGCAAGGAGCAGGTGGCGCGGATGGTCGCGGAGAAGGACGGCGTGTCCTCCGGCCTCATCGGGATTTTGAGCTGCGTGGAGCCGTGCCGGACTTACACCGTGGGCGGCAATCCCAAGACTAAAATGTTGGAGGCGCAATTGGGCTGGGGCAAATGCCTGCATTATTATTTTTACCATCTGCATCCGGTCTTCGGCTTCATGCACCTGCGTTTGCAAACGTGGTTTCCTTTTTTGATCAACGTCTGCCTGAATGGCCGCAACTGGCTGGCCCAACAGATGACGGCTCTGGGGATGCGTTTCCAACAGATGGATAATTGTTTTACCTGGATTGAAGACGCGGCCAAAGCCCAACAACTGCTGGATCAACAGTTGAATACACGGTGGACGGCGGAACTGGAGAAACTGGTTTTGGAGAACCATCCGACTTACCAGGCCATCTGCCGTCCCATGGCGCTCTCGTATTACTGGACCGCGTGCGAGAGCGAGTATGCCACGGACGTGCTGTTTGCGCGCCCACAACGGCTGGCGCAGTTGTATCCGCGCTTGGTGCATCACGGGATCAAGAGCTTTGGCAGCCGGGATGTGCTCCGTTTTTTGGGCCACAAGCCGCCGAGCAACGGGGTGGGCAAATTCGCCGGCGAGTTGCACAGCAGCCTGCAAAAGCGGGTGGAAGGGCTGCGCCTCAAACACTTTGTCAACGGCAACTCGATCAAGATTTACGACAAGCACGGCGCGGTGCTGCGAGTGGAAACAACCATCAACCACCCCGAAGAGTTCAAAGTCTGGCGGGCCAAGGAGAACGACCCGGCAGGAAAAAACGACTGGCGCGAGCTGCGGCGGGCGGTGGCGGATCTGCCGCGCCGGGCCCAAGTCAGCCACGCTGCCAACGAACGCTACCTCAGCGCCCTGGCTGTGGTGGATGACAAGACGCCTTTGAGCCAGGAAGCCCAAAGCATCTGCCAACCCTTGCGCAAGGACGGAGAGCGTTATCGCGGGATCAATCCCTGGTCGGAACAGGACGCCCGGATTTTGGAAGCTGTCAATCGTGGAGAATTTGCCATCAACGGCTTTCGTAACCGCGACCTGCGCGCGCTGCTTTACTCGGCCAGGGCCAGTGAACAAGAGCAGAAGCGCCGCGCCGGAGCGATCACTCGAAAACTTCGACTGCTGCGAGCCCACGGGCTGATTCGAAAAGTCTCCGGCACTCATCGCTACGTCGTGACCGAAAAAGGCCGCCGCATCATCACCGCTTTGATGTCGGCCCGTCAGGCCGACGTGGAACAACTCAGTGCTCTCGCCGCCTGAAAAAATCTTCTCAAAACTGCTCGAATTTGAACTATTGCACTGCATAATAAATAACACGTTGGTTTGACCAGGTTTGACTCGGTTTGACTGGGTTTGACCGGAATCGGC
>JBEKIA010000370.1:0-2215 GCA_050011995.1 Verrucomicrobiota bacterium
GCGGCAGCCGCTTCGCTGATTATCGAAGAAGCGGCCACGATCGAGAGCCTGGTCAACCAATGGCTGTTTCTGGCGCGGCCCGAGCCACCGCGCAAGACCGACGTCGCTCTCCCGGACCTCATTGAACGAACGGTGCGCGTTTTGGCGCCCGCCGCCGAACACGCCGGTATTCGCGTGGTGGTGGATGCCGCCTGTGGACGAAGCGTTCTTGCCGACGCCAGCCGGCTCGGCCAAGCGTTCCAAAACATCCTGCTCAATGCCATTCAGGCGATGCCAGCCGGCGGCACGGCCACGATTACCGCGTGCGACCAAACAATCACTTTTGCCGATACAGGACCCGGTTTTTCCGCGGTGGCACTCAGGCGCTGGGCGGAGATGTTGTTTTCGGAAAAGGAAGGCGGCATGGGCGTCGGCCTTTGTGTGGCGAAGGAAATCATCCGCGCCCACGGCGGGCGTCTTTCCGTGGCCAACCACCCCGGCGGCGGCGCCGTCGTGCGCATTGATTTATGACAATTCCGCGCATCCTAATCATCGAGGACGAAGTGGCACTGGCCAAGGCGCTGGCCGTGGTTTGCGAGAGGCGCGGCTTGTCGTCCGTTCTGTGCGCCTCCGGCCAGCGCGGCCTGCGGGAATTGTCGGGTGGCGATTTCGCACTGGTCATTCTTGATATTGGCCTGCCGGACATGAGCGGCTTGCGGGTGCTGGAATTCGTCAACCAATCCGCCCGCCGCCCGCCGGTGCTCATCATCACGGCGCATGGGACCCTTGATAACGCGGTCGCCGCCCGGCAACTCGGGGCGGCGGCCTATCTGGTCAAGCCTTTGGACCTCGCCCAACTCGATCAAACCTTGCATCAACTTTTGGCCATTGACATGGGCGGAGGCGCCGGCTCCTCTGTGTCCGACTCCACCGCGCGCCCGTCCGATCACACCGCCACGCTTCTTGGGGGTGCCGCGCCAATCATGCAACGGGTTTTTGCCTCTATTGCGCACGCCACCGCCACGGATGCTCCTGCACTCATCACCGGCCCCACCGGAACAGGCAAGACACTCGTCGCACGGGTGATCCACGACAACAGTGCGCGGCGCAAGGAACCGTTCGTCACGCTGGTGTGCGGCGCGCTTCCCGAGCAACTGCTGGAAAGTGAACTTTTCGGTCACGAGAAGAACGCCTTCACCGGTGCGGCCGCGATGCGACCCGGGCACCTTGAACGCGCTGCGGGCGGCACGCTCTTTCTGGATGAAATCGGCGATATTCCATCCGCTGTCCAAGCCAAGCTCCTCCGCTTCGTCGAGGAAAAAACATTCACCCGCCTGGGCGGGCGTGTCGACCTCCATGTGGACCTCCGGCTCATCACCGCCACACACCGCCAACTGCGCGCGGAAGTCAAGGCGGGCCGCTTTCGTGAAGATCTGTACTATCGCCTCAACGTCCTTGAGATCGAATTGCCGCCGCTGGCCGAGCGCAAGGAAGACATTCCGACATTGAGCGCCTTCCTGCTGGCCAGGCTTTCTCCGGGCCGTGAACTTTCACTGGGTCCGGATGCCGCCCGCACGCTGTCGGACTACAACTGGCCGGGAAACGTGCGCGAGCTCCGCAATGCCCTGGAATACGCCGCCACAGTCTGTTCGGGCAAAACGATTCGCCCGCACCATCTGCCGTCCGCGATCTTCCGTCCGCTCGATGCCGCCGGGACGCCGGAAGCGGGCATGGATCGCGCGTTGCAGCAGTGGGTGGCCGCGCGCCTTGCCGCCGGCGCAACCTACAAGCAGATTTACTCGGGAATGGAGTCAACAATCTTGAAGCATTTGCTTCACCACTTTGACCACAAACCGACCATTCTCGCCCGCGTCCTCAAAATGAACCGCGCCACCCTCCTCAAAAAGCGCCGCGATCTTGGTCTTGACATTTGAGGAGGCGGCCCTTCCCCGAATGTTTGGAGAATTCTTCAAGCCCGACCCATCGGGGACGAGCCAAGAATCACCGCATTCCCATCCCCCTTCTGCCGGATGAACTTCCGGGAACCGACACCACACGGGCGGTTACGCTTACCCATCCCGGGTGACGCCCGGCACCCAACCGTCATTTCAAGATGTTTACCATCCCGTCGAACCCTTGCAAGTGCGGGTCGGCCTGATTGCGCGATTTTAGTTAATGGATCGAAGGAACGGAAATAATCGGGCGCTGACCGGCGGGACCGCGCCACTCGCGCCAT
>JBEKIA010000371.1:0-2207 GCA_050011995.1 Verrucomicrobiota bacterium
GAGTTTGCCAGGCGTCCAGCAAAAGATCCAGATTCTTACGAGGCTCGACAGTTCCGACGTACAGGGCGTAGGGCCGGCGCAGTCCATACTTCAGCCTCGCGGCGGCACTTGTCGCTGCGGTGACTTCGAAGAACGGCTCCGCCACGCCCGGATAAATCACCTGGATAGCCTCAGGGTTCAAGTTCAGGACCTGTACGGCATCGCGGCGGGTACTCTCGGAAACGGCGATCAGGCCGGCGGCGCGTTTCCAGATGTTCTCTGCGAAGCGCTTTTCGGCCGCCACGTTGGCGGACTGGTGAAACTCCGGCAGGAGCCAGCAAGTCATGTCATGCAAAGTCGCGGTCAAACGGAGCTGGCGCGGCGGATAGAGCAGTTTGGTGGCATGGAAAATACCGTCCGGAGGGGCCATCAGGTCCGCGGCGCGATTTGGCCATAGGTTGAGCGCAAACAGCAGCGCCTGGCGGGCGAGTGTGCCGGGCGGATCCGCGACGGAGCCTTCATGATCCAGATCCGGCAGCCGGTCCAGGAAAGGGAAAAGCCGGACTTGATCGTCGCCTAGCAGGCGGCGCAGATGCACGATCCAGTGAAAGAGATAATTCTTGACGCCGGCGCTGCGAACCAGCAAGGGAATGGCGTCAATGAAGATGCGCATGCGGACCTATGCAATGGATCAAGCTGCCATTTTCGCACGCTATCCATGGGGGACGTTTTCCAATCGATTCAACCCCAGGGGTCACATGCCGGGTCTATTCCTGTGTCGAGCGCCAGTCGATAGACTGTTATAGTGGACGGCAACCTGTGACCAAGTTGGCGGTGATCCTGTTTCTGGCGGGCGCCGGGTTTGCTTTCTACATTGTGGCGGGTTATCCATTGCTGCTGGCCGTATTGGCGTGGTGGAGGCCCAAGCCCGTCCAAAAGCGCTTCTCCGATAAGACTGTGACGGTGCTGCTGGCCGTTTATAACGGAGAGAAATGGATACGGGCAAAGCTGGAATCGATCTTGCAACTCGATTATCCCCGGTCGCGCATGCAGATTCTGGCGATTTCGGACGGCTCGACGGACCAGACCGACAGCGTTATATCGGCGTTCCAGGATGAGGGCGTCGAACTGCTGCGCGTGCCGCATGGCGGCAAGGCGGCGGCGCTGAATGCAGGCATGGCCCATGCCACGGGCGAGATACTGCTTTTCACCGATGTGCGGCAGCAATTGGAGCCGGATGCGTTGCGCCAACTGGTAGCCTGTCTGGGCGATCCGGCGGTGGGCGGCGTTTCCGGTCAGATCGTGTTCGTCAAGAGCGATGGGGACGGGGAAGCCGATGTGGGGGTTTATTGGCTTTTCGAAAAATGGCTGCGGGACAAACTGACCGCCGTGGATTCGCTGCTGGTGGCGACCGGCTGCGTCTATGCGCTGCGCCGCGAGTTGGCACGGCCGCTTCCGCCCGCTGCCCTGATTGACGATGCCTATCTACCGCTGGCGGTCGTCTTTGGAGGTTACCGGTTCGTCTTTGAAAGGCGCGCCATCGCTTACGATTATCCGACTCATCTGGCCATGGAATTTCAGCGCAAAGTACGCACGCTGGCCGGGTTGTTTCAAGTGGTGGGCACGTATCCGCGGCTGCTGAATGTTTTTACGCGGGTGGGTTTCCATTTCTTCTCCTACAAACTGGGGCGATTGCTGCTGCCATATGCCCTGCTGCTGGTGGCGGCGACCGGCTTTTGGCTTCCGCATCCCTGGGCGGAGGCGGCCATAGGCGGCCAGGTGTCGATATACGGACTGGCCGCGGTGGACTATTGGGTGCCGGCCGGTTTTGCGCTGAAGCGGTTGTCGGCGGTGTGCCGCATGTTCGTGGTGTTGATGGCGGCATCCTTATTCGCAGGGTCGATCTTGATCGTTCCGGCCGGCAAGCTGTGGAAGGAAACCCGTGTGAAAGACGGCGAAAGCCCGGCGGCGGGGTAGCGTCCGGAAACCTCACCGTAAGCGGCAGGATGAGTTCCGCCGGCTCGATGGAAGACGGGTGCTTAACCGTTTTGGGGAAGAGTGCCGGCTTGTGGATTTGTGGGGCAGGTTGCCAACCTGCAGGCCGGTTGTCAACCGGCCTCGCGGCGGTAAGCAACCGCCTCGCAGCTTAACAAGCTGCCCCACAGGCCTTTTCGAACTCATCAAATCAATCCTCAACTCGTGTCGCCCAATCTCCGAAGTAATCGCCG
>JBEKIA010000372.1:0-2185 GCA_050011995.1 Verrucomicrobiota bacterium
CGGGGCAGCGTCGTGATGGGCAGCTTTGACGAAACCCTGAATGTCAATGGCCGCTGGGTGGCCGGTCGCCGGTTAAACGGGGACGAAACCGGCAACAACACGCGCTGGCCGAGCATGGGATCGTTTGGGATTTATCACTGCTCGGTATTTCAGCGGCAATAAGGGGGGAAAGCAAACGGCGTAGCCTTGTGAGGTAGGGCGCGCACTCCGTGCGCGCCGCGGCGGGCAGGGGACTGCCCGCCCTACCTTCCGGGCCTTACCCAAAACCGGTTTCGGAATAGGCATAAAGAAAACAACGAACAATAAACAATGAAGCGACCATGAAAACACACCTCCTCACAATCTGCCTTGCCCTGGCCGCCGCGCAGTTGGCGTCCCCGGGGACGGCCCGGGCGGCGGCCGAAGACCCCGGGATGCCGCACTTGGAAACGCGCCACGGAGTGCGCCAACTCATCGTGGACGGCAAACCGTTCCTGATCCTCAGCGGCGAACTGCACAATTCCAGCGCCTCCAGCCGCGCCTACATGGAGCCGATCTGGCCCCAACTGGCGCAAAGGAATCTCAACACCGTCCTGGCGACCATTACCTGGGAACTGATCGAGCCGCAGGAAGGCCGCTTCGATTTTACCACCGTGGACGATACGATACAAGGCGCGCGGAACAACCACCTGCGCCTGGTCATCCTCTGGTTCGGAAGCTGGAAGAATGGCTCCTCCTCTTACCAGCCTTCCTGGGTGAAGGCCGACCCGCGGCGCTTCCCGTGGATGAAAGACCAAAACGGCAAGACCTTGAACTTCATCTCCACCTTTGGCGACGCCACCCGGGAGGGCGACGCGCGGGCCTTTGCCGCCTTGATGCGCCATATCCGCGAGGTGGACGGCAAGCAGCACACGGTCCTGATGATGCAGGTTGAGAACGAAATAGGAGTCTCGGAAACGACCCGCGACCACTCGCCGGCGGCCAATGCGGCTTTTGAGGGGCCAGTGCCCCGGCAGTTGATGGACTATATTCAGAAGCACAAGGACACCTTGATCCCGGAATTCAGCCAGGTGTGGGGAGCCAACGGCTTCAAGACCTCCGGAACCTGGGAAGAGGTGTTCGGCCAGGGGGCCAACACGGATGAAATCTTCATGGCCTGGAATTATGCGGGCTACGTGGGCTATGAGGTCGAGGCGGGCAAGGCCCAATACCCGATACCGATGTACGTCAACACTTGGTTTTACGGTTTTGCCAAACCCGGCGAGCGCCCCAACGCCCAGAGCGGAAGCCCCATGCCCGACGTGATGGATGTCTGGAGGGCCGCCGCCCCGCTCATTGACATGTATGAGCCGGACATTTACAGCTTCGACTTCTACACCATGAGCGCCAATTACCACCGGTCCGGCAACCCGCTGTTCGTGCCCGAAGGGCCGGCGGGGATGGAAGGCGCATCCAGGGCCATCTACTCCTTTCTTCACCACGACGCCATCGGCTTCTCGGCCTTTGGCATCGAAGGCAATGGCGGCGGCGGCCGGCGCGGCGGGCCGGACGCCGGGGGCGCGCCTCCGCGGGACCCCTTCGCCGACACCTACGCCATCCTCGATTACCTCATGCCTGTGATTCTCGAAAATCAAGGCAAGGGCGCCATGGTGAACTTTCAGTCAACCAATGACTTGAAGTCTGCGCCGCCAGCGGCGCGGCCGGCCGGCGAAACCAACGCCGCAACGGAGGCGCCGTCTCCCGGCCCCGCGGAGCAAACCTTGAAAATGGGTGACTACACCTTGACCATCAGATTTGGCGCGGGCGGCAGTGTCGGTCCCGCCGGCGCCCGTGGCGGCGGACGCCGTGGCGCTGGCGGCGCGCGCGGCGGCGGCGGCGGTGTGGCCAATTCATCGCCCGCCCGCTTTGTCATCAATTCAGGCCCCGGCGAGTATTGGTTTGTGGGCGGCCCGATGAGCGTCACCTTCACGCCCAATTCGCCCGAGCGGGGCAGCGTTGTCCTGGGCAGCTTCGACGAGGCCCTGAATGTGAATGGCCGCTGGGCGCCCGGACGCCGGTTGAACGGGGACGAAACCGGCAACAACACGAGCTGGCCGGGCATGGGATCGTTTGGGATTTATCATTACACGCTATTCCAGAGGCAATGACGGGGCGCATGTGATTTTTGTGGGCGGCGGTTTCCGGTTCTTAATCTTGCTCTTAATCT
>JBEKIA010000373.1:0-2169 GCA_050011995.1 Verrucomicrobiota bacterium
AGCCCTTGGCCTTTGACAGGGCAATGGCCAGCGGCGCCAGCGGTCCCAATTTGCGCGCCCATTTATTAGCCGCCTCCGGCCGCGGCGAAGGACTGACCTTCGTTAACAATTGCAGGGCGCGGCTGCGAACCCAATCGGCCTGCGTTGAATCCGCCGGCAAGAGTTTCAAGGCCTCCAGCCACCGTTCGCGCGCTTGCGAAAACGCGCCGCCGTCCTCGAGCGCTTTGGCTTCGGCGGACAATCGTTCCAGCCTCGCGGCATGCACCAGGGCGTGGCATTGCGGGCACACCAAGTCTTCCGACAAAATCTCGCCGGAGCACTGTGAACATGAGCGCGAGGGGGGGAAGATTATGGACGACACGCTATGAAAAGGGCTGCCTAAGCCGCGTTAGTCGGCCGCGATGACTGTGCGACCAGTTTAAACGGCCCGAGAATCTGAATGGAGATCCCAGCGGTAATCTTCCAGGCAATCTGAATTCCTACAAATAGAATGACCAGACCGATCAGGCCGTGGAACGGGTTTTGCAATTCCAGGAATGGCGAGGCCAAGCCGAACAGCACCAACGTGGCGAGCGCGGCTACTGTGTTTGTAGTACGCCTGGGCGCAGGCGGCGCCTGCTCCGTACCGGGCGCGACATTCGTGGCACCTTGCTCCGGCGGGACCTGTATGGTTTGGGTCTGCCCGGGCCGGGCAGCCTTGTGGTGCTTGGCCGCTTGCGAGACATAAATGGGAATCGCGGCAATCGAGACCGCGGCGTACGTCAGGACTACGGCGGCAATCTGGTATCGCCGCCCGCCAATTCCTCCCGAACCCAGCGTGATCGCCTTGCCCACAATGTAGCCGACGGCCAGGGCAACGTAACCGACCATTAGTCCCGTGATGATGCCGAACGCCGCGTAGAGAATCAGGCCCAGAATGGCGCCAGCAGCGCCGAATAGCAGTCCGCGCGTAAACGCTGCATGAGTGTCTTTGGGAATTTTGAGCCGGACCTGTTCGGCGCAGGCGGAGCACGCCATCTGGGTATTCACGCGAAAATAGCTTCCCATCAGGGTCTGCTTGCAGAATTTGCAACGGGCGCTCCCGGGCTGGCCGGGGTACTCAGCCGTGCTGAATTGCGGCGGGTCGTTCGGAGTCAGGGCGTTTGGCATGGGCGGAAGATAGCACAGGTATTGGGCGAAGGGAAGAGCACGTATCGATCAATCAGTTTGGCAATACGCACCACCAGTGCCAGACCGCGCAATGATGGCTTTCGGCGCCCTACCGAGCCATGCAGCCTTCATGGCTTCTTGCAGCGTGTTCGCATCGGCATCTTTCAGGCGAACCAGCGTGCATCCTTTCACGCCCCATGATCCGGACGCGGGCACAAACACCGCGGGATGGGCGGGCAGAAAAATCCTTTGCTGTTCGGGTGTGAGCTTGACCATCCCCCAACTCTTGTTGGGACAGCCGAGGGTCGCAAATATCTTCCCGCCCACCCGAAAGTCAGGATGACCCATGTGGCCGCGTTCCTCGACTTCGGGCAGGCTAAGCGCCATGCGGCGGAATTGATTGGCCGTCATGAAAGCAACCCTGCCTGGCGCGATGTAACGGCGGGTTTACCCCGCGATTGAGTCTTGGACCATTGGAGATTTGGCTGGGGTAAACCCGCCGTTACATCGTTCTCAACCGCGTGCTACGCCTTCACCTTTTTGATTTCCTCGATCAGCGGGGGAACGATCTCGAAGAGGTCGCCGACGATTCCGTAGGTGGCGATTTCGAAGATCGGCGCTTCCTTATCTTTATTGATCGCGACAACCGTATTGGAACCCTTCATACCGACCATGTGCTGAATAGCGCCGGAAATTCCCAACGCCACGTAGAGCTTGGGCGCCACGGTTTGCCCCGAGCTTCCGATTTGACGATCCATGGGCAACCAGCCGTTGTCGCAAATGGGACGCGATGCGCCAAGCTCCGCTCCCAGAGCATCCGCGAGCTTCTGGGCGAGCGGGACGTTTTCTGGCGCCTTAATTCCGCGGCCGACGGAGACAATTAGTCCGGCTTGGGTCAGGTCCACGGCCTGTTTGGCTTCCCGGAAGCGCTCGCCGGGTTTGGCACGGATGGCGTCGGCGGCCATCTCCACCGCCACAGGGGTGATGGGGGCTGGGTTCGAGCCGCGCTCGACGGCATCT
>JBEKIA010000374.1:0-2164 GCA_050011995.1 Verrucomicrobiota bacterium
GAGCGGAGTCGCTCGGCCTGCTGGCGCCGCTGCCAAAAGGTCATGGTTCGGCCGCCAACTTGGGACGAAGGGTGACGCAGCCTTTCATGTTGATGACATGGCTGTTCTCCGTCAGCCGATCGATGAGGGCGGCCGTGAGATGATCGTTTTTAAGAAAGGAGCCCCATTCGGCAAAGCCCAGGTTGGAGGTGATGAGGGTGGGCTTTTTCTTGTGCCGCTGATGCATCAGGGTAAAGAAGAGGCCGACCTGAACCGGCTCGACCTCAACATAGCCAATTTCATCGATCGCTAAAATTTCGAAGCTTAAATATTTTTTGAGGACTCTGCTTTCGGAATGGTCGGCCACGGAACTGTAAAGCTCGGCGATCAGATCGGCGAAGAGGACGTAACGGCCGCTGTAGCCTTGCTCAATGGCGTGCATGAGGAAGCTGGTGGCCAAGCCGGTTTTGCCGCAGCCGGTGACGCCCAGCCAGATGATGTTCTGGTGGTTTTGCAGGTAGTCCAGTGAGTCATAGAGAGCCATGATCTTTTTCTGGTTGAGTTTGGGCTGGCGCTCGAAGGGATAGGTTTCGATGGCCAGGGGTTCGGGAATGCAGGCGCGTTTAACCCGCAGCCGGCGGGCGTTCTCGCGCTTGATCCGGCATTCCTGCTCCAGCACATGGGCCAACAGGCGCGCGTGGGAGAAGTTCTGCTCGGCGGCCAGTTTGAGGTATTCCTCCCAGTGGGCCAGCAGCCCGCCCAAACGGAGATATTTGAGATGTTCAATCAGTTCTTTATTCATGGCTGGATGGATCTTGGTAGATGGATAAATCGGGCGGTTCGGTCCGCGAACCTTCCTGGTAGGCGGGGCGTTGGGTGAGGTCGGCATCCACTTCGGCCAAGGGAAGCGGGCCATTTCCTTGTTGCAGATAAAGCAAAGCGATGCGCTCGACGGTCTCCAAACTGGTGATGCGATATTTGCGGGCGCGCTCCAGGCTCTGAGTCAATAACTCGACGCTCATGCGGCGGCTCAGCGCCAACAGTCGGCGGATAAAGTCGTGGCGCTGAATGCCCTTGGTCGGCAAAGCAAAATCCAGGTAGGTGTTGACCGCGGGAGCCAGCGCCCGCAGGTGTTTTTCCTCGGCTTCGGTGGGGTGCTTGCGATTTTGGGGGTAGCCTGAGGCAGGCTGGCCGGGCGGGCTGAACCTTTGATTTTTGACGCCGTCGGGCGGCAGAGGATATTCCGCCAGGTATTGGCCATGCTGGTAGATTTTCAACCGGTCCTCGTATTCGAGGAGTTTGATGTCCTCGCGCTTGGTGCCCGGCACCCAATAATAATTGACACCAAAGGCGGTGAACCCGTATTGGTCGGTGCCCCGGTGATGGTCCCGGTAAGGTGCGGGCAGATGGGCCGGCAACGGCAGAAGATACTGGCATTCGTGCTCAAAGGCTTTGGCTGGGATCAACAGAGCTCTGCCTTGGGGTTTGTTGTCCATTCGTGTGGTGGACCATTGGAGGGCCTGTTGGTTGAGATCCTCCAGGCTCTGGAAAGCGCGCCCCGGCAGGAAGTTGGTTTCCACCGTCCAAAAACTGCGCTCTTCGCCTGCTTTTCGATTGGGATGCTTGAGGGCGTGGCAGCGAAAGACAAAGCCATATTCCCTGGCAAAGGCCTCCATCTCCGGGACGATGAGCGCCTGGGACCCGGTGCCGCGCAGGCGCGCCAGGTTGGTATTGTCAATAATGCATTGGCGGGCGCTGTAACCCCAAAACATCAACGCCTGATGGAAAAAGCATTTCATTTTGAAGCGATCAAAGGCGCGATAAAACTTGAGGTAACGCCGTTTGCTGTAGCGCAGATAAATCAAGCTGGCGACCAGTTTGGTCCGACGGCCAGCCAACTCGACCTGATAGACCGTGGTGTCGTGCTGCATCTCCAGGCCCGGCTCATCGGGCACATGCGCACAACGGACTTTTTGCGGCGTGCTGATGCCCAACTCGCGGAGCATCTGGGTCAGAGTCGGATAGCACACCGCGATGCCTTCCTCCTCCACCAGCTTTTCATGCACGCGCACCACCCGGCCCTGGCACTGGTGGTAAAGCCGGCGCAGCAGTTCCTCATCGAGCCGCTTCTTGTCCGTGCGCACGCGCGGCGGCCGCACGCCGCCTTGCCGGATAATGTCCCGCA
>JBEKIA010000375.1:0-2155 GCA_050011995.1 Verrucomicrobiota bacterium
GCCGCCGCCCGTTCGAGCATCAGCCCGGACAGTATCTCATCCTCTCGCTGCCAATCGCCGGCAAAAAGGTCAACCGCACTTACACGATTGCTTCCTCGCCAGCCCGGCCCGGCTACTGCGAAGTCACCATCAAGCGCGAGGAAAAAGGCTTGGCGTCGCGCCATCTCCACGACACCCTCCGCGAGGGTGACGTGCTCAACGTCTCCGCTCCCGCCGGACGTTTCACTTTCAACGGAAACGGCGCCGCCAGCATCGTGCTCATTGCCGGAGGCGTAGGGATCACGCCGGTGATGTCCATTCTGCGCTACCTGACCGATACGAATTGGAAAGGCGACATCCATTTTCTTTACTGCGCCAAAACCCCGCAGGACATCATCTTCCGCCAGGAGCTGGAAGACCTGCAAAAGCGATTTTCCAACCTTCACCTCCAGGTGACTTTGTCGCGGGCGGAAGGGACGGACTGGACCGGCCGAACGGGACGCATCACCGCCGAAATGCTGACCCAGACCATCCCCAACCTCGCGAAGCAACCGGTCTATATCTGCGGCCCCGACTCGATGATGCAGGCGACGATTTCCTTGCTGCGCGAACTGGGTGTTCCGGACGGGCAGATTCGGAAGGAAGCCTTTGTCGCCGCGAAGTGGGCTGAAACCACGCTTGCAAGTTCTGATTCCAAGCCTGCGACAGGCGCTCTTTCACCAGCACCGCCAGTTGTCGATCCGGGAATTCCCACATTGACGTTTGCGCGGTCGGTGAAATTCGTCCCGCTGACACCGGAGAAGACGCTGCTGGAGATTGCCGAGGATGCCGGCCTGACCCTAGACTTCGAATGCCGCTCCGGCATTTGCGGCCGGTGCAAGACCCGGCTCCTGGCCGGCTTGGTCACCATGGAAGTCCAAGATGCCCTGGACGACGTGGACAAGTCGGAAAACGTCATTTTGCTTTGCCAGGCCAGGTCCACCGGGAACGTGACGCTAGAAGCATGAATCTAAGAAACGCAAGAATCGTGAGGATTTCGGCCGTCTCGCCGACGAAGCCATCGGCGGCGTTGCGTTCGACGCGGGTGCGGCGGCGCAATCAACTCGGCTATTGCTTGTTCGCCGGCGGAAACCCATATGAATTGGCCCCCTAACGTTTTGAAAACCCTCGTCCGAGGGGTTGGCGAACTTTCACCCAGTTGCAAGCAGGCCGCTCGACTGCAGTCGGTTGCGCTTGACCGCACGCTCACACCCGTCGAGAAGTTAGGGTTACGTTATCACCTCGTGCTCTGCAAATGGTGCCGCGCCTATGGCAAGCAGATCCGGTTCCTGCACTCGGCGGCCAAAGAGTCCGCTTTAGACGACGACTACCCTTCGCCCATGCCGGCGCTTTCATCTGGAGCCCGCGAGCGTATAAAGCGAAGTCTGCAATCCGGCAAGGAATAGATGCCCTCATAATTTTTGATCTTTGGCAGACGCTTTCGCCTTTTGCGTCGGGAGTCGGGAATTTCGGTAGAGCTGGCCTGCAACCCAATTCCGCCCCTTGCGAGCGAAAAGTGCGCTATATTATGAGAGATGCCGGGGTCTTCGAGACCTCGGCTGGAAGGATGAAAAGTATGAGTGAAGTAACAGAAATGAGCCCCGTGACGCTCAAAGAAACCAACGGCGGCAAGGTGCTGGAAATCCAATTGACCGGCAAACTTGCCGGGGAAGATTACGAGCATTTTGTTCCCGCAGTGGAACGATTGGTCAAAGCCCACGGCAAGATCCGCCTGCTCGTGGAGATGCACGATTTCCACGGCTGGACGGCTGGGGCCCTGTGGCAGGACATTAAATTCGACGCCAAACACTTTAGCGACATCGAGCGTCTTGCCATCGTAGGCGAAACCAAGTGGCAGCATGGCATGGCCGTGTTCTGCAAACCTTTCACCGCCGCCAAAATCCGCTACTTTGACCGCCCGGCGATTGACCAGGCCCGCGAGTGGCTCGCCTCCGCGTAAGCCTCCGCCCGCCTCCACAAGCGGCTGAGTGCGGGTTGGCCGTCGAGGTCCGCCCGTGAGCCATGCCCCGCCCCCTCATAAACAGCTCAACCGTCCCAGCCCCTGACATAGCCGCTTGCGCCCGCAGCAGGTCGTGTAGCGTTACCACCCCCAGCGCCTGCCCGCCCGGCGGCTCCG
>JBEKIA010000376.1:0-2145 GCA_050011995.1 Verrucomicrobiota bacterium
GCCGCCTATGTGTTCAAATACATCGGCGGTATTTGCGCCCAAGGTCTGGTCGGCGACGTTTCTGCCGACGGCGTCTTTGCCTTTGTTTTCGGTCTGGCCGGGACTGTGGCCTTCGGCTGGGCGGGCGTGACGCTGCTTCGCCGGAAGATTACGAATGTCCGGACCCTCCTTCCTTATTTCGCCATGAGCCTGTACTCGGTCGGCAGCGCTCTTATCACCGGCGTCGGCCGGCTGGGTTTTGGCAGCAATCAGGCCTTGTTCTCCCGCTACTGCACCATGGTGGTGCCGCTGTGGGTGAGCTTGATCGTCTTTCTCATCCTGCTTGCCGGGGACGGCCAAAACGCCGGCGATGCCGGTTCCCGGGAACTGGACGCCGTCCGCCGGCCCCACCCCGGGGGTTGCCAGATGGTTGCCCAGTGGTCGCTCAGGGTGGCCATTACGTTTCTTATTCTCGGTTCGGTTTTCGCGATAGCCGGCGCCGGGCGGTTGTCTCAACAGCAGGCCCATGGCCGGGAACGTTTGCTGAACCTCGCGGCGAACCCCGGGGCCGACATTGACTATCAGGGGCTGTCCTTCCTCTATCCCAGGCCAAAAGTGATCGTGGAGCGATATCCCATTCTCATCCAATACCGGTTGTCACTGTTCAAAGACGCGAATGCTTCTTCGGTTTCGCAGTAACCGGCTTCGAATTGCCACGCCGCTCCCAGCTGAATTCCGCCGCGCCCCCGAACCGTGGTTCAAAAACTTTCTGTCCGCCGATTGCGCCGATTAACACAGATTTTTTAACGCAAACGTTTTTCATCTGCGTCATCTGCGGATAACTTTGAAAAATCTGTGTTTCATCCGCGTATAGCGGCGTGGCCGCCACGCGGCTTTACGCCGTGTTTATCTGTGGCTAAGATATTCCCGTGCCTGACATCCCCAAAACCATGCGCGCCGTCGTCTATCACGGCGTGAACGACCTGCGCGTCGAAACCGTGCCCGTCCCGCGCATCGGCGCCCGCGAACTGCTCGTCAAGGTCGCCGTCTGCGGAGTCTGCCCCACCGACATCAAAAAAATCCAATACGGCACCGTGCCGCCGCCGCGCATTTTCGGACACGAAACCGCCGGCACCATCGTCAAAATCGGTGCGGGTGGGGCGAGCGTCCCCGCGAGCCGTCTCTTGAGCCGCTTCAAAATCGGCGACCGCGTCGCCCTGCACCATCACGTCCCGTGCCTGGACTGCCATTTTTGCCGCCATCGCGCCTTCGCCCAATGCGAGACCTACAAACGCACCGGCATCACCGCCGGTTTCCAACCCGCCGGCGGCGGTTACGCCGAATACGTCCGCGTCATGCCGTTCGTGCTGCCCGGCGTCGTGAAAATTCCCGCGCGCAATTCCTTTGAAGAAGGCGCCATGCTCGAACCCGTCAACACCGTCCTCAAAGCCGTCCGCCGATTGTCATTGCTGCGGGGCGACGTCGTGCTCGTGGCCGGGCAGGGGCCGATTGGCCTCATGTTCACCCGCCTGCTCCAGCTTGCCGGCGCGCAAGTCATCGCCACCGACCTGCTCGAACCGCGCCTGAAACTCGCCAGAAAATTCGGCGCGAAGTGGATGTTTAATGTAGGACAGGCGTCCCGCCTGTCTCTGAATCAAGAACAATACAAAAAATCTAAAGACGGAGACAGGCGGGACGCCTGTCCTACATTAACAAGCGAACTCATCCGCCGCGCCACGGGCGGCCGCGGTCTCGATGCGGCCGTCATTGCTGTTCCCTCCGATGCCGCCGTGCAACAAGCCCTGCAACTCGTTCGCAACGGCGGACAAATCTTGCTTTTCGCACATACGAAGCGCAGCGCGCCATCCTCCCTCTCCGCCGCTGGCGGGGGAGAGGGCCGGGGTGAGGTGGTTCAAAATTCCACTCCAACCCTCAACTTTCCTTTGGATCTGGCCTCCATCTGTCTCGACGAAAAGGATTTGCTCGGCAGCTACTCATCCGATTTTACGCTGCAGGACGAAGTCGCCCGGCTGGTTTTCTCCCGCCAGCTCGATGTCCGCAATTTGATTTCCCATTTTTTCCCTCTTGAACAAACAGCCGCAGCCGTTCGACTTGCATCCCAACCCACCGCCGATTCCCTCAAAGTCTTGGTTTGTGCCGATGGCA
>JBEKIA010000377.1:0-2132 GCA_050011995.1 Verrucomicrobiota bacterium
CAACATCTTCAAAGACAAACGCACCATGCTCACCGTCGATTACCAGCACAACTCTTATGACGGCGATAGTGAGGACGTGTTTCTGGGGAAGGTTCTCTGGTAGCGTAGCGGCGAGGCAACCCCGCGCCGACAGGCCAAACCAGCGTCGGCTCGCCCAGCAACGCACCCGGATCCTCAGGGCGTCCAACCCGCGCGCGGCCCGTCGAAGCGTGCCTGCGCAGAACATCGATCAAGAGATTTCGACCAGGGCTGGGAAAGCCGCCGGGGATTTCTCGCTGGGTAGAAGCTCGGTCTCCTGGAGAAAGAACATCTGGCAAGAAGTGGCGAAATGGGCGCCGGCTTTGCCGTTGCCGTCATCCAGTTTTTGCGCGCAGTCCAGGTTCTCCGCCAGGGACTCCGGCGAAGCGATCGCGCTGAAGGGCACCGCCCGCAAATCGCGGTTGCCGTTGGTTTGCCGCAGAATCGTCACCCGCTTGACCTCCGCCGCGTTGAGTGTAGGAAAGCGGTTCACAAAGGCCAGCGTGTCCGCCACGAGCCTTTCGCGATCGGGCGCCTGTTTGGGGATGTTGGCATTGACAATTTGCGCCTTCAGTTGCGCCTGGGCCTTGACTGCGGCTGCCTTTTTCTGCTCGCGCTCGGCCAAAAGCGTTTCCGGATTCCGCAGCAGAGCCTTGGCTTGCTCCAGCGAAGGATTCTCGACGCTCTCCAGGCGGGAGAGCAATTGGCCGTACAGCGCATTGAACTCCATTCCCGGCTTCAGGCTCGCCCGGACTTCGGCCACCAGACTCTGGCGGAGCTGGAGGGGGACACGGCTTTGGTTCTGTTGCAGTTTCACACCCCATTATAAGGTTCGCCGGGTGCCTGCAGGGCAATTCACAGGAAATCCGAAAGAAGGCAGCCAATCACAATGCCGCAAATTACAATGCAAGTGTGAGCGAAACCGCCGCCCAAATTAAAGTCATGGATATCCGCCAACTGCGCGAGGAGAAGCCCAAGCTGGGGTGGCTCGCGGAGGTTCGTTTCAGCATTTTCCACAATCACCGGAAACTCGAGGAATTGGAGCCCCCGGTGAGCGCCCACCTGAAGGCCAATGGTCCGGTCAAAGTTGCCACGCGCACAAACCTCTTCGAGTTCACCCCGGACGGCGACCGGGTTAACCTGGTCATCAGGGAAGGGCGGCAACTGGACGGATTGCCCTACCAAACGGCGCCCGAAGCCGTGCAGCTCTTTTGCAATGAGGCCATTACTTTGCACAAAAACCAGCACCTGTTCTGGCATTTGACGGAGGACGAGGTCCGCCAGGTGGCGACTGAATTTCAGGACTTGGCCGGCCCAGGCGGCATTCACGTCAGGAAAGGCCGCCATGCTTTGCTCCTGCAAATCAAAGACGGGCGACTCGACCTGAGCGTGTGCGATAACTGCTGACCAGCCCGGGCCGCCGTTCGGCGAACCTGTTCAACCGTCAACGCCCCGGCAGAGACGAAGCAAATGAGGTCGATCGGGGCAAACCGGATGCGGCAGCAATACAATGGAGGATGCTGGCGAAAGTCGCACGCACACTGGCGCGCCAGGTTCCCGAGTGCAGGAACCGGGCCTACGCGGCGCAGGCAGTCTCGCTGCTGACGCTGGGCACGCCGTTTGTTGGGGTCTTGTCCCGCTTGCTGCAGCCAGCCGCCCTGTGGCTGCCGGGGGGTCTCATTATCCCGGAGGCCACCTTGGGGCTGCTCACGGTTTGCCTGGGCAGCCTGATCGCCGCCAAGCTGGCGGTAAAAAACAACTGGCCAATCGCCCAACCTCGGAAGCGGGTTATGAAAATGGAGATCCATCTGGGCGGAATGACCTTCGACGAACAGGCTCTCTTCACAAACATTATTGCCTTCGGCGCCATCGGCTCCGGCAAAACATCGGCGGTCGTTTTTCCGATCCTCAACTCCATCACCGCCCTCTACAAAAACGAAGACCCCAAAGAACCGGACGCCAAATGGGGCGGGTTCGTGCTCGACGTCAAAGGAGACTTCCACGCGGGGCTCATCTACTTGATGCAGCAGCATGGCCGCGACCTGCTGGAGGATCTGGTCGTGATCCGGCCCGACAACGACTATTACATACTGGAATTCGAGGAGGTCACGACG
>JBEKIA010000378.1:0-2131 GCA_050011995.1 Verrucomicrobiota bacterium
TATCAATCAGGCCAAAATCCTCGGAGGACGGGCGGGGATTTGTCTTTACGACTGACTGGCCCTGCAGAAACGCCCGCCTGTCAAATTTCCGGCCAAAGATGTGGGCGGAAACGCGGTTGTGGCGCGGCTCAAGGCGGGGAGAACCCGGCTGGCGGGGCGCGGACAATGGGCACGAAGCCTTCTCATCGCGTTGATGGCCGGAAACACTCGGTGCACCGCGTGGAGCGACAGGGAGAGATTTCCCTTAGCCACTCGGCAGTGTGCGTCGACGTGGGGCAGTGGGCCCCAGGTCGCCGAGTTACACGGAGAATCTTTGGAACGTCAGCTTCGGGCCAGGGCGTGACGGCGGACGTGGCCGCGCAGGAGCGCCAACGCGCCACAGGCGAAGGCCAGCATGGTAATCGTGGCGCCGGTCTCCGGTACCGAAGTCGGCGGGGTCAACACGAACTGGGCCTGGGCCGGGTCGCCCCAGCAATCGAACAACTGAAGGATCTCAACGCCGTAGGTGCCGCTATTGGCGCCAAACGCCGCCGCTCCGAAATCGCCGTAGGCGAGCAGGTAGAATGGGTCGGTGGCGATGGACGGGAAGCCGCTACCGGTTTGGTTGCCCTGGAACCACCAGATGGCGGCCTGAAGTTCGCCGGCGTCGGCGTAGCGGTTGGCGGCGTTGACGTAGTCGTAGCCGCTCAGGACGCCTTTGGCAAATTCATAGTATAGAAACGCCGCGCCCAAACTCAATGCATGCCCCGTGCTATCCTGGTTGACCACCGTATAGGAGTAACTAGAGCCGGGAGTGAAATACACGGTCGATTGTTCGCAGAAGGTTTCAAACCCTCCGTCGAGGATCGTGGCCGGCACGTAGCTGCCAACAAAATTGTCCGGGCTCGTGAACGCGGTGAACTCGCCGCCGTCGGAATACGAGTAGGAGTTTTCGTCCAACACAATGCTATTAGCTTTGGCCGTGGAGAATCCTGCCAACAACACGCAGCCTACCAAAATCAGTTTGCCACTCTTCATAATATTTTCCCTCCCGCCCTCATTATTATTCGTCACTTGGGTCTACTCGGTTTGCTACGTGCCTTTCGCACCCCGCGTGGTCATACTACCATGCAGGCCAGGAAAAGCAAGGCTTATTTGGTGGTTGAGCAAAAAATTGTGGCCCAATTTCAGACAATGGTTACCACCGGGGTGGTTACTAGGACCGGTGTGTCTGACGCTGATGTAAGCCTCAGTGTAGCCGACGTTTCGCGTGACCTGCGGCGCGCGATTACCGCGGGCGGGTAGGGCTGATGAGTGGTCGAAGAGTCACGTTTGACAATGCAGACGAGCCGGTTTGGCGGCTGTTGAGGCGAATTGCACCAAATTTTACGGAGGCACTTTTGGTTTCATGACATGTCGTCCTCCCGGCTGTTAGAACAAGACTTGGATTTCAGTTAAGCCGGCGCGTTCGGTTTCGCGGTTCTTGATCGTGAAGGCCGTGCCAGTTTCCGTGCCGGCGCCGCCGGTGAAGTCGGTTTCCTCGTAGTCGAACATCCACTTGACGTTGCGGTTCAGGTACCAATTCAGGCCGACTTCCCACTCGCGCGCGTCTTGGGCGTTTTTGGTCGGGTCGGCGAAGCGCAAGCCGGCGCCAGCGGGTGTTTTCGAGAACGCGTCGGGATCAAGTTCCAATCGGCCATAACGAGCGGCGACCTCCCACGCGCCCCAAGTGCCCTTGCGCAGGTCGAAGGGATGACGCGGGGTCAGGCCCGATGCATACGGGGACGCGCGATAGCTGGCCGTTTCGCCGGTGAGAAAGAAGCCGCCTTCGATCTGCCAGGAATTGTTCCGGAGTGTATCCGTGACGGCCCCCCTGCGGACTTCCTCTTGGGAAACTGTGTACTCGCCCAACAGCTCCAGCGGTCCCCAGAAGTAATAGGCCTGCGGCGTGCCCCGAAGCTGATCGCCGTCCAGTGCCACGCCTTTGTCGAACTGGAAGAATGTCAGTTGCCCGACGGATTTGTACGTGGGCAGATTCGTGGTGTTGGACAAATCTCTCATGCCATAGGTTCCGCCCGCGCCGAAGCCCAGACCCTCAAGCGGAGCAATGCCCGTGTTCAGAAACGGCTGCAAAAAGATGCGGGCGGCACCA
>JBEKIA010000379.1:0-2127 GCA_050011995.1 Verrucomicrobiota bacterium
TTTCCAACCTCGATCCACCCCCACAACCATTGGGGCCTATGAATACAATCCATTGATTTCCACCAGCGGCTCGCCGCCGGTGATTTCCCTGCAACCGTCCGGCGTGACGGCCAACGTCGGCGACACCGTTGTGCTCGCGGCCGACGCCTCCAGCACCAACGCCGAGCCACTGGGTTTCCAATGGCAGCTTGACGGAACCAATCTCGCCGATGGCGGCAACGTTTCCGGCTCTTGGACCAGCAATTTGACGCTCACAAAAGTGGCCTTGGCCAATGGCGGCTCTTATTGCCTCCTGGTTGGCAGCTCGACCCTCACCGGGGTTTCCACCAGCGCGGTGGCCGTGCTGACCGTCCTGTTGCCCGTTCACATCGCGGCGCAACCCAAGTCCCTCCGGGTTCTGAACGGCTCCACCGCGACGTTCAGTGTCACCGCCACCGGCAACCCCCCGCCAGGCTTCCAGTGGTCCAAGAACAATGTAAATCTAAACGACCTCGCCAACAAAATCTCCGGTTCCACAAGCAATGTTCTGACCATCAACCTGGTCACCGCCAATGATGCCGGAACCTATTCCGTCCTTGTCAACAACGCCTACAGCTCGACCAACAGCGCGCCCGCGATCTTGACGGTGACGCCCGACACCACGCCTCCCGCCGTTAGAATCACTTCCCCCACGGCCGGTCAGCGGTGGAGCAACAGCACGTTCACCGTCAAGGGCACCGCCAGCGACAATGTCCGGGTCACCAACGTGTTCTACCAACTCAACGGCGGCAGTTGGACGCTGGCCGCGCCCAGCAACACCACTTGGAGCAACTGGACGGCGAATGTAACGTTGACTCCGGGAACCAATACCGTCCGCGCTTACGCCGTGGACTTCAGCGGCAACTTCTCCAAGCCCACCAATAGCGTCAGCTTTGTCTATGTGGTGACGGCCCCGCTGGCCGCCCAGACCAATGGCAGAGGGACGGTCAGCCCCGATTACAACGGCCAGTCTCTGGCCATTGGGCAAAACTACTCCATGACGGCCGCGGCCACACCCGGTGCCGGCTTTGCCTTCACCAACTGGACGGGGGGAACGAATCTGCCCTTGAGCCTCCTCACCAACAAGCCGAAGCTGACCTTCCTGATGGAGTCGAATTTGACGCTCGTTGCCAATTTTGTGGACGTGGAGCCGCCCAGCATCACCATCACTTCGCCCACGGCCAATCAGCGATGGAGCAACAGCATCTTCACCGCCACCGGCACGGCCAGGGACAACGTCCAGGTTTCCGACGTGTTCTGCCAACTCAACGGCGGCGGTTGGACGCCGGCCACCCCCGGCAACGCCGCCTGGACCAACTGGAGGGTCACTCTGACGCCCTTGCAGAGCGCCAACGTGTTTGAAGCCTATGCCGTGGACACCAGCGGCAACAAGTCTCCCACCAACAAGGTCTCCTTCCTCTACATCCCCAGCGCCACGCTTACCGTCCGGACAAACGGCATCGGCTCCATCACGCCCGTTGACAATGGCAAACTGCTGGCCATCGGCACCAACTACACCCTGACCGCGGCACCAGGCCATAATTGGCTTTTCTCCAACTGGGTCGGCGGAACGGCTCTCCCCTACTCTGTGCAGTCGGCATCGTCCAATTACACATTCCGCATGCAATCCAATCTGGTGCTGGAGGCCAACTTCGTGACCAACCCGTTCCTGGCGGTGGCGGGAGTCTATAACGGACTGTTCTATCCGGCGAGCGGCGTGACGGAGGCCAGTTCGGGCTTTGTCACGGCCACCATCTCCAGCAACAGCGCCGGGGCCTACAGCGCCACCCTGATGCTGGACGGCGGGACCTACAAGTACAGCGGGTTCTTTGGGTTGAATGGCATCGCCCAAACCAACCTCCCCCGCTCCGGCACCAATCCGGTCCTGGTCACCCTGACCCTTGACCTGGCCAATGCAGCCGACACGGAGATGGGCGGCTCGGTGAGCAATGCGGCGGCGGACTGGAATTCGGTGATCCAGGCCGACCGGGCGGTCTTCAGCGCCAATGCCAACCCGGCGACCAATTACGCCGGGCATTTCACCCTGCTGTTGCCGCCGGATGCCGCCACCGCGCCGGCCAACAGCCCGGACGGCTGCGGTTACGCCGC
>JBEKIA010000380.1:0-2124 GCA_050011995.1 Verrucomicrobiota bacterium
GGGGACGGATTCTGGCGGGGTCTGGGTCATTCGACGTTTTGAACTTGCTCGCGGAATTTTTCCAGCTCGGCTTTGAGAAGGACAACTTCGCGGGAAATCAGGCTGTTGTTGGCCTTGGCGCCAAGGGTGTTGATTTCGCGGTTCATTTCCTGGGAGAGAAAATCCAGGGTGCGGCCGACCGGTTCGGCGGATTTGAGGCAATCGTCGAACTGTTGGAAATGGCTTTGCAGGCGGGTCAACTCCTCGGTCACGTCGGAGCGGTCGGCGAAATAGAAGACTTCCTTGATCAGTCGCTCCTCATCCAGGCCGGGGGCCGGCAAACCGGCCTCCTGAATGCGTTGCAGCAACTGGGCGCGATAATGCTTGACGGCGCCCGGCACCAGGCGCTGGACGCGGGTCACGCCCCGCCGCATTTGGGTCATGCGCCTTTTCAAATCCCCGGCCAGAAAGGCGCCTTCGCGCTGGCGCATCTGCAGCATCATGTCCAGGGCGGCCTTCAGGGCGGCGGCGGTGGCGGGCCAAAGCTCCTCCGCCTCGGAAATATCCTCGGCCGGCTGGACCACGCCGGGAAGGCGGGCGAGCAAATCCAGAGTAATGCCCTCCTCCAAGCCAAGCTCCTTGCCCAGGCGGCGGAGGTCGCGGGCGTAAGACCTGGCCAGGGCCAGGTCCACGCGGGTCTTCCCGGCGACGCCAGGAGCGCTCTGGACGGTGACGCGCACGGTGACGCGGCCGCGGGAAACGCGCCGGTTAATTTCATCGCGGATTTGGGCTTCCAGGACTTCCAGGTCGCGGGGGAGATTGACGGCGACCTCGGTTTGCTTGCGGTTGACAGAGCTGACCTCCGCGGTAATTTTCAGGCCGTGCCGGGCGCCTTCGCCCCGCCCATAACCGGTCATGGATTTCATTTGCCAGAGTATGCGCAAAGGACATGGGGTAAGCCATTCTTTTTTGAGGAACCGTCGCCGTGAAAAGCCCCAAGATGCAGTGCCAAACAGGATGTAGCGGCGGTCTGTGACCGTCGCTGAACTTCTCTTTTGAGGTTTGCGACGGTGGCACACCGCCGCTACAAGAAATCGTGAGGGAGCGCGCGTCCCGATTCCGAGTCGGGATGTGCTGACCGGACAGTCCTTCGCAAGCATAGTGTTGAGATGCGCCGCCGCCCATGTCGCCGCAAGCGGCTGACCACCTCGGCAACGTCTTTTGCTGCGTCGTGCCCTTCAGACTCAAATTGCAGCAAATCTTCAAGAGTGCTTTGGGTCCCCTCAATCTGCGAACTCAGCACTGCTTCATAACGCACATACATGGCCACAAAAAAGTCCGGGTTGGGCAGGATTGACGAACAGCCATCAAGACGCCCAAGCGCGAGGTCGGCTTTGGAAAGCAAAGCGTCGAGTTCCGTGTCGCGGGCTACGGGTGGATCGGGGGAAAGCGGGGATGGAATGAACGCCCGGTATCCT
Source organism: Verrucomicrobiota bacterium (assembly GCA_050011995.1). GTDB lineage: Bacteria > Verrucomicrobiota > Verrucomicrobiia > Limisphaerales > Palsa-1400 > JBEKOF01. The sequence continues at coordinate 1,458 of JBEKIA010000380.1, forward strand.
CCCGGCTGCGTCTCAAAACGTCCTGCGCGTGAAACAAGATTTGGCATTGGTGCGTCGTGTTTTAATTGTGTGTAATACGAACCAAGTGGTTTATATCTTATTTTAATGAGGTTGCACAATTCAAAATAAAAGGATTCAAAAGCACTACAAGGGCCATTTTAGATCGGCGGCTCCTTGTTTAACGCATCCTCTTGGCAGTCTGCCGATTTATGTCATCGCAAATCAGCGTTTGACGAAGGCGGGGAGGTAGATGTTGAAGCGGGTGCCCTGGCCGGGCTGGGACTGGATGTGCAAACAGCCGCGGGCCTCTTTGAGCAGGCGCTGGACTATCGCCAGGCCCAGGCCCGTGCCCTTGCCCGGCGGTTTGGTGGTGAAGTAAGGCTTAAAGAGTTTGGCCATCACTTCCGGCGGAATGCCGGGGCCGTCATCCCAGACGGACAGGTGCAGAATCGGGACCGCATTCTTGAAACCGTCGGCGTTGAGGGAGCGTTCGTGGGGGCCATCGTGAAATTGGGCGGTGTCAACCGGGGCGTGCAGGACTTTGCCGGCGACGTCCACGGCGTGGGGAGCGGGAGTGCTTTGCAGGGCGTTGATGGCCAGGTTGAGCAGGATTTGGATCAAGTCGGTGCCGTTGATCTGCAGTTCGATGTTCTCGGCCACCGCCTGG
>JBEKIA010000381.1:0-2115 GCA_050011995.1 Verrucomicrobiota bacterium
AGGAGTAGAGCGACGCCCTTCTCCTGAGCAATGGCGCTTTGACCGTGGCGTGCCTATTTTATGGCAGTGTGCCTCTAACCCGACTTTCGCACAAAACTGCACGGTTCATTTTTTTCATCAGCCCGTGTGTTGCGCGGCAATGGCTTAGGACGCCTCAGGGTGGCCCAAGCCGTGTGTGACAACCTACCCTCTGGACAGAAAGGCGTGAAGGCTGCGAAGATCGGGCCATGTTCCTGAAAACTCATCGGGTGCGCAAAGACGGCAAGGAGCACATTTACTACTCGCTGGGGGAGAGTCTGCGGGTGAGCCGCTCGCGGGTGACGCAGCGCACGGTGTTGCATCTGGGGGAACTGAATACCACCCAGGTGGATCGCTGGCAGCGAACCATTGAAACGATCCACGAGGACGGCCAACGGCAGCAGATGCGGCTGTTCACAGATCGGGAGGGACAGGCGCCGGCGGCCGAGGATGTGGCCGAGGTGGTTCTGTCCAGCCTGGTGCTGAGGCGGCCCCGCCGCTTTGGGGATGCCTGGGTGGGTTGCAAGCTGTGGGAGGAGATGGGGTTGCGGGCTTTCTGGCAGCAGGCGCTGGGAGAGGAACGCGGGCAGGTGCCGTGGGCCAAGGTGGTGGAACTGTTGGCCGTCAACCGGCTGTGCGCGCCGCGCAGTGAACTGTCCATCCACGAAAAGTGGTTTCCGCAAACGGCGGTGGACCTGTTGCTGGACACTGACGCGAGCGTGGCGGAGAAGGATCGGCTCTATCGCTGCCTGGATCGGATGGTGGCCCACAAGGAAGGGTTGGAGCGGCATCTGGCGGAAAAGTGGCGGGATCTCTTTGGGGCCAGTTTTGACGTGCTGCTCTATGATTTGACCTCGACCTATTTCGAGGGGGAAGCGGTTGAGGTGGACAAGGCCCGGCGCGGCTATTCGCGGGATCACCGCCCGGATTGTTTGCAGATTTTGTTGGCGGTGGTGGTAACGCCGGAGGGTTTTCCGCTCTCCTATGAAGTGTTGCCCGGCAACGTGCCGGACGAGGGGACGCTGGACGGCGCCTTGGAAGCCATCGAGCGCAAGCATGGCAAAGCCCGGCGCATTTGGGTTTTTGACCGCGGTGTGGCCAGCGAAGCAAACTTGCAAACATTGCGGGAACGCGGGGCGCAATATGTGGTGGGCACGCCACGTTCCCGGTTGAAAGAGTATGAGCAACGGCTCCTGCACGGAGACTGGCAGGACATTTCCAAAGAGGTGCAAGTGCAACTGTTGGCGGAGGGACCGGAGACCTTCGTGCTGGCGCGCAGCGCCGACCGGGCCAAAAAGGAAGAAGCGATGCGCTGGCGGCAGATGCGCGGGTTGATGCGCGACCTGGTCCGCCTGCGGCGGGCGATCCGGCGCGGCAAACTCAAGGACAGGGACAAGATCTTGATGCGGATCGGCCGGTTGCAGGAACGCTGGCCCCGAGGCTGGCCCTATGTGGAAGTCCACTGGCAGGAAGCCCGGCTGACTTGGCGATGGGATCGGGAAGCCCTGCGCCTGGCCAGATTGCGCGACGGGGCGTATCTGTTGCGCACCAATCTCAACGACCACACGCCGCCATCGTTGTGGAAGATGTACGTGCAATTGACCGAAGTGGAGACCGTCTTCCGGGCGCTCAAGAGCGATCTGGGCGTGCGGCCGATCTGGCATTGGACCGAAAGGCGGGTGGAGGCCCACGTCATGGTGGCGTTTCTGGGCTACTGCCTGTGGGTTTGTTTGAAACACAAACTCAAGGGTGTAGCGCCGAGCCTGACGCCGTGGCAGTTGCTCGACCAGTTTGGACGCATCCTCCAGATGGAGGTGTGGTTCAAACTGCGGGATGGTGGTGCCATTTGTTTGCCGCGCATCACACAGCCAGAGGCGGCGCAAGCGATCCTGCTGCACCAATTGGGCTGGAGATTGCCCGACCAGCCGCCGCCCAAAATCTACAAGGACTAAGTGCCCGATGTGTGGACAACCTGAGCGGTAAAAGACGCCCGCTCCCCTCGTAGTCCAATTCTAAAATCGATGAAATTGCGAAAGTCGGGTTAGCGGCGAAGGTCTATACGGTCGAGATCATCGAAGACTTGGCTGGGCGGGCTGC
>JBEKIA010000382.1:0-2102 GCA_050011995.1 Verrucomicrobiota bacterium
TATTCCCTGAAGGCGGGGCTTTTCTTAATAGCCTTGGTTTCACCCAAGACCCCGACGTGCTCGACACATGGTTCAGTTCCTGGCTGTGGCCGTTTGCGACGATGGGCTGGCCTGAGCAAACTGACACCTTGAAGAAATTTTATCCGACCAACGACCACGTCACCGGGCCGGACATCATTTTCTTCTGGGTCGCGCGGATGATCATGGCGGGTTACGAATTCATGGGAACGGACCCACATCGTCAAGAGCGTTTCAATAAACTAGAAAGCGCAGTGCGACGATCCTACCTTGAAAATTCATTGCCCTTCCGGAATGTTTATTTCACGGGGATCATCCGCGACAAGCTGGGCCGGAAAATGTCCAAGAGCCTGGGCAATTCGCCCGATCCGCTGGACCTGATCGCCCAATACGGGGCCGACGCGCTGCGCTTCGGAGTGATCCGCTCCGCGCCGCTGGGGCAGGACGTGCTCTACGACGAGCAGCAGGTGGAATTGGGCCGCAATTTTTGCAACAAACTGTGGAACGCCTGCCGCTTCCGCCAGATGCAGCCCGGCGAAACCGAGGCGGAAATCCGTCCCGGGCTTCTGACCTGCGACGACAAATGGATTTTGCTCAAGCTGGACCAGGCCATCCGCGAATTGAGCGGCGCGCTGGCGCAATACAAATTCAACGAGGCGGCGCAAACCCTTTACCGCTTTTTCTGGAGCGAGTATTGCGACTGGTATGTGGAAGCCTGCAAGGCCGTGCTGACGGGCGGGAACGAAGCGGCGGACCCCTCCGCCGCGGCGCTCCAGGCCAACACCCTGGCGGTGATGGATTTTGTGCTGTCAAACACTTTGCGGCTGTTCCACCCGTTCCTCCCGTTCATCACCGAGGAGCTTTGGCACGGGCTGGGTTATCACCTGGACCTGCCGGCGGACCAGGGGGGCCGCTCCATCATGTTCGCCCACTGGCCGAAGCCTTTGGACGAGGATTTCAAAACGCATTACGGATTGGAGGAGCGTTTCCTCAAACAGGCGGACGCGCGGAACGAGATGATCACGCAAGGCCGCAACCTGCGCCGCGCGGGAAACATTCCGGGAAACAAGAAGGTCAAATATATTTTCAGGCCGGCCGGGGCGCCGGAGCCGCGCGATCTGGCGGTGATGACGCTGTTGCTTAACGCCGAGTCCCTGGAGGCGCGGGCCGATTACACGCCGGAGAAAGGGACGCCGGCGGCCCGCTCGGAATGGGGGGAACTTTACCTGCCGCTGCAAGGCGCGGTGGACGCGGCGGCGGAAAAGGAGCGCCTGAAGAAGGAAATCGCCAAGGCCCAGGCGGAGATCGAGAAAGTCAATCAGAAATTGGCGAATCCGGCTTTTGTGCAAAAAGTCCCGCCCGCCGTTTTGGAAGAGCACCGGAAACGCCTGGCCGACTGGCAATCCAAGCTCGAACACCTCCGCCAGTCGCTGGAGTCGTTGGGAGGCTGAAAGACCAAGCCGCCGGCCGGAACAGCCGAGCTTGACGGCATCCAATATCGTGGCACATTTGATACATGACTGAGCAAATCAGACTTCGAATTGACAGCCGGCTCGCGGAAGAGGCGGACGTGGTCTGCCGGGAAATCGGCATCACCCCGACGGCGGCGGTGTCCATGTTTTTCGCGCAAATGGTCAAATTGCGCGGGTTGCCCTTCCGTCCCAGCGATTTTCCGGCGCTGGACGAATACGGCGTAACGCTGGCGCAAGCGACGGCGGCGGAAGAGGCCGCCCTGGCTGAAATCCGGGCGGCGCGCAAAGCCGGCAAGCTGAAAGCCTTCACTGGCAAGCTGTGATTTCCGTCCTGCTCAGTGAAAGGATCCGGAAAACAGCGGACAAACTGCCACCGGACATGCGCGACAGAGTTTCCCAGGCCATTGCGGAAGTCTCAGCCGCTTTTGGCGATCCGCATAAACACCGGGGTATGGGACTCCGCAAACTGGCAAGGCGCTCCTACGAAATCCGGGTGCAACGGCAATGGCGGGTCGTGTTTATCCACGAAGGAGATGCCTTGATTGCATACGATATCATGGATCACAACGAAGTTGCGCCCTGGCTGCGGGGACAGCGGAAGTGAATTTTTTC
>JBEKIA010000383.1:0-2099 GCA_050011995.1 Verrucomicrobiota bacterium
TCGGCCGGATTCTTGTCGGCTTGCCCGTTGTAATTGGTGCCTTCATAACAATAATTCTGCTGCGAATTGACGCTCAAGGCCTGGCGAAACACCCCATCCACGTACAAGTCAATGGTGGAGGTGATCCCTCCACCCGTCGCCGCATCCGGAATGCAATACCTGACGTTTATCGCGGTAATACCCTGTCCGGTATTGTTGGTCCACTGCACATATTGCCCCGTGCCCGTGAGCCGAACGTATGCATGGCCCGATGCCTCAAGTTCCGGGCTGGAGTACTGCGTCGTCGGAGCAGAAGTCAACGAAACGGCACTGGCCCCTCCGCCGAGCGTTCCGGCCTCCGCCTCGTAACTCGTAAAAGGGGTAACGGCGCCAGCGGCATAAGCCCGAACTCCCAAACCAATCAGCAAAACTGCAACCCCCGGCAGATACGTTCCTTTCAACCACCTTCCCGATTTGCGCATAAACGAAATCTCCATAATTCTCCTACGGGTAAATTAACCGGTAAAAGGCGCTGCCTCCCGCCGGGCTGATCGGGATGGTCATCTGATTCGTCGCCGCCGAACCGGATACCGTCACCCAGTTTGTCCCCAGGCCGGCTCCCGGCCCGTTGGATTGCGCTTGCAGCCTCCAACTCAGATGGTCTTGCGGCCAGTTGAACTGAATCTGGCCGCCGCTAACCCCAAAATCGAGTTGAGGTGATGTCAGGGACACCGGTTGTGCGGCAACTTGCACGGAGTTGGCGCTCTCCCCCGCCCAATTGGTCGCGGACACCACAAAATAATAGGTTCTGCCGTTAACCAGACCGGTGTTGGTGAAACTCAAAGCCGTCAGATTCGACGCAATAATGCTGTAAGGCCCGCCGTAATTGGTGGAGCTTTTGACATTGTAATTGGTGGCATTGCCGGACGCGTCCCAAGTCAAAATCACCCCGCCATCCCCAGCTACGGCCGCAAGTCCCGCCGGCGTGCTGGCGACCGGCGTCCCCAATGGCCCCACCGCATAGTTGGCCGCCACTTCCCCGGCCGTCAAGACCCCGCTCTCCACCCGCGCGCAGGCAATATAGTCGTCGGCCACGTCATTGCCCCCGTTGACGCCCGTGCCCCCGATGCCTGAGCCAATCTGCACGAACGTCGGCACCGTCTTGCAGATGGCACCCACGTTTCTTTGCACATTGCGCAGGCCGTCCAGATACCCGGTGATGGCGCTGCCATCCCAGGTGTATGCCACATAATGCCAGACGTTGGTGTTGGGGGTGGTCGCCCACGCCGTGTCCAGGTTGCCAAAGTCACCGGAAATGACCCCCGAACCGCCGGTATCATAGCTGAATTCCCGGTCTTCCACCGGCGCGCCCGGACCTCCCTGCCAGCCATAATTGACGATGGCCCGCTTGGGGCTGACACTGACCGCCAAAAGCCACGCCTCGACGGACACCGGGGAGTTGGAGACGATCTCGCTTGGGCTGGCCAAGGCCGATTGCACGGAATTGTTGGGGGTCGAGTTGACAAAAAGGGTGTTGACCGTCTGCCCGTTCCACAAGACCGCCACCACATTCAGGTTGGCCCCGCCCAGAGTGGTGAAGTTGCCCACGCTTTGCGGGTTGCTGGTGCGATTGGTCCAGAGGTTGGATCCAGCACTCAAATCCGTGGATTGCAGGTTCACAATCAGGTCTCCTTCAAAACGAACCGCCAAATTCAGTTCGGGAGCGACCGCCACTTGTGCTGAGTTGGTGCTTTCACCCGCCGTGTTCACGGCGGAAACGACGAAGAAATAGATTGTCCCGTTGCTCAGGCCGGTGTTGGTGAAATTCAAACCGCCCAGGTTTGTGCCAACGATGCTGTAAGGCCCGCCGTTTGTGGTGGAGCATTTGACATTATAGCCGGTGGCGGATGACGGGGCCGTCCAACTTAGGAACACTACTGCATTGCCCGGACTGGCCGTCAGGCCGCCCGGCGCCGGCGGTGGGACAAAGTAAACCAACCCCGGAGTGAAGGATTCCTGGAGGCCGATGGAAGTACTCTGGGCGATAAGCGAACCGGCGCCCCCGTTGGGCGCGGTGACAAACTTGTTATTGGCCATCGCCAGCAGGCCGATGTTGCCGT
>JBEKIA010000384.1:0-2084 GCA_050011995.1 Verrucomicrobiota bacterium
GCGGAAGCGGCAGGATTAATTCCGGGATTTTGCCACAAGCCCATCCGGCGGCTCATGCGGTGTGGTTCTGCTGGAGGGTTGGAAGGCTGGTGGTGTCGGCTCAATCAGCGCCGCGGCTTCGTGCAAAAGGATGCGCGCAAAAACCCAGTCAAACCAAAACCCATGCACGGCGCTGCCCGGGTCCAAACCATCATTGAACTTGTCTTGAATGCTTTCCCGGCCTTGGGCCAGTTCCGAAGCAGCCTCCGGGGCCTGGCCAAGTTGGTGGCAGGACATGGCAAGAATGACCCGGGCAGTGGCAACCCGCGGTGGATTGTCCCCCGGATAAGCCAGACACCGGCGGCACCATTCCCCGGCCCCGGCGTAATTGCCTCGACGGTACTCCATCAGGGCCACAGAGATGGATCCCCAAGCGGCCTGAAAAACCGTTTCCGCATTCGTATTATCGTTGGCAACGCTGGCGAAAGCTTTCGCGGCCACTTCAGTCAGTGGCGCCAAGGCATCCATGGTTTTCCTGTCTGCCGGCAAAAGCAGGCTGACTTTGACGGCGCGTTCCGCAGCCACCGGATTTGTCGTGCCGGCAAAGCGGGCAATCGCTTCCTGACGGAAATGATCGTAGCCGCGCGCATCGCCGAGTTCGACCAACCCGGGGCCGCGCCGGAGATAATCCAAAGAGGCCTGGTCCCACCCGTCGAACTTGTTCATTTGCAACAGCACCGCAAAACGGTCGGCCGCCGGCTGCCAGCGCCCCTCCAAAGCGTGCCATTCGCCGACGGAACGAAACACCGCCGCGCCTTCCAGCGAAGGTTGGATCGGAGAAAGATTGTTTAACAGATTGTCCGCTGCATCGAAATTCTCCTGGCTCACCCGCACGGCCGCAAGAATGATCTTTTCCCGCGCCTCGGCTTGCCGGCGTAACGCGGCCTCGTTGGCCCGCGCCAGTTCCGCTTCCTGGCGTAAACGGGACTGTTGCAGCTCGGCGGCCACCGCTCGCTGGCGGGCGGCCCTTTCCATCAGAAAGAGCCAGGTGGACGTTCCCAACCCGATAATCAACGCTGCTGCCACGGCTGCACCCGCGGCAAAGACAATTTTATTCCGGCGAACTAGTTTTTGGAAACGGTAGAGCCGGCGGGGAGGGCGGGCAATGACTGGCTCGTTGTTGAGATAGCGATTGATGTCCATCGCCAGTCCATTGGCCGTTTCGTAACGCCGCCGGCGGTCTTTCTCCAGCGCCTTCATCACGACCCAATCCAGGTCGCCGCGCAAGAGCGAGACCAGTTTGGGGAATTCTGCCTGATGCTGTTCAGCGATCGTCCTCGATTCCTTCCCCTGAAGCGTGGTGAGCATGATCGAAGGCCGCTGCGGCTCCTTTTCCCGCAGCGTGCGGCGCATTTCATCCAGGCCGGATTGAAGCAGTTTTTTGGGATCAAACGGCGTGCGCCCGGTCAGCAGTTCATACAGCAGCACGCCCAGGCTGTAAATGTCACTGCGCGTGTCGATGTCCAGGCCGCTCATCTCCGCCTGCTCCGGACTCATGTAGGCTGGCGTGCCAATGACCTGTTCGTAGGCGGTGAAGAGGGTTTGGTCGGTCAATTTGCCCTCGATGGCCTTCGCGATGCCGAAATCAATCACCTTCGGTACCGGCACGCCGTCATGCAGCGTGACCAGAATGTTTGACGGCTTGATGTCGCGGTGAATGACTCCTTTTTGATGCGCATGTTGGATTGCGTGACAAACCTGAACGAACAAATCCAGCCGCTGGCGAGTGTCAAGGTGGTTCTGGTCGCAATAGTCGGTGATTTTGATGCCACGCACCAGTTCCATGACGAAGTAAGGCCGCCCGGTTTCCGTCGCGCCCGCGTCCAGCACCCGGGCGATGTTCGGATGGTCCATCATGGCCAGCGCCTGCCGCTCGGCTTCGAAGCGGGCAATGACGTTTTTGGTGTCCATGCCGAGCTTGATGATCTTGAGCGCGACGCGGCGATGGACCGGCTTGTCCTGTTCGGCCATATACACCACCCCGCAGCCGCCTTCGCCAATTTTTTGAAGCAGCTTGTAACGGTCAATGCGGCTGCCAGGACCTT
>JBEKIA010000385.1:0-2079 GCA_050011995.1 Verrucomicrobiota bacterium
CTACGCCTGGCGTGCGCAGCCGGAAGATCTTTGGCCAGTTTGTATTCCTGATTCTGCTCCTTCTCTCCGCCGGAGTGGGCGCACTCGGGGGATTGGTGTTTGTTTACTCTTCCGACCTTCCCAAGGTGCGCGGGTTGGAGGATTATCGCCCCGATGTGATGACGGAAGTCTACGCGGACGACGGCACGGGCATCGGCAGTTTCGCCCTGGAGCACCGCGTCATCGTGACCTACAGCCAGATTCCTCCCGTCCTCCGCAACGCGGTGGTTGCCATTGAGGACCGGCACTTTGAGAGCCACTGGGGAGTGGATACTCTCGGCATTATCCGCGCTGCCTGCAAAGACCTGTTGCAATGGCGCAAAAGTCAGGGCGCCAGCACCTTGACCCAGCAGCTCAGCAAGATGCTCTTCCTCACCCCCGACAAGAGTTTCCGCAGAAAATTTCAGGAGATGCTGCTGGCCATTCAGATTGAGCGCTACTTTACCAAGTCGCAGATTTTCACTATGTACGCGAACCAGGTGGATTTGGGGCACGGAAACTTCGGGTTTGAGGCCGCGGCGCAATTTTATTTCGGCAAGCATTTGAATGAATTGACCCCGGCGGAGGCCGCGACGCTGGCGGGGATTCCGCGCTCGCCCACGGCTTACTCCCCGATTGTGCATCCGGACGCAGCGCGACGGCGGCGCGATCAGGTGTTGCGCGCCATGTTTGAGACGGGGAAATTAAGTTCCTACCAGCTTCACGACGCCACGGCGGCACCTCTCGGCTTGAACATCCAACGCTGGAATTACACAGTTGCTCCCTACTTTGTGGAGGAAATCCGGCAGTTCCTGGAGAAGAAATACGGCCCGGACACCGTACGCGAAAAAGGCTTGCGCGTTTACACCACGCTAAACATCAAAAGCCAGCAACTGGCGGAAGCCACACTGGAGAAGGGCTTGCGCGATGACGACAAGCGGCGCGGTTGGCGGGGGCCGGAAAAAAATATTCTGCGTACCCCAACGGTGACGGCCGACGGCCCGCCCGTCGGTCTCGAAACCTACGTTGATGCGGACTGGAAGAATCTTCCCAAGGCCGGTGAATTGATTCACGGTCTGGTGATGGACGTGAAAGACGATCACGCCGATGTGCGCTTCGGCGAGGTGACGGCGCGCCTTGCGCCGTCCGACTTTGCCTGGACGAAAAAAACTCCAGCCGGCGAAGTGTTCTCTCTCGGAGATGTTGACCTTTTTCTGATCAAGGAGGTCAAGGGAAGTACGGCCAAGGCGACCCTGGATCAAGAACCCGATGTGCAGGGCGCCCTGCTCGCCATTGATAACGCCACCGGTGAGATCAAGGCGATGGTGGGAGGATACAACTGGACCGACAGCAAGTATAACCGGGTCGTCCAGGCGGAGCGCCAAGTGGGATCGTCCTTCAAGGTTTATGTGTACTCGCAAGCCTTGCTGGACGGGACATCTCCCTTTGACAGGGTCATGGATGCACCCGTGAGCTTTTACACTTCCTCAGGGGTTTGGGCGCCTCACAATTATGACGAAAAGTTTGAGGGAAGCATCACCGTGCTGCACGCCCTGGCGGAGTCCCGCAACGTTCCCGCCGTCCGCACGCTGGCCCGCATCGGAGTGGACAAGGTCATCAAGCTCTGCCGTAAATTCGGGATTACTTCCCGGCTGGTCCCCAATCTGCCGCTGGCGCTGGGCGCGTCGGACCTGACGCTTCTCGAGCACACTTCGGCCTTCACTACGTTTCCCAACGACGGGGTCCATATCGCCCCACGCATGGTGACGCGAGTGACCAATTACGATGGCCGGCTGATCGATGACTTCCCCGCGGAGGTGACCGACGTCATCCCCGCTTCCACCGCGCGCCTGATGGTTTCCATGTTGCGCGAGGTCTTCAATTCCGGCACCGCCATTTCCGGAAAGGCGTTTGCCGCCCAGCACCCCGTGGCGGGGAAAACCGGAACCACCAATGATTTTACCGACGCCTGGTTCCTGGGATTCACGCCCTCACTGACGTGCGGCGTCTACGTGGGCTTTGATGACCACCGCACCCTGGGAAATAAAGAAGAAGGCGCCC
>JBEKIA010000386.1:0-2077 GCA_050011995.1 Verrucomicrobiota bacterium
GGGTTTGCGCCGTCGTTTCCGTTTGTGAACGAGTAGAGCGGAGTGACCGACGTGCCCCCCGGAGCGATCCGAAAGATAGCGCCAGAGTAATAGGTCCCGCCGCCGGAGGCCGTGCCGTACAAATAATTGTCTTTGGCTTGCATCAAGCCCGCGGACGGGAAAGCGCCGTCGCTGCCGTCGGTAAACAAATGGACGGTGGTCAGAGCCACAAAGGGTGGGGAAACCGGAAAGACCGCCAGCGTCGCCGGCGCGCTGAGCACTGAGGCGATCGAGTTGCGCACCATCACGGAATAAGCCCCGGCGTTCGCGGTCGTCAAATTGCCGATGGTCAAGGTGCTCGTGGCCGAGCCGGAAATCTGGCCGCCATCCGTCAAATTGGTTCCGTGCTCCAGCCATTGATACGACAACGGCACGTCGCCGGTGGCTTGCACGCTGAAGGTGGCCGTTTCGCCCACCAGCAGCGTTTGGCTGGCCGGCTGGCCGGTGATTTGCGGCGGGGACACCAGGATTTCGAGGAAAGCAGCATCACTGGCCACCGCCCCGTAGGCGTTGCTGACGATCACAGAATAGAGGGCGGCGTTGGCAGCGATGACATTGGTGATCCGCAGAGTCGCCGTGGCGGAGCCGGAGACGTTGGCGCCGTTGGTCAAGTTGACTCCGTCCTGCTGCCACTGATAGGTCACGGGCAGACCGCCGAAGGTGGCCACGTTGAAGAGCGCGGTCCCACCAAGAAAGACCGCCTGGTCCTGGGGCTGGGAAGTAATTTGCAACGGGCCATTGATGCTGAGTTGAAAGACCGTGCCATAGCTGCCTGCCCCTCCGCCGGCGGTGGTGCCATAGAGGTTGCCATCCGCCCCCTGTGTCAAGGTGGCGGAGGGTGCCGCGCCTTCATAGCCATCGAAGGTCGCCACCGTGGTCAGCGGGCCGTTGGGCGCGATGCGAAATACTGTGCCGTCACCATAGGCCCCACCGCCCTGGGTGGTGCCGTAGAGATTGCCATCCGTGCTTTGCACCAGCCCACCCCAGGGATTGGCGCCGTCATTGGTCCCGCTGAACGAGTAGAGACTGGTGAATACCCCCGCCGGCGTTATCTCGAACACCGTTCCAAAACCGCCGTTCGACCCGCCGTCAATGGTGGCGCCGTAGAAGTTGCCGTCGGCCCCTTGGGCCAAACCAGGGATGGGACCCGCGCCATCGTTGCCGCCAGAGAATGAGTAAAGGGTGGTCAGCACTCCCGCGGGCGTGATGCGGAATACCGTTCCCGCCCCGCCACTCGTGCCCCCGTATTCCGTCGTGCCGTAGAAATTGCCGTCCGCCCCCTGCGCCAGCACGGCGGAAGGAAACGCTCCGTCGCTGTAATCGAACGATACCAGCGTGGTTCGCGCGCCGCCGGATGTGGTTTTGAATACCGTGCCGTAACCGTAGGCGCCGCCTTCCAGCGTCGTGCCGTAGAAGTTTCCATCGCTGCCCAGGGTCAGTCCGGCGACCGGCAGCTCTCCATCGCCTTCGTTGTACGCAAACAGCGTGGTCAGGGCTCCATTGGTGGTCACGCGGAACACCGTGCCATCACCATCGGCCCCGCCTTCGAAGGCCGCGCCGTAAAACGCGCCGTCGGCCCCCAACGCCAAGCCGGCGTAGATGAAACCGCCATCCGTGTAGTTGAACGAAAAGAGGGTATTGAACGCGCCGTTGGTGCTGATTCTGAACACCGTGCCATAGGAATTCGTCCCTCCCTCCAACGTGGTGCCGTAGAGCCTGCCATCCCGGCCCTTGGCCAGCGGGCCATAAGGACTATCGCCGGCGAGGTCGTTGGTGGGGAAAGAGTACAGGGTGTTGAGCGCCAGCCCGGACACCGAGACCGGCACGAGGGCCAGCACCGCCCCCGTGCTATAGGTCGAGCCGAGGTCGTTGTTCACGCGCACGGAATAGGTTCCCGTGTTCGTGGTCCAGACGCTGTTTAGCGTCAAGGCGGCGGTGGTCGCGCCCGAGAGATTGCTGCCGTTGGCCAAATTGGTTCCGTTGAGGCGCCATTGGTAGGAAAATGGCTGGTCGCCGATGGCCGCGACGGTGAAGGTCG
>JBEKIA010000387.1:0-2074 GCA_050011995.1 Verrucomicrobiota bacterium
CCGCCGAAGCAGAGGCCGAGGTTAATCCCGGGGTACCAGCCGAATCCGTAGGAGGGGTAATACAGCGGAGGATACGCGCCCCACGCCGGAGCACCCCAAACGTAGGAGGGGTCGTAAGCCGGCACGTAGATCACCTGCGGATCGGCCGGCTGAATTTCAATCGCCTGCTGGCCGTTCTGGGTCTGCGTGGTCACGGTTTCCTGCTGGTTGGATTGCAACCGTCCGTTGGCCTGGGCGCGCCCGCGCAGGCGCTGCACCGCGGCCATCACATCGGCCGGCTGGGCCAGGAAAGCGTTGCCTAAATCGGTAGTCCACTGGATGTTCTGGTTGAGCTTCGCCAACACGTCCGGCATGGCCACCAAGGCCTGGATACTGGCGTCCCAAGTCTGCTGCCGCGCGGCGTCAGTCAATTGCTGGCCCTGCAGATTGCCGTTGGCCTGCAGCCACTGTTGCGCTTCCACCAGTTCCACCGGGTAGGTGCTGGCGGCCAGCACCTGGCCGAGCAGCGGGTCGGGATACAGCGCGATGGGCGCTACCAGGTTCTCCAGTTGCTGCGGGGCCAAAGTCGGCGCTTGGGCCCGCGCCGGGGGCGGTGTTGCGGGCGTTTGCGCCAGCGCGACCGTGCCCATCCCGGCCATCAGTAAAACACAGCTAAGCGATAAAACCTGTCGGAATCCGAATCTTTTCGAGTGGCGTTCCATATTGCCACCTCCTCCTAATTGTTCCACCCATATAGATGCTCAAAGTTGCTATCAGGTTATCTACTCATTTCAGCCACCCGCTGGTGGTTTTCAACCACAAAAAACAAAGGCCGGGACCCTTTTCAGGGCCCCGGCCGCCAACTTTAGTGCTGTATCGTACGTTTACACGTGAGCGTCGATCATTTTCTTCACATCGGACTTGCCGATGGCGCCCACGCGCTGCTCCACCACCTGGCCGCCCTTGAACAAGAGCAGCGTGGGGATGCCGCGCACGTTGTAGCGCATGGCCGTGTTGCCGTTGGCATCCACGTCCACCTTGCCGACCTTCACTTTGCCGGCGTATTCGGAAGCCACCACGTCGATGGTGGGCCCCATCTGCCGGCAGGGGCCGCACCATTCGGCCCAAAAATCCACCAGAACCGGTACGTCCGACCGGAGTACCTCCTGGTCAAACGCTGCATCGGTAAAGGTTAATGTATTCTGACCTGCCATTTCGTCTCCTAAGGTAATTAGAATCGCATTCCCGCAAAAAGATTCAATCGCGGCCTAAAAGCCGCCCGTAAAGGGCCGAATACAGCGTGGCCGACGCCTTCCAGGAGAAGTCCTTTTGCATCCCCCGGCGCATCCTTTCCTGCCAGGAAGTTCCATCCGAAAAGGCCCCAACCGCCGCCCGGACCGCGCCCAGCAGTGCCTGCCCGGAGTACTCCTGGAATTTGAATCCCGTGCCTTCATCGATGGTATCATCGAGCCCGCCGGTCGCGCGAACCACCGGGACGGTGCCGTAGCGCAGGCTGTAGATCTGGTTCAGGCCGCAAGGCTCGTAGCGGCTGGGCATTACGAACATGTCGGCGCCGGCTTCGATGCGGTGCGCCAGCCCGTTGTCGAAGCCCATCCGCACGGCGATCCGGCCGGGATGCATTTGGGCCATCTGGCTGAAAAAGGCCTCGTATTCCGGCTCGCCCGACCCGAGCGCCACCAGGTAGAGGTCGTCCGCCACCATCTGGCCGGCCACTTCGGCCAGGATGTCGGTGCCCTTTTGGCGGGTGAAACGCGAGACGATGCCGATGAGCGGCCGATCCATGGCGGTCTGCGGCAGCCCGAACTCCTCGATCAGGTGCTGCTTGCAAACGCGCTTGCCGGCCAGGTCATCGGCCGAATAGCGCGCCGGCAGATAGCTGTCGATTTCCGGGCTCCATTGCCGGTAATCGACGCCATTGAGTATCCCGCTGAGCGCGCCCGCGCGCGCGCGTAGCGCGCCATCCAGACCGAAACCGTACTCGGGCGTCTGGATTTCGCGGGCGTAGGTGGGGCTGACGGTGTTCAGCGCGTCGGCGAAGGCGATGCCGCCTTTGATGTAGCTGATGTGTCCGAAG
>JBEKIA010000388.1:0-2062 GCA_050011995.1 Verrucomicrobiota bacterium
CGCCGCGCTGGAGTACGCGCACGGCGAGAAGGTCATCCACCGGGACTTGAAGCCGGCCAACCTGATGGTGGACAGCCGGGGGCGGTTGAAGCTGGCGGATTTTGGGATTGCGGCGGTGGCGAGCGATTCGATGAGCCGCATTTCCATGCGGCACTCGACCAGCGGGACGCTGCCCTACATGAGTCCGCAGCAAGTGACGGGCCAGCGGCCGCAGGCGGCGGACGACATTTATGCGCTGGGGGCGACGCTCTACGAATTGTTGACAGGCAAGCCGCCGTTTCACACTGGAGACATCACCCACCAAGTCCTGCACCAAGCGCCGGAGCCGATGGAGGACCGGCTGGCCGAGCTGGGAATGGCGAACGACATTCCGCCGGAGGCGGGGGCGCTCATCATGGCCTGTTTGGCGAAGGAGCCGGGGCAACGGCCGCAGAGCGCGCGGGCGGTGGCGGAGTGGATTGGGTTGGAGTTGGAGGCCAAACCCACGGCGGAAAGTCTGGCGGCGGCGCTCTTTCCCGACACGCCGGCCAGTTCGTCGGGAGTGGCGGGCCAACTGGCGGAAGAGGGCCACTCGACGCCAGCGGTTGATGGGACGCCGCCGATTCGGCCAAGAAGGTTGGAGGCGGGCAAAGGATCCCTTCTGTCGGGCCATGGACGGACGCTGGCGGCAGTTGGGATAATGTTGCTGGTGTTGGGCGGGGCATTTTGGCTGGGCAAAGGCACACGCCGCGGCGATCGTTCCAACTCTCCCGTGGCGGCCAAGGCTCTGGATCAAACGTCTGAATCGGCGGCAGTGCCGGTCACCCCGTTTGACACCCGCGCCGCTGATGCGCCCGAGTTGAAATATGGACTCTACATCCACTTCGGCATGGACACGTTCCGCCACGCCGGAGAAAAAGGGCAATTGCCGGTGGAACGTTTCGCGCCGCCCGGCGTCAATGTGAAAGCGTGGGCGCGCGTTGCCAAGGAAGCGGGCATGACTTTCGCGGTGTTGACCGCCAAGCATGATGGAACTGGTTTCTGTATGTGGGACAGCAAGGACTGCGCTTACGACATCGCCCACAGCCCGTACAAGGGAGACATTCTGGCGGATTACATTGCCGCCTGCAAAGCGGAGCACCTTGTGCCCGGCTTTCATTATTCCATTCCTGACGCGTATAACGAGGGTTCCCCGAAGTTCAAGGGCGCGGTAATGCCGCCGTATTTCAATGTCATCAAACAACACATCACCGAACTGAACACCAAATATCCAGATTTGCGCATATTGATCCTGGACGCTTCCACGCGTCTCTCGCCCGCCCAATTCGACGAATTGAGCCAGATTGTTGAACGTCTGAACCCGCCGTGCGCCGTGTGGGCTTCCGACGGAATGTCCGGGCCGCATCACTCCGACGACACCGTCATCCCCAGTTGGATGTGGTCGGCAAACGCGCAGCTCAATCCGGCGCAGAAACTGCTCAACGCTTACCAACAAGCTCAGGCTGCTGGAAAGGCCTTTGTTCTGAATGTCGGTCCCGACCCTTCCGGCAACATTCCGGAGGACCAGATCGCCGTTCTGAAGCAGTTGAAGGATCTGATCGCCAGTTCGTCGCCAGCCACGCCTGCGGCACAACCGCCTTCGCGGGGAACTGTGCCAAACCCGGCCGCTTCGCATGAACCCGGTTGGATTTCTTCGCAAGTGCCGAAACCGGGCGCCGACGGCTGGATTGTTCTATTTGACGGAAAGCGATTGTACGGCTGTTCCCCGCCAGCCGCGGACCTTGCCTCGGGCAAGGTGAGCATTCAAGACGGCTGTCTGCGGCTGGATACAATCACTTTGGACTTCAATCTAATCGGTCGTGACGTGGCAATTCGAGCGCGCCTAAAAAAGGCGAGCGGCGCAAATTGCGACTTTGCGGCCCGGAATGACGGCAAGAATAACGGCAAAGGCCGAGATTGCGAGGGGTGTTTCAATCAGGCAAATAACTTCTTTCTGGGACACCATGTTGACCAACAGTGGCGCAGTGTCATGACCGTTCGACCCCAGGGGAATTATCTTGCGTTTTTCGAAATGGAATTCCGC
>JBEKIA010000389.1:0-2050 GCA_050011995.1 Verrucomicrobiota bacterium
CTTCCACCCGTTGTGCTGGCACGCCTTCGTTGTCGTATTCGTACGAGCCCGCAAGCTTCACGCCGTCCAGTTCCGTGATCGTCGGATCGTCCGCCACACTCAGGAACGTCGGCAAAACTTCCTGCCCCACTTTTTTCGTGAACGTCTGTCCTTCTTCTTCGTCCCGTTGCCGGTGGCCTTCCAGTCGATGCCCCAGAACTTCATGGAAGAACACAGCTGCGGCGCGCCCGCTGAGCAGCGCCGGACCCGCGTAAGGTTCCGCCACCGGAGCCGTCCGCAGCGCCTTCAAGTCCACAGCCATCTTTTCAATTTTCGCGTTCAGTTCCGCCTCGCTCGGCAAGCCCTTCGCTGACGGCGCCTGGAACGTCTCCACGCGCAACAGGTCCATCCCGTCATCCGCACGCGTTTGAGCCTCCATCACCAGCCGCGTGGACGCGCTCGGAAGCGTGATCATCGAGCCTTCGCTGGAAACCATCCGCGAACTCGCCGCGGACACCTGCAACACCACGGTAGCGAAGTAAACTTCCGGATATTTGCGGAACGCGCCGGATAGCCGGCGAATTTCGCCTTCCCACGCCGCGCGGTCCAGCGCTGGCGGCGTCAGTTTTTCTCCGACGTGCACCTTCGGATTTTCCTTCGAAAAGTCCGGCGACTTGTCCTCTTCTTCCGCGCGCACTGCGGTACTTGTCTTTACGTTAAGGTACGCCGGCGCCGCGCGCTTGTACTCGCGATCGGTTTGCTCCCACAGGATACGAGCCGTGGCGTCAGCATCATTTCCCAGTGGCAACGATCCCGAAGTCATGCCGCTTTGTCGGCTCTGGCCGTGCGTATTGTCCAGTTCCGGGCTGCCCACGCGCATGGTGACGTCCACCGAACGGCGCTTCGCGGCAGTATTGGTCAAAAGCCCGCCGTAGGCTCCCGCAATCACGATTTGGTCCTGATCATAGGCGGTATAGCTGATGTAATAGGGAGGCGTGTCGCTCTTGGCCAGGTCGGTCTTCGCTCGGTCCAGTTCTCCCTTCATGGTCGCCAGCAAGGGATCGGCCGCAGCCGCGGCGCTCGCGTTCGCGGGAGCTTTGTCCGTCGCACTGGCAACCGCGCCCGGTGCCACGCACACAAGCTGCGCCGCCAGCAGCCAGGCGGCCCCCTGCCGCCATCGCAGCCGCACCGCTTCACCGCCAGCCATGGCCATGCATAAACTCATACTTCGCGGCTCTCGCCTTGCAACACGCAAGCTTTTCATGAAGGTTTTACTCCCGGGATACCGTGGATGATTTTCATCGATGGCGTAATTTGTGAGTATGACTGAGTGGCGGAGGTTCCGCAAATTACACTTTGCCCAATCGTTCACCCGCTTGCAATCGCGCGCCACGCGCGAACTCGCCAGCAGTTACTTGTTTGCGTCCTTCTAGTTTGACGGATGTTAGCTCCAATAAGCTGCCTTGCCCGCAGATCACCTGCAAGCTTTCGCCGGACACCACCAGAGTCCCAGGCGCACCACCAGCCTTTCCCTTTGACACCGGTTTGCCCCGAACGTGGCAACTCTGCCCCCGAAACTCCGTGTACGCCCCCGGCCACGGCGCAAATCCCCGCATGCGGCAGTAAATCTCCTGTGCCGATCGTGTCCAATCAATCCGTCCGTCCTCCCGCTTCAAAATCGGCGCAAGGCTTGCCGCAGCGTTGTTCTGCGCTTGCCCGTTCAGTGTGCCCGCCACCAACCCGCGCAAGGTCGCTGCCATAAGCGGTGCGCCCGCCTCCGCCAACCGCGCCGCCAATTCCGGCGCCGTTTCATCCGGCCCAATCCCCAACTCCTGTTGCAGCAGAATCTCTCCCGTGTCCATCCCCGCATCAATCCTCATCGTCGTATTTCCGGTTCGTGTTTCTCCATTCGCGATCGCCCAGTGGATGGGCGCCGCGCCGCGGTATTTCGGCAGCAGGGAAGCGTGCAGGTTGATCCAGCCAAATTCCGGAATGGACAACAATCGCGCGGGAATAATCTGCCCATACGCAATAATCACGATCACGTCCGGCGCCAGGGCCCGCAATTGTT
>JBEKIA010000390.1:0-2043 GCA_050011995.1 Verrucomicrobiota bacterium
GGTCCGGGGCAAAAACCTGCTCTACACCATCAATAACAGCGTCCCACTCTCCAGCCAAACCAACACGATTGCGGAGGACACCTCCGGTGTGGCCGGCCTGAGCGTGACCCCTTTGGCCAAGGGTGATTTCACAGTGACCGTGGCCCCGGATACCAGCACGATCGCCAGCGCCATTACGAAGTTCGTTACCGACTACAACTCGGCGCAATCCACGATCGACGCGCAAACCGCCACTACCACGGATTCGAGCGGCAATGTCACCCCCGGCCCGCTGACGGGCGACCAGGTGGCCGAGGATCTCAATACTCATTTGCTCAACCTGGCCGCCTCGACCGTAAGCGGCCTCTCCGGCACGGTGGCGTCGCTCAACGACCTGGGCTTCGCCTCCAACGGCCAGAATGACTCTCTTTCGACCACGGACACGACCGGCCTGGATTCGGCACTGAACAACAATCTGGCGGGTGTCGCGGCCCTGTTCAGCAACCCCGCCAACGGGCTGGCGGTGCAATTCAATTCACTGCTCAATAATACGATTGGCGCCAACGGCACGCTGGTCAACGAACAATCGACCCTCACCAGCGAGTCCAAAGGCATGACCACGCAGATCAGCAATATCGAAACCCAAGTCCAGGCCTATCAGACGCAGTTGACCAACGAATTCATCGCCATGGAGACCGCGGAGGAAAAGACCAACCAGGAGCAAGCATATCTGGCCTCGGCGTTCAAATCTTCTTAGGGCCGACATTTTGGAGGGTCAACTGGCGGCGAAGCCATCGTTGGCCTCCGACTCATTGCATTTCAAGAGTGTAATACCGGTGCGGAATGGTCCGGCTCACCGTGTTGGGGACGGTAATCGTGAAATTCCCAGCGGCGCTCAAGACATTGGTCGCGACGGGCGTCCACTGGTTCAAGGGCAGCACGGGGTTCACGCTCATGAGCACATAGTAGGTCGCGCCGGCCTGCCCATTGATCCCGTTGAGGACCACACTTGTGCCGGACAGTTTGATGCTGCTCAACTGCAAGGCACTGCCGAGACTGAAGGTAAGGTTGTCAATGTAGTGGCCCCAACCCGCAGACGGGGCTTGGATTTCAACCTTGGCCACGTTGGCGTAGGGAATCGTCTCCAGATACCAAACCCCGTCGCCCGTCGCATTGGGGTCGGAAAAACTGCCCAACAGCGCGCCCGACGAGTTGTAGGCCTGAAAGACGGTCGAGGAGCCGGCCGCACCGGCGGGGTTGTATTCAAAACTGATGCCGCTGGCCGGAGTGCTGAAGACGATCACCATGGTCTGGGCCCGGTTGGCGGAGCTGCCCCCGTAATAGTCCGACAGGACGTTGGGCGGGGAAAAGGCGTCAATATCGCCAAAGACGCTGTCGTTGGCCGCTTCGATGTTGACCTGGGCGCCGGCGGCGGTCAGGCCGTAAAACGTCACCCCCTGGGCGGCGTACTGCGACGTCACATCGGTGAAGGCGGTGATGCTGGCCAGGTCAAAGTTCACCACGGTTTGAGCAGCACTCGCAGTCATCGTTAGGAGGCCCGCCAAGATCGCAACGCAGCAGTTGTTAATTGGTTTCATAAGTTTTTGACAATTACGCAGGCATTGTGTTTTCCCGACCCAATGTTCTTTGAGATCCGCAGCTAATGTTTTCAGGGACGCAAACCAGGGACATTTTAGCATAAAACCGAAAGGGCTTGGGGGCAAGCAGAAAAACATGTTTTCTTGCTTTTTGTCGTTTTGCCGTTTGGCAGGACGCGTCCTTTCGGAAGCTCTTGGTGTTGAATTTGGATGGGCCGGATCGAACTGGCGCTTGACCCGGGGCGGGAGGGGCACAAAATTGCGGGCATGAACGACCCAATTCCAACTTGGCCGGATGAGCGGCTTGCAAAACAGATTGATACGATGGAGGCGTCAAACCCCGGATACCGGGCCTTGATTGATGAGCGGGCCAGGCGCGAGGCAAAGAAAGCGGCGGAAGAAGCCAAGGAACAGAAGGAACGTCATCACCGCGAATTACTTGCGGCAACCCGTCGCGCAAACCGCA
>JBEKIA010000391.1:0-2021 GCA_050011995.1 Verrucomicrobiota bacterium
CATGCGGTGGTCACATGCCCTCCGTCGAGCCGAAACTCGATTTGCTCTGAAAAAGTCACGGCTCGACAGAGTCTCGCCCTACCTTTCGCCGTTATGATTGACGCGATACGCTTTGGCTCCGTCAGGGCGTGACGGCCAGGCGCTCCTCGTGCTCCTTGCCGCAGGACAGCATCCCCTGCTCCTTGTAAATCCTGAGCATGAAATGCGTGGCGGTGGAAATGACTCCCTGGATGGTGGACAATTTCTGCGAAACAAACGACGCCACCTCCCGCAAATTGGCCCCTTCCACCACCACCAGCAAATCGTAGCCGCCCGACATTAAGTAACACGACCGCACCTCGCTGTGTTTGGCGATCCGCTCCGCCAGCCGGTCAAAACCGCCGCCCCGCTCCGGCGTGATCTTCACCTCGATGGCGGCGCGCACGAAGTCGCCGCTGATTTTTTCATCGTTCAGGATGGCGCGATAGCCCAGGATCACCTGGCTGCTTTCGTACTCCTTGATTTTGGCGGCCACCTCGGCTTCGGGCTGGTTGAGCATTTTGGCCAACTGCCCGGGTTTGATGGCGGCATTCTCCTGCAAAAGTTTGAGTAACGGATCCATGCCCGCATCCTGCCATTGCCCCGCCCCAAACAAAAGAACAAATCGTCTGAATCTTCGCAGGCGGGTGCATTTCACTTTTTTGGGTTTCCCCTCGTAATCTTAATCTTGATCTTAATCCTGCCCCGCCTTCTCCGAGAGATTAAGATTAGGATTAAGATTGGGAAAAAACCACCCAAAAAAGTGGAATGCCTTCGCAGGCCGCAGTTTTGGATTTCGGATTTGCGATTTCGGATCAACAATGGGCTGCAGCGCCATGCCCAACGCCAATTACAAACTGGTCCGCCTCGCCAACGGGACCTTCAGCGTTCATTCCCTGGCGGAAAAAGAAACCTTCCATCCCGTCGTCGGGCCGGTGGCCGAGGCGCAGGCGCTCTACATCCAACAGTTGAAGCTCCGGCAGCGCCTGCAATCTCACGCCGACCCATTCGTCATCTGGGACGTCGGCTTGGGAGCGGGCGGCAACGTGCTCTCCGTCTTCCGCGCGACGGCGGACTTGGCCTGCCCGCTTCGCGTGGTCAGCTTTGACCGCACCACCGAAGCGTTGCGTTTTGCCCTGGAACACGCCGCCGAACTGGGCTACGTGGAGCCTTATCGCGGACCGGCGCAGGATCTTTTGAATCACGGCCGCGCCGCCTTCCGCAACGGCGCGCAACCCGCCCTCTGGGAATTGCAACTGGGCGACTTTCCCGGTTTCCTGCGCGGCACCCCGTCCGCGCCCGCCCCGCACGCCATCCTGTTTGACGCGTTCTCGCCGGCAAAAAATCCGGCGATGTGGAGCGCGCCGTTTTTTGCGGATTTATATCGCTGGCTCGATCCGCGGCGTCCCTGCGCCATGCCCACCTATTCCCGCAGCACCCTGTTGCGTGTGACCCTTCTCCTGGCCGGGTTTTTCGTCGGCATCGGCCACGCCACCGGCGAAAAGGAGGAAACCACCCTCGCCGCCAACAACCTGGCCTTGCTCGACCGGCCGCTTCCCCGCGTCTGGCTTCGGCGCGCGCGCCGCTCCCGGAGCGCCGAGCCGCTGCGGGAGCCGGTCTATCGCCAGGCCCCGCTCACCCCGGTCACCTGGGAGAAATTGCAGCAACATCCACAGTTCAAGGACAATGGCTGAATTTGAATCAGTATCGAACGATTCGGAGCGCCGGATTATCATCGTCCCAGCCGGGAATGGACTTTTGCCAGCATTTACCGAACGTCGCCCCTCTTGTGCAAATGGTAGCGGCCGCGCTTCCCCTGTCGTATGCGCGCCGCCAATTTCGGGGTATCCTGTTCCAAGTCCGGCGCCGGAATTTCTGCGCAGGGCATGTGACCACCGCATGGGTTACAGAGGGTGACCACCGCATGGGTTACACTTTGCGGCACAAATGCCTTGGAAAAAGAACTCCGACCAGGAGCAGCGTTGGGGATTTGTCCAATTAGT
>JBEKIA010000392.1:0-2020 GCA_050011995.1 Verrucomicrobiota bacterium
AGTCCCTCCTTGTACGAAACGAAGGAAGCACGGGATACGTCAGAACCGGAATTGGGGTTGGGCAATAGGATTTCTTCCTGTTGAAATTTCCGCGTCTTTTGCTTAAAATCTTTTTCCTTATGAACTGCCGTCGTATTGTTGTTTTATTGGAGTTGCTTCTGCTGGTGTCCGGGTTGACGGGTCAGCGGTTGTCCGCTGCTCCGGCGACTGAAATCCTGGCACGTGTGCATTGGCTGGGCCTGGAACAAATCAGCGCCGATACCAACTCCGCCCGTTTCATGAGCGTGTGGCGGCTGCCGCAAACCGCCTCGCTGGTGGCGCAGACCCTCGACAAATTTTCCCGCTGGCCCGCCAACGGCGCGACCAATGCCGCCAGCGCGCTGCTCCGTCCGCTCCTGGACGATCTTGTATCAATGGAATCCTATCTGGAAGTTTACGCCCCCACCGGCTCTCAACCTTCAACCCTCAACTCTCAACTTTTTCTCGCTCTCCGTCTGCCCGCTGACCGTGACCGGTTGTGGCGGACGAATCTTGCCGCCGCGTTGGAAACCTTGACCGGTGTCCACCCGGTTCCAGCCGGGAACGGCTGGGTTCTCCAACAATCGCACCCGCCGCAGCGGATCGAATTTTCTCACATCGGCCTGTGGACCCTGGTGGGCTGGGGGCAGGAAACCAATTTGCTGTCTGAATTCGCCGGGCAAATCGCCCGCAATCGCGCGCCATCCGCCACCAACTTCTGGCTTGAAGCCAATCTTGACCTGCCGCAGCTCGCTGCCCACCTTCCAACTTTCAATCCTCAACTGTCCGGCGCGACGAATCCATTCTCCATCCTCGATTTTCCATCCTTGTTTTTCAACACCCGCCTTTACATTACCGCCTTGGGCGAGGGTGGCAATGTTGTCACCCGTGGGAATTTCAATTTTTCCCGCCCGCTGGATTTGCAACTGTCGCCTTGGGAGATTCCCACCAATCTTGTTCACCAGCCGTTGATAGGTTTCACTGCCGTGCGCGGCCTGGCTCCGTGGCTGGCGGCCTGGCCCGCGTGGCGGAAGCTCCAGCTCACTCCGCCGCCCAACCAGTTATATTTCTGGGTGCAGCAGGCTGGCGCTCCCTTCCAGAGCTATTTTGCCGCACCGCTGCCGGCGGCCAGCAACCAGCTCTCGCAACTGGCCGCCCGCCTCATGCAAAACGCCAATCCCTGGCTCGCCACCAATGGCGAAGGCAATTTTCAATGGGCAACCAATCCGCCCGGACTCGTCTGGAAACGTGCGATCATCATGTCGCCCTTTCTCAACCCCATCGTCGTGAATCAACAGGACTATGCATTGGGCGGGCTGGCGCCCCTGGCGGTTGGGGGTTCCGATCCGCCGGCTGAAATCCTGCGCGCCATCTTCGGCGCCACCAATCTGGTTTATTGTCAGTTCGAGCAGACCGGAGCACGGATTGAAGACGACCTGTTCAACATCCAGTTGTTCCGTCTCGTTTTTCACAAACCCCAGTTGCCGGCCGCCGCCGCCGCCACCTTGTGGTTGAAAAATGTCGGGCCGATGCTGGGCGGCAGCGCCACGTTCGTGACCCAAACCGGCGCGGAGCGGCTCACCTTCACCCGCAAATCCACCATCGGTTTCACTGCGTTGGAATTGCATCTGCTCGGCGACTGGCTGGAATCACCCCAATTCCCGCATGGGCTTCACACCGTCAACGCCCCGCCGGACAACTAGCCTGCGAATCAGGTCGGGACGGCTCGCCGGGCCGTCCGCTTTGATTGCAACACTTGCGCGACGGAGGATCACCCGCCCTGGAGCGCCAGCGGCCACTGCCGCGCCGACTTGTCTCGGCGAAGCAGTGCGAAGACAGAAGCTTCCGGGCGAAGGCTGGTCCGGTATGGCGGATATTGCCCTTCCTTTTTGCCAACCCCGGAGGCTTTCGGGGTTGGCACTTTTCATCCGTTGGCAAGCATCGTTCGGTGTGCCCCGGCCTTCATTGCGGTTTGGTTGCAAGTGGGTATAAAACATGAATA
>JBEKIA010000393.1:0-2019 GCA_050011995.1 Verrucomicrobiota bacterium
GCCTGAAATCGTCCCATTTTCAGACGACCGAAATCCAGGGGATCCGACAGACTTAAGTGAGTTCATAAGATAAATGATAACTGATGCTGGCAGGAATTTCCTTTTTGCCGCGCCGCCCCTCCGTGAAAGCAACGCGGTTGAAAGGGAGTTGATTTTCGCTCGCACTCATGGTGTGGGCGCATGGTGCCAGACGCACAGGGGGAATGTCAAGCGGCAAATTCCGCCGGCTGCGATTCAGGGCGAAAGGCTATTGCCTGTCGCGGAGTCAAACTGGCGGCCCCTCAACTCAAGCGCCAAACCTGCCGATATGGAGTTGCCAATTTGGCCGCGCCTTTAATGGAATCCTGTGAGGTTCCAAAGGCGTCCCCATCATAGTCCATAGGCCGGTTTCTTCCCATGGGCGCATGGGCCGGCGGATGCAACCCCGAGAGGAATGGAAGACGAAGCCGGTTATTTCACCTCGGCCCCGGAAATCGCTGGCGAGTTGCGCACGGTCAAATCTAAAATTCGCGACGTATAGGTGTTCCCCCCGGAGCCCCGGAAATCGCCGGCGAGTTGCGCACAGTCAGACCTTTGACATTGTCCCACCGCGCCGGCGCCACGCCGGGCGCCAACTGCGCCTTGAGATTGTCAATTTCCACGCCGTCCAGATCCGCGCCCGCCAGGGCCGGGCGCAAATCTTCGGCGTCAAAACCGAGCGTGATGTTGGCCAGTTCCAGGCCCCGGACGTGCCGGGCAAAAAGTCCGTAGGCGGGCATGATGCCGCGCGGTTCGGGATATCCGATGCCCAATTCCGGCGGCGTCAGCGCGGCGTCGGCCTGGGTGCCGCCGCCTTTGAACTGGAGCCGGATATTCTCCAGGCGCACCCCTTCGATGGGCTGTTCCGGCAGCCCGGCGATTTGAATTCCGCTCGCCCGGTCAATGCCCGTGGCGATGATGTTGGAGATAAAAATGTTTCTGGCCCGGCTGGGCTGCGTCACATTCGGCCCGCGGTTTCTTTTTCCGGTAGTGATGTAAATGGGGTAACCGGCCACATCCATCATCGTGATGTTGTTGATCGCGATATTCTCCAGGATGCCTCCATCCACCTCTTCCAGGGCCAGTCCGTGGCAGGCGCGGAAGGTGCAGTTGGCCACAGTCACGTTGCGAAATCCGCCGTTGGCTTCGGTCCCAAATTTGATGCGGCCCGTGCCGCCGCCGCCCTGCATCGTTCCGTCCACCAGCGTGCCTTCGCGGAAGCCGGAGACCTGGCAATTGACGATGGTGAGATTCTCGGTGATGACATTTCGCCCCAGCGCGAAACTGCTCTTGGGGCAGATGCCGTCATCTCGCGGGGAATTGACCCGGCAATTGGAAATCATCGTGTTGCGGCAGCAATCAATGTCCATGCCGTCGCGGTCGGTGTCTATGGTCACGTTGTCCACCGTCATGTCATCGCAGCCTGTTGTGATAATGGCGAAATGCCCGCCGTGCATGATGGTGAAGTCGCGCAGGAGGACGTTGCGGCAAAGTTTCAAAGCGATGGCTTTGTTGCCCAGCCGCGCCCCGGCGCTGGTGGTGGAGGGCGCAGGCGGGGCGCCTCTGCCGAAAGTGGAGAAGCCGTCCACGCGGTCCTCGTTGCCGTCCCCTGTGACCAATCCGCCGCCGTGGATCGTCCCCTGGCCGGTGATGGACACGTTGGTCAGGTTCTCGCCCCAGATCAGGCTGTTGTGGAAAAAGGTGTGGCCGCCGTCCTGATAAGCCGGGCCGGTGAAGGGTTCCTCCTGATCGTAGGCGTTCATATCCTGGGGCGCGCCGAGGAGGGTTGCCCCCGCGTCAATCAGCAGGTGAATGTTGTTCTGGAGCCGGATGGACCCGCTCAAATAAGTGCCGGCCGGGAGAACCACCGTCCCGCCGCCCGCCCCGGCGCAGGTGGCAATCGCCCTGTTGATGGCCGGACTGTCCAGCGTCTTGCCGTCCCCCGTCGCGCCGAAGGCGCGCACGTTGTAAAACGGGTCGCCGCCCGACTCGGCGGACCGG
>JBEKIA010000394.1:0-2016 GCA_050011995.1 Verrucomicrobiota bacterium
CAGGACCTCTGGAATGCGGTGGATGGTTGCTTTGGTCCCGGTCTTGGCGTTGAGTTCAATTCTGGCGCTCGCCGGCTGTGCAACTGAAAAGTTTACTTTGGACACCGCGCGAGCGGCGGCCGGAAAAGGAGACGTCCGAGCTTTATATTTTTTGGCAATCCACTATGCCAAAGGCGATGGTGTCCCCCGTGATGATGCAAAGGCGGCAGAATACATGCGCCAGGCGGCGGAGGGCGGCTATGCCTACGCCCAAGATGATCTGGGTGTCTATTACCTCCAAGGCTGGGGCGTGAAGCCGGATGGCGCGGAAGCGGTCAAATGGTTTCGCAAGGCCGCCGAACAGGGAGACTCTTTGGCTGAATACAGCCTGGGGCTTTGTTACTCTCAAGGGTACGGTGTTTCCCGGGACATGCCGGAAGCCTTGAAATGGTATCGCATGGCGGCCACACAAAACCAGCCTGATGCGATCGCGGCCCTCGGAGATGTTTTCCTTTTCGGCAAGGAAGGCATCAAAACGGACTACAAAGAGGCCTTGACGTGGTATCAAAAGGGCGTGAAACAGGGCAACGCCGACTGCCTGAACGGCCTTGGGTTCCTGTATGCGCAAGGATTGGGCGCCGCCAAAAACCCGGACAAGGCCTTGAAGTATTATCGGGCGGCGGCGGAAAAGGGTTTTATCCGCGCTTATGCCAGCCTGGGTGAGTTGTATTTGGACGGGTTGTTGGTCAAGGGGGACATGGTGGAGGCCTACAAATGGTTCATTGTGGGTACTAATCTCGGGGATGGTGTCGCCCGGCATTATTTGGGGATGATGAATTTCAAAAAAATGCTTTCACCCGACGAAAAAGATGAAGCCTATCGGCAAGCGCGTGAATATCAAGTGTCGCACGGACAACCGCCGGCCACATCTGCGATATCCGGGGAAATCTCAATCCCGCCGATCAACCCCTGATTTGAACCTGGCGGCGCGCCGCGTCTCCCGCGCCGCCTCCAATGAAGCGCGGGAAATCAAGGACGGGTCAAGGCTTTGGTCGGAGGGTTGTCGCGAACGGGCCGATCGGCCTGATAAAACTCGATTTGCCCCCCCGGCTGCCTGTCGAACCGACCCGCCGTCAATCGCAAACCAGAAACCCAAATCGGCCTTGCTCACCTTCCCAAGGAGTTTCACGGATTCACCGCAGTGGTGCCTTGCGAACTTCCTTGTGCCGCCAGTTGATAATTTTCAAAAATGGTCCCGCCCAGCAGACCCTTTATCATGTTGTCACTTTCCGGCTGGGCCTTCTGCCAGCGCACCAGATAAGCCGGATCGTTTGGATTCTGATTCGTACCGCCGATCTGTTCCAAAAAATTCTGCCGCAGATTGGCAATCACCTGCATCTGTTCGTCGTTCAGGCCCAACGCGGCCGGATCAATGTTCTGCAAGACGAGCGGCATCGAAACCGGCCCATCCTCTGGTGGTTGATGCCCAGAGCGCGCAGATTGGGCCGGGGCCGGTTCTTCACCGCTCGAAACGAACTTCTCCCCCAGCAGGCTGGCAACCATTTGCACCTGCGCCTGTGCCGACCAGGCCCCTGTTCCGCTGCCATCCAGGTGCAATTCGCTGCGCTTCGCGAAAAAGGCCCGTTCGGCATCTCCCCGAACGATGTCTTCCACCGTCGGTTCCGGACAGCCGGTCGCGCGCAAATTCGCCACGAACACCCGGTAATCATTCGGTGAAACGAGCTGGTTCCAGCGGAAGGGCTTGGGTTCCGCTGGCTGTGCGACGAAAGGTGGCGAGGCGGCAACCGCCTGCGCTGGCCGAATGGCTGCCGTCATGGCCGGTTGCTTAAGATTAACTCCCTCCCGCCATTGGCGCGCCAGGACATAAATAAGGCACCCGGCCAAACCCACGTTCAAAACCAAAGAAATTTTCAATGCCGCTTTCAAAGTTCAGTTTGACACCATTCTTTTAGAGTCTGTCTGAAAGATTGGTGTCAAACTGAACTTTGAAAGCGGCATTGAAAATTTCAGTTTGAC
>JBEKIA010000395.1:0-2013 GCA_050011995.1 Verrucomicrobiota bacterium
GAAATTGCTCGACAATAGCGCCATATTTTATTAGACATACCGGCGTAATACGCCAAAAACCAATCACGCCGGCAAATGTCCAATTATCTTCAGCTTAAAAATCTCTGCTGAAAGGGTTGTGATTCCTCTGAATTCTCACCCAGGGTAGCGCGAAGCGCGCAACCCTGGGCTGGACGCTCCAATCGCGTTGCGATTGACAAGACCAACGGCAACCTCCCCAAAACATCACTTGGCATTCCACCGACAACAGCGAGGATCCCACGCCGGTTAGGGGAGGATGAGCAAAACCGATTGCCACAGAGCCTCAGCGGGCCGCCCTAAAACTCCATCCAGCGTCCGGCGGCGTTTTGATAGAATTTTAGTTTCGTGAAGCGCCGTTTTTATTATGCAAGGTAATTCTAGTGAGTGATGTTCCTTATCAGAGCGGACAAAACGTTCGCTCCACACAAACAAATAGGAACAGCATGAAAACAAAATGTCTCATAGTTGCCTTCGTGGTTGGGATGCTGGCTTCGATGCCGGCATACGCCTGGACTTGGAACAACGCCACCTACGCCGCCCGCTTCCGGCCGGCTCAACCCGCGCGCGCAACCGCGGCAAAACCCGAAGTGCAGGTCGCGGTCATGGGAATTTCGAGCTTGCAGCCGAAAGCAAGCAACCCGGGCGGGGATATATGGTTTGGTTCGAGTCCACGCTCCCATGCGACCCATTCTCATTGACAGATGGCAACACAGGGCGGGCGATTGAGGGGTGGGAAAAGGAATGACGCGCGCGCAACCCCCGGGGTGTGTGGAGGGGGGGCGGGCATCCGGGGTGGGTGGGCGGCGAGAGTCCAGCCCCGGCGTGTCAGGGCTGGCGCGGGCTTGGGGCGGCGTGAGTCCCAGCCGGAATGAACAAGCCCGCGTTCCGTGAGGATCGCGGGCTGTGTGAAAAAGAAGGGTCTATTCCGTCAGAACCTTTTCCTTTGCCGCCGCCTTCAATAACTGCTGGTCAAAGGTGGCCAGTATGGCCCCGCGCCGTTGGGCCAGTTCCAAATAGGCGGCATCGTAAATCGTCAGGCCGTGTTGGCGGGCCAAAGTCAAAGTCCGCACGGGGATCTGTTCGGCGGTTTCCTCGTCCTCCTCCAGCGGCAGCGCGTTCACCAAGGACAGAGCCTGCACAACCTGCTCGGCCGTGATTCTTCCCCGCCGTTCGGCCATGAGCAATCCATTGCCGATTTCCAGCCACCAGTGGGCAGGAATCCAGGCATCCGCGCCATTTTCAACCGCAACGCGGACAGCATCGGCGCGGGCGTTGGTTTCATCCGGCAGGAGCCATGCCAGGGCGACGGATGGATCAATGACGTATGCCATTAGAACCGCCTCCCGCGGTTAATCAAGTCTTTGAGGGTGGTTTTGTCCTTTGGCTTGGGGAGACTTTGCCGCAAAGCATCCATCTGACGGAAGATGGTGGCGACGTGATCCCGCGAAGGGCGTTCGGCAGGGATCAGACGGGCCACAGGCCGGTCATGTTTGGTGATGGTGATTTCCTCCCCCTTGGCGACACGCTCCAGAAGTTGGGAAAAATGCGTCTTTGCCTGAAACGTGCCGATAAAGGCGCGGGAGCGGCGGAAACGATTGGATATTGCGGGCATAAATAATCTGGTTAGAGGCTAGTCTAACATGAAATCTGTGGCGGTCAATACGGATAAATTTGGAAGGAAGACGGGGCTGGGAATGGTGAATTTGGATTAGTGAATTGTATCTGCGCCTGGGGAATGACAAAGGCCGGGGCAGCGGAGCGCGCGTCCTGCCGCCAAAGGCGCATGAGGAATAATGCGACGGTCATAGACCGCCGCTACAGCTTTTGTGGGGATCAGGGCAGGGCTTCTCCGCGATCTCTGTTTCCTGTTCCAATTCCGATCCCCCATTTGGGAACCGGGACCACGCTTTTGCCGTCCTGAGATGTCCCGTTGCTTTGAGAATGTCCGCGTCTCCCGGCGTGAATCCGCGGCTCCATTCCCTGGCGGGCGCG
>JBEKIA010000396.1:0-2468 GCA_050011995.1 Verrucomicrobiota bacterium
AGCACCTGCACCACACTGTCCTGCGACCAGTACCCCGAACCGCCATGAATCTCCCGCGCCGCTCCCATCCGCCCCCCAAACACCAACCGCATCGTTGCACCCACCCCATCCGGATTCCCGGGCGGCCCCGCCAGCCGCACGCGCAAACCCGGTTTGCCCAGCACATTCTGGTACAGCTTCGTCTCCGCTCCGTTCTGGCTCACCGCCAAATCCACACGCCCGTCACCGTCAAAATCACACAGCGCCGCCCCGCGCTGCTCCCCATACACCAGGATGCCCGACTTCTGACCCGGTACCGCCTCCAGTTTGCCACCACCTATCCCGCGCAACCACAGGCCCCGACCGGCATCCTGCCGGTATCCAGCATCTTCAACCCCAGGTAATGTCATGGCCACCGCACCGGATGCCATTGGAAAAAAATTCTGGCTCAGAAACACATCCTCATTCCCGTCCCCGTCAAAATCCCCCACGTTCACCGCAAACGCCGGGGCGATTTGCGCTTCATAAGGCAACTCCACGGCCTCAAAATGATTGGTCCGATTGAAAAACACCATCGACGCCAGCGTCCGCGCCTCCACTTTGTCGGCCGGTTTGGGCAATACCGCCAGTATCTGCTCCATCGTCGCTTCCGAGTACGCCTTGTGCGTCGGAAACTTGCCGACCAGCGGTGGATAGGCGCCGACCAGCGCGTCCCGCATCCGCCGCGGCACCTCCACTCCGCGCACCGGATCATAGACCGCCTCAATCAGGTCCAACGCGCCACGATCTGAAAAATCCCCGTAATACATCCGCACCGGCTGATTGCTGCTGGCTTGATACTCACTGTTGAGTCCCCAGTTGCCGGCAATGATGTCCAATCGCCCGTCCCCGTCTATGTCTCCGGTCGTCACCCCGTGCCACCAGCCGGTGTATCGGTCCAGACCCAACTCTTTCGTGATTTCATGCAGGCGACCGTGGTCGTTCTTGAACACCCGGATCGGCCCCCATTCGCACGCCAATATCAGGTCGGGATAACCATCCCCATCCAGGTCGCTCCATACCGCTCCGTTCACCAGTCCCACCTTCTCCAGCACCCGGCTGTTTTCCTCATCCAACACCAGTTGCCCTCCCACATTCCGGTATAGCTTTGAATCGGCCGCCTCCGGATACCGCCCCGGTATCACCCGCCCACCCACAAACAACTCCAGGGTGCCATCACCCCGAACATCCGCCACGGCCAGAGGCCCCGTGCCGGCTTTGGTTGGTGGAAAATCTTGCTCCTTGAGCGCCGGAACAAAACTGATCACGGACGCCGAGGGCGGAGTGTTCGAGGATTCATAATTGTCCCGTCCCATTGCCAAAACCCGCTCGTTGGCGCCGCCAACCCACCCCACGATCCCCGTCACGTCTTCCGGCATGGGAAGCGTGAACATCGGCACGTGTATCATCTCACCCAGACCGTCGGGAACGTAAGCCCACAACCGGCCGCCTCGACCGCTGCCAACCACGAGTTCCTCGCGATGGCCGCCCAGCACATTGACCCAGGCAATGCCCGGGCCACCCTGGCTCAGTTGCCACGGCAGCAAGGGCTGCCGTTCGTAGTCGTTGAAAAATTCCTGGTGGTGTTCGTGCGCTATCAACCCGCTGACATCCTTGAAATACGGTTTGATTTCCTCAACCGGTCGTTTGGTTTCCGCCGGAACGGCCCCTGCCTCGTCTATCTCGTAAATCCGGTCGGGCTTTACATCCCGAACCATGCTCTGCCTGCCGTTGCGCCAGGTCACTTCGATGGTCATGCTCTGGCTCCGGCCCGCTGCAAACACACGTTCCGGATCCGAACCGGACAGATACATGCCCCCGCACACCACCTCCTGGCTTTGCATCGGCACCGCACCATCCAGCAGTCTGATCTTTCCGCCGATGCCCTGCGTATTGGGCGCCAGCCCTTTCAGCCGCACCGCCACCCGCGGGGCGCTGCCGTGGTTGTGATAAACACTGGCGGCGCTCCCCAGATTGTTCACCACGAAATCCAGGTGCCGGCTGGTCCAACCCCCAGCCTGCGCCCGCGTCCTCGAATTTAAAGTTTCCCAAATTGTGAAATGCGCCGATCGGGGTCTTAAATGGTTCGTCCAGTATGTCTCGCTGATAAAACTCTTCGGTCTTCTGTTCCTGGGGTGTTCGTGCCACCGGCTGGCCATCGGGACCCAGTTTGGGCGGAACCAGCTTGCCCGCCTTTTTCAGTTTGTTCACTTTCTCAACAGAATCCTGGTCGTTTGCGTCACGGAAGTAACCCGTGGAGATGATGATGTCCTCATAGCCGTCCAAGTCCACGTCCAGGAAGATGGGCTGCCACGACCAGTCGGCCGTAGTCACGCCGGCATAGGCGGCAATTTCTTCAAAGGTGCCGTCGCCGCGGTTGTGAAAGAGCACGTTGCGGGGAATCTGCGGCCGATCATCAATGATTCCAACCGGGGAACGTGGAAACCCGG
>JBEKIA010000397.1:0-2010 GCA_050011995.1 Verrucomicrobiota bacterium
ATTATCGGGAACTGCGCGATCGGTTGCTGCGCATCAACGCCCTGCTGGTGACCAGCGGCTTGGAAACTCGCCTGATGGAAAAGGACCTGACCCGCTGGCTGGGCCAAGGCAAAAGGGTCGGGGCCAAGGAGCAACAAAACCGGCAGCGTCACTGCCGCCGCGCCTTGCGCTGTAATATCTCCCGCTTGCTCATCGGAGAGGACTATCGCGGCTTTGCCGCCCGCCTGGCCGACAGCCCGCTGCTCCAATACTTCTGCGGGGTCAGTGAACTTCCCTGCATTACGGTGCCCAGCAAGAGCACGCTCGAACGCTACGACAAATGGTGGCCTGAGCCGGAGGTGCGCCAAGTCATTCATCAACTCCTAAATCGGGGCGCTGAGGCTGCCGAGCAACTGCATCTGCCCGAGGCGTTGGATTTGGAAAGCGCTTTTCTGGACACCACCTGCCTGGAAGCCAACATCCACTATCCGGTGGACTGGGTCCTGCTGCGCGACGCCACGCGCACCCTGATGAAAGCGGTGCGGCTCATTCGCGATCAAGGCCTCAAACACCGCATGGAAGAGCCGCAAACTTTTATCACCCGCATCAACCGCCTTTGCATCGAAATGACCCACGCCGGCATCCGGACCGACAGCCGGCGAGCGCGCAAGAAAACCCTCCGCCAGATGGACCACCTGGCCGGGGTGGTGCGCCAGCACGCCCGGCGCTACCGCGATCTGCTGGACCAGCAATGGGAGCAAACAGACTGGAGTCGAGGCCAAACCGAGCAGGTGCTTCGGCGGATGGACCGGGTGCTGGAGCAATTGCCCCAAGCCCGCCAACAAGCCCGCCAGCGCATTCTGGAGGAAAAGCCGGTGGCCAACGCGGAGAAAATCTTGAGCCTCTACGAGCCAGACGTTCACGTCATCGTGCGCAAAAAGGCCGGAGCGGAAGTGGAGTTTGGCAACACGCTCTTTCTGGCCGAAAATCCCCAGGGCTTAATCCTGGATTGGGAACTCTTCCAGGAACAGGCCCCGGCCGACAATAAATTGCTGCCCCGCAGCGTGGGACGGATGGAGCAGGCTTACGACTCGCGCCTCAAGGCGGCGGCGGGCGACCGCGGATTTGACAGTTATGACAACCGGGTGGGTCTGGCCGCCGAGGGGATTTACAACGCCATCTGTCCGCGCTCGCCGGAAGCCCTCCGCCAGCGCAGCAGAAGCTGGAAATTCAAGCGCCTGCAACGGCGCCGGGCCCAGACCGAAGGGCGCATCAGCATTGTCAAAAATGTTTTCTTGGGCGGGCGGTTGCGCGGCAAAGGCTTTGGCCATCGCCAACTGACGGTCACCTGGACGGTGCTGACGCACAACTTCTGGGTGCTGGCCCGCCTGCAAGCCTCGGCAGAGGCCGCCGCCCAAGCCCTGGCGGCCTAAACCGCCGCCAACGTTTTTGCATTTCCGACCTTCACGGGAAAGCGCTCTGCACTGGGGCGGCAAAATTTTCGCATTTTTCGGTGAAAACTGCTTGACAATGCTTCCAAAGCAGGCTTGACTTCGCGATGGATAATGGATTGGTGTCTCCTTTGGGCAATTTCATTTTGAAACTCGACCTTTTGGGACAAGCTCTATTTAGATCAGACTGCCACGCCTCGGGTTTGCCGTTCCACTCAGTCTAGCGGCAGTGCTGAAACTTCGATTTGCAGAACACGCCCAAGCGGTTAGAGTTTGAATTGGAATAGAAATGGCCGCCGCGAACCGGTGGCCGGTGGGGAACTATGAAAGCTTCTGAACTTATCGTCAAATGCCTTGCGAACGAGGGTGTCGGCTATGTCTTCGGCATCCCGGGCGAGGAGAACATGGATGGTTGGACACTTTACCGCAGGCATTATGTGTGCCACGCTGGTCGCTGGCACTGAACACCAAACCGGATTATTGGCCGGCAAATTTAACTGCAACCAAACCCATGAAAGAACAAATCAGCCTTTATTACCGAGAGGGTTCCTCGGACAAGGTTTACCACGCCAACTTGGAC
>JBEKIA010000398.1:0-2008 GCA_050011995.1 Verrucomicrobiota bacterium
GCAGGTGAGCGCCGAAAACAGGCTGTTCAAAGCCAGCGCTGCGACAATCGACGCCGGCGTGTACGTTCCCAACAGCCGGAACACTCCGGCCAGCAAGTACGCGTACACCGGCGATACCACAGCCGTCGGCCCAGTATCCGCAAACACATTTCCGAACCCGTGCCCCGCAACCAACGAACGAGCTACCCGCCCGAACGCCCAGTGCTCCAGCACAAACGGATCCAGCCATTCGTGATAGAGAAACGGAATGACCGCCAGCCGCACTGCCAGCGCCGCGATTACCATCGGCCCATACGCGCGCACCCCGCCTTTTTCCGTATCCCGCGTTTCGCTCATTCCATTCCCTGAGTTCCACCCCAACCGTTACTCCACGCGGCAAACAACCACTTGCGGGTTCCGGTAGGGACACGGCAACCCTTCCACCCCCGGCGCTGTCAGAACCACCCAGTTCACTCCGAACTCCGCTTTCAAGTGCAAGAAGTCCAGCCGTTGAAAACTGCGCCACCCCCGTTGCGCTTCCACTTCTCGCAGCCAGCGCGGCGCGAGGCTCGGCACGCGCGCTGCCATTCCCCCGTCCTTCACCTCGTCCACCAACACGCTCCGCTCCGCCAGGGCGCGAAAACCATGGTAGTCCTCGCCCGGCAATTCCATGTACCGCGGATCTAGCGCGAACTGGCTATCAACGGGCGTGTTTCGGCTGATCCAGCGGAAAGCCTCGATCCAGTTATTGCGCGAGGCCGCGCTCGGCAACTCCAAATGCGCGGTTGCCGGATACATCTGCCGCTGCGCATAGAACATCCCGGCGCTCAGCGGGACAAACAACACCAGCCAGCGCAGAGCGCTTTTTTTTAGTACGTACTGCCCCAGCAATCCTCCCGATAACAACACAAACAACAAATACACAAGATGCAGAAAGCGCATCGGCTCGAGCGGCCGAAGACGCTCCAGCCGTGCAGGCAGCAACATGATTAGCGCCACGGCCAACTGGAACAGGCCGAAGTACAGCAACCGCTCCGCCACCCGCGCCAGGACTCCATGCACAGCGACCACCGAGCCGCGGCGCTTCGCCAGCGCCCGATACCACCACAGCAACACGAGCGGCGCCACTACACCCAGCCACTCATACCAATGCCAGCGCAGCACGAAGTAAAACGGACGCGTGGCCGCCGCTTGCCGCCATGCATCCGAAGCCGGCTCGAAAACCCATCCCAGTGGCAACAGCAGCGCCGCCCACGCCGCTGTGCGCTGCTGCTCTGTCTCTGTCCGTTCCGTCGGCTTCCCCATCAGAAACAAGCAATATGATGCGCCAAAGGCCGCCATAATGGCGTGCACGAAAAATGCTGCTGTTAGCAACACGCCCGCCAACAGCCGCCGCCCGTCGCTCGCAGGCGCGATCACGGCCACGATCGCCGCCAAAATCAGCGCCGTGGCCAACGCCCGTGGGTGCAGGTACTGGTCCGTCAAACTCAGCCCTGTACCGGAGACCGGGAGGGTCAGCAGGACCGCGACCAGTGTCACCGCCGCCCACTGTGCGTACACTTCCGCGAAACACCGCCGGCTGATTCGCCAGCACCCCCATAAGATCAGAAAGGTTACGCTCCACTGCCAAAACAAGATCCCCCATTCCAGAGGCACGTGGGTCAAACGCAGGGAGGCCGCGATCAGCTTGTCGAATACGGTTGCCTGAAACTGCACTCGAAAAAAGTCCGCGTCATGGGGGAACAAAGATGGATTCAGGTTCTGCTTGATCGCTGCCAGATAGAACGCATCGTCCTCCAGCCCAGGATGGTATCCCTGCACCAGCAGGGCAAACGCCGCCAGCAGCAGTAACGCCAACCACTGCAAACCCGGCCATGAAGTCCCAGTGCGCGATGCGAGTTCGTTCGGCAAGGTTAGCCGCCGGACCGGCCGTCGGTAGGGTTCGGGCTGTAATACCGGGTGTCGATACCCGGCTCCAGGCAGCGGCCTTTGCGGTTGAAAAGCCGGAATTGTCTCAACCCGATTTTCT
>JBEKIA010000399.1:0-2007 GCA_050011995.1 Verrucomicrobiota bacterium
CCCGGCAACCGGGTCCGCTGATCCGGACGGCGGAAGAACTGCGCAGCTATGCAGCGGAACAGGAGCAGCGGCACGAAGTCGCCCTTGCCCTGAAAGAGGAAGCGCCGCCGCCTTCGCCTGACCGAAAGCAGTGACGAAGCAATTTCAAGGGCGCCAAAACCGCCGCCGCGCAGGCGCCGGACAAGGTGCTGAGCGATTGGGTGGTGGCCCGCTACCGGAAGCAGAGACACGAATTCCACGAATTGTCACTAATTCCCGGTGCGCAATCCGTGGGGATTCGTGAAACCCGTGTCTCTGGCTCAGGCGCTCAAGGTGTTGATCAGCTCAGCCCGTTTTTCCGCAATAGCCTGCACCTCGGCCTGGGTGGGCGGATTGGAAACGGCCCAGACCAAATGTTCTCTCAACTCTCAACCCTCAACTCTCAACCAATCTGGTGAACTAGTCGCGCATTTCGCCCGAGACCAACGGCGAGTTATCGGCCGGCAAGCTGGGATCGAGGATCGGAGTGGACATAAGCGAGCTTTGGTTTGTTTTCCGTCGCCCCGGTTCTACACCCGCCCGCCGGCACAAGCCGCGAAAAGGCCCTCGCCCGCGCCCACCTCAGCGCCGGATGGAGCAAGCTCCCCGCCACCAATAACCTGGCCAGGTCGTTCCAAGACCGGTTGCCGGAATTGTGGCAAGCCCCGCCGGGCGCAACCCTCACCTTCCGTTTTCGGGGCACCGCCGCCGGCGTGTACGACCTCCTCGGGCCGGATTGCGGGAAGCTGACTGTGACAACAGATGACCTCAAGCCGGTCAGCATCGCCCGGTTCGATTCCTTCTGTATCTACCACCGCCTGGGCAAATTCATGGCCGCCGAAGCACTCACCAATGGTTTGCACACCGTGAAAATCGAGGTCAGCTCCGAGGCCCTGGACAAGCTGAGCATTCTTTCCCAGCGGAACGAAAAGATGGACAACCCCAAGCGCTTCGACGGCATCAACTGGTACGCCGGCAGCCTGCTGCTCATGGGCGATTTGGTGCATTAAACGCCTTGGGGTGGATTCAGTTGATTATACTACTTTCGGGGCTTGAATCGCAGCGGGGCGTCGGGTGGCCGGGTGAGGCGGGGGCGAGTTTGGAGAATGCCACCGGGCCACCACCGCTTTCGACTCCTGCTTTCCGCCTTCAGGTGTATGGGGTGAACACCCCATAGCGGAATGCCTGAACCGCGCTAATATTTGGGACAAGTCCGATTTATTGCTGGCTCCATGGCCAAGGGCTGCCAATTCTGGGGATCAGTTTCAAAGTGCCACATCGGTGGCCAAACACGCTATGAAAGCCTTGCCTGTTTTTGTTGTTGGTTCCGTGCTGTGCAGTCTCTTCAACGCCGTTAATTTCATTTTCGCCCAAGGCCCGGCGATCGCGTATCAGGGCCAGCTCCAGAACCACGGGAGTTCGGCCAATGGCGCCTGCATGCAAACATGACCCACAACCCATAAGAGAAAGAGGGCACCGTATGAAGCAACCACGCATTCTGATTCCGACCACACTAGCGATTCTGGCCGTCCATCTGGCGGCGGCCGCCACTGCCGGCCAACTGGACATCTGGACCTGGCGCAACCCCGTGCCGACGGGCAATCAATTAAACAGCGTCACCTACGGTGAGAGTCGGTTCGTAGCCGTGGGCGCGGACGGCACGATCGTCACCTCTGCAAATGGCGGCATCACCTGGGACCAACAGGTAGTGCCGCCCGACCTCTCCCTGTCCGGCGTTGTTTACAGTCCTGACCTGAGCATGTTTGTGGCGGTGGGGTCGGATTCCGTCACAAATAATGTGATTTTGACCTCGCCCGACGGCATCAATTGGACGCAGGCTACCCAAGCGGGAGGGTTTGGTAGTGGCGGCTTGTACGCTGTCGCTTACGGCTATACGAACTTTGTAGCTGTTGGCGCTGGAGGCGTCACCTGGCATTCGCCCGGCGGCAGCACCTGGTACCAAGGTTCAACCCCACTCGGGACAACAAA
>JBEKIA010000400.1:0-2003 GCA_050011995.1 Verrucomicrobiota bacterium
TGCCCCCGGCCCCTGGCTGCGCTACCGTTGGCTTCTGACTCCTGACTCCTGACTCCTGACTTCTGCACATAAATTGAATCTACCAGCGCGTGCAGCACCCGGAAGCCGCGCTGCTCCGCCGCCTCTTTCGCCACCAGCAATTTCTCCCGCGCCAGGGCATTGATGGCCTCGTGCGCTTCGATTTTGCCAAAGCGGGCGTTTTTGTAGCCGGTGTAGCCGAAGCAGCAAACCAGCAGCCACTTCAGCACGTCGCGCCGCTGTTTACAGGCGGAGGGATTAGGGGTTAGGGATTCGGGATGAGGGGCAGGATTGCCGCTGGACGATGGACGATGGACGATTGGCAGCGGCTCGGGCTCCGGAATCTGGAATCCGGAATTCGGAATGGGAAAATGGAGACTCGCCACACCACTCGCACCCTGCATCCCGAATCCCGAATCCCCAACCCCTAGCCCCAAATCCCGCAGCTCTTTGTACTGCCGCCGCTTGGCGATAAGGCGCTCCACCACCCGGCTGGTGATGCCGCGATGCCGCTGGCACACGCGGTAGCCGAGTTCCGGCACGCGCGGCGCCTGCGGGCAGCACGGGCAGTTGATGGTTTCCGGCGAAATGTTGAACTGTGCCATGATGCTGGGAAACTCGCTCACGAAATCCAGTTCCGCCACATTTTCAAAGAAGCCGAGGCGCGGGGGGAAAACCAATCCGCCGCGATCCGCCAGCAGCAACTCGTCCGGGTGCTTCAGGCTTTCCGGCTCGGCCTTTTGCGCGGGAATCAGCACGCCGTCGCGCCAGGCCGTTTCCATCTGCATGTAAGAGATTCCCGTGCCGGGCGTGGTGCGGCAGGCGTATTGCACCGGCAGTTTCGTGACCCGCACCAGTTCCCATAGGCCTTCCATCTCACACTGGTCGGCGCCAAAAGAATTTTGCGTGTCGATGTGCAGCCGCCCGAACAAGGTGGTGGTGCTTTCCTTGAACAGGATGCGCCCATAGCTCATGTAACTGCGCGCACGGGTTCTCTCCACCGGCAAGGCATCGCGGTTCAAGGGCAGGCGGATGCGCAAGCGCTGCGCCTGCCGCAGCAAACCCGGCAGCAGGACGTCATCGCCCCATTCGGTCACCAGCACATCCGGGTCATACACGCGCAGCAAGCGCTCAAAAACCTGCGCGGTGGGTTCGTCGGAGTCATCGAGCGTCTGCCAGTCGTTTTCAACGGCCACCTCGA
The DNA here is from genome assembly GCA_050011995.1 of Verrucomicrobiota bacterium. Classification (GTDB taxonomy): domain Bacteria; phylum Verrucomicrobiota; class Verrucomicrobiia; order Limisphaerales; family Palsa-1400; genus JBEKOF01. The sequence goes on from JBEKIA010000400.1 coordinate 1,220, forward strand.
TGGCGCCGTGCCGGCCGTGCTTGGGGTTGACGTCGGCAATCCCTTCCAGGCGAATCCGCATGGTGCGCATGGGCGGCCGCTCATACTCGGTCAGCCACTCATTGTCGCGGCAGGCGAGGGAATGGATTTCCAGCGTGGTGTAGGGCCGAACAGCGTTCGGCCCAGGGCCAGCGCCGCTGGCCCCTACACGCCCTGGTGTAGCGCCGACCTTGAGGTCGGCACGTGCCGGGCTAAAGCCCGGCGCTGCGTCCGTGCCGGCAAGGCCGGTTTCAATTTCCACTTGCGCCAAAGGAAAAATGTTTTTTTTCCAGCAGTACATCGACGCCAGCATCAGGTCGGAGTCGTACAGCGCCAGGCTGCTGTCAAAGCGGCGGACGAATCGCGCCAGCGGCGCAAACAGCGTGGGGTGATGGGCGGCGACTTGCAGCACGCGCAGCCGCCGCCGGTCCCAGATGTTCTGCCGCTCCGTGAGCGCGCAACTCACCGCCGCGCGGGCAAGGAGCGTTTCCGCCAGCCGCGCGAGCTGCCTTTCCGGCCCCTGCACGTAAAAGCAGGGCCGAAAAGAACCGTCAATCAGCCGGCGGCGTTTCGGGCCCGACTCGATCAGCCACACGATCATTCCCTGCGGGCAAGGGTAGAGGTCGAGAATCCATCCACTGAGTTTCAAGGTTTATTCCTAACGCCGCCTCAATTCTGCGCAGCCGAATTTCGTGGTCCAACTCCACTGCCACGTGAATGCCGTGCATCGCGTCCACGGGAAAGTGATAGGTGCAAGCCTGCACAT
>JBEKIA010000401.1:0-2029 GCA_050011995.1 Verrucomicrobiota bacterium
GGCGTGTTCGAACCTGGACGTGGGTCCGGGCCCGGGGCTGACGATTGAATGCTGGATTAACCCCGCCGACATTTACACCCCGGGGCCCCTGGTAGCCTGGGATGGTGGATGGCCAATGGTGGTGCTCTGGGCCAACGAATGGGATTCCGGTGTGCTCAGTGCAGACATTGGTGATATGGACTGGGATGGTGGCAGCGTTTGGTCCGATGTTGATCTGCTCAACCCCGGGAGTTTTCAGCACGTGGCGGTTACCTACGACCAGAGCAGCGGCAACGCGATCCTGTATTGTAACGGCACAGCGGTAGCCACCAACTACTTGGGCAGTTTTACCCCATTTACCTCCTGTGATCTGTATTTGGGAGGAGACCCCTCATGCGACGCCTTCTACTACGGCCTGCTGGATGAGGTTGGTGTGTACAGCCGCGCCCTCGGGCCGGACGAAATCCGCGCCATTTACGACGCGGCGAACCTGGGCCGGTGCGGCATCACGCCGCGCTGGATTGTGCAGCCGGCCAGCCAGAGCGCCACGGTCGGGAATGATGTGGTGTTCAATTCCCTGGCCGCCGGCACGTCGCTCGGTTACCAGTGGTTCTTCAACGGCAACGCGATGGCCGGCGCCACCAGCCCGCGGCTGACCCTCACCAATCTTCGAACCAACGACGCCGGGACCTACAGTGTGCATGTCAGCGGCGGCGGCACCCTGTCCCTCATCAGTAGTAATGCGGTGCTAACTGTCAACCCGGCGAATTGCTACCTGGCGCCGACCGGGCTGGTGAGTTGGTGGCGGGCGGAAAGCAATGCGCTGGATTCCGCGGGTGGGAATAACGGCTCGTTGAGCAACGGGGTAAGTTTCGTGGCCGGAAAGGTCGGCCAGGCCTTCAGCTTCAACGGCCTCGACCAGTCCGTCGAGATTCCGTACGCGCCCGCCCTGGCCAGCACGACGTTTACCATCGAAGCCTGGGTGAACCCCTCCGGACAAGTCAGTTGGTGGCTGGGCCAAGCCTTTATCTTCGGCCAGGCTTACGGCCGGCAGTTGGTCGTCCGGACCGGATGCCAGGGCCTTAGCGTCGCCGTCCAGGTCCTCACCAGCCCCTGGAACATCTACCAGGTCGATAGTAGCGGAGAAATCCCGATAGGTGAGTGGACCCATTTGGTGGGGACATGGGATGGCACATCACTGAGCCTGTACATCAACGGGGCCTTGGACCAGCAGGTCACCCCGGGCATCGTGCCTTGGGATTCGGACTGCTCGTTCAGCATCGGCGGGATTAACGGCCCCTGCGCCTATTTCGGGCAGTACTTCCCCGGCCTGATTGACGAGGTGGGCTATTACAACCGTGCCCTCTCAGCCAGCGAAATCGCCGGCCTCTACAACGCCAGCAGCGCGGGCAAGTGCCAGAACCCGCCCACCATCACTGTGCAGCCGGCGAATCAAAATATCGGCCTCGGGAGCAACGCCACCTTTACCGTCTCGGCCACCGGCACGCCGCAGTTGCATTACCAGTGGCGGTTCAACGGCACCAACCTCCCCGGCGCGACCCTCACCGCACTGACGCTGACCAATGTCCAGTTCGCACAGGCGGGAACCTACGCCGTGCAAGTCACCAATGCGTTCGGCTCCGCCCTCAGCTCAAATGCAGTTTTGACAATCACCAACTCCGCCATGCCGGTGGTCCAAACCCAATCAATCAAACCATCGTTGTGTTCACGACCAACACCCTCATTGCAACGGCTTCGTCGCCGAACGGGCCGATCCATTGGGTCCAGTTTTTCGCCGGGACCAACTACTTGGGCTACACCACCACCGGCACCAACAATGTGTATCAGATCCTGTGGCGACCCCTTTTTGCCGGCACCTGCGTTCTGCAAGCGCAGGCGGCGGACACTTCCGGCTCTAATTCCTGGTCCGCCACGGTGACCAACGTCGTCAGAGCCCTGCCGGCGGTCGCCATTACCAATCCGGTCAACGGCGCCATCTTTGGACCGTCCCCGACGAACATCACGATCAACGCCACCGCGTCAGCGGATG
>JBEKIA010000402.1:0-3109 GCA_050011995.1 Verrucomicrobiota bacterium
GGTTTTACGCGGGCAAACTGGTCTGGCCGGCGGATTTGACGTTCAGTTATCCGCGCTGGACGATATCGGCGTCGGATGCGTCGGCTTATGTTTGGCTGCTGGCGACGGCGGCGTTGGGGGTGGTGATTTGGCGGGCGCGGAGAAGGGTGGGGCGGGGGGTGGAAGTGGCGGCGGTGTTTTTTCTGGCGACATTGAGTCCGATGCTGGGATTCATCATGCTGTGGACTTTTCGCTACACCTTTGTGGCGGATCATTATCAATATCTGGCGTGTCTGGGTCCGCTGGCGCTGGCGGCGGCGGCAATGGCGGGTGCATTCGGCTGGGCGGCGCGGCGAACGCCGCTGTTGAAACCCGTGTGTTGCGCGGTGTTGCTGGCGATCCTCGGCGCGTTGACGTGGTTCCAATGCGGGCAGTATGCCGGCGCGGATACGCTCTGGCGCGCGACGCTGGCAAAGAACCCAGGCTCCTGGCTGGCCCACAACGAACTGGGGGCGATTCAGTTGGAACAAGGCAAGCTCGACGAAGCGGCCGGCCAGTTCAAAATGACCCTGGCTCTCCATCCCGGCGATGAAAAAGCCCAAAACAATCTGGGCGCTGTTTGGAGCCGAAAGGGAGAGGCCGGGGAAGCCATCGCGGAATACCAAAAGGCCCTGGATCTCAACCCCGATTATGCCGACGCCCACAACAATCTCGGCCATGAGCTGCTCCAGCGGGGACAGGCCGGGGAAGCCATCGCGCAATTTCGATTGGCCCTGTCCCTCCAACCTCATTTTGCCAACGCCCACTTCAATCTTGGCAATGCCCTGCTCCAGCAGGGAGCGTTTGTCGAAGCTGTTGCGCATTACAGAAAAGCCCTGGACCTCCAGCCCGATTTTGCCGAAGCCCGCAATAATCTGGGCCATGCGCTATTCCTGCAGGGTGAGTTCCTGGAAGCCATTGCCCAATTTCGCAAAGCCCTGGATCTTCAGCCCGATTATCCACAGGCCCGCGGGAATTTGGGCCTTGCGCTGCTCCGGCAGGGAGATTTCGACGGGGCCATGGCCTGTCTTGAAAAGGCCTGGGCCGGGCTTGGGCTGGCCTGCTTCAACAGCGGGCAAATCAAGGAGGCCGAGGAATCCTGGCGAAAGTCTCTGGAGATCAATCCCGCCCAGCCGCAAATCCAGAACAACCTGGCCTCGGTGCTGGCGACCGCATCCGATGCCTCCTTGCGGGACGGCCCCGGAGCGGTGGCGCTGGCGGAGCAGGCCAATCAGGCGAATGGAGGCGGCAATCCGATCATATTATACACGCTGGCGGCGGCTTATGCGGAGGCCGGGCGGTTTGAGGAGGCGTGTGCCACAGCGCGAAAGGCCCTGGCAGAGGCCCAAGCGCAAAAGAACGACAAGCTGGCCGGCGCTGTGCAAGAGCAGCTCAAACTGTACGAGGCGGGCCACCCGATGCGCCAGACCCAATAGCGTGAAATCACCTATCAAGACAACCAGAAAAGGCCCGGCGAACCTCAGGAACAGCGGGGACGAAAAGCCCCGGTCCGGCGGGCGCGACTGGCTTTTGGCGCTGGGGCTGCTTGCGGCGGTGGTGCTGGCCTATGAGCCGGCGTGGAACGGGAAGCCGGTGTGGGACGATGACGCCCATCACATACGACCGGCCTTGCAGTCTTGGAAAGGCCTGGAGAGGATCTGGTTTGAACCTGGGGCGACGCAGCAGTTTTATCCGCTGGTTTACAGCGTTCTTTGGCTGGAACAGAAGGTGTGGGCCGATGCCCCGGCGGGCTACCATATAGTCAACATCCTCCTGCACGCCGTTTCGGCGCTGCTGCTGGTCAAGGTTTTGCGGCGTATGGAAGTGCCGGGGGCGTGGCTGGGGGCGGCGCTGTGGGCGCTGCATCCGGTGCAGGTGGAATCGGTGGCGTGGATGTCGGAATTGAAGAACACGCTGTCGGGCCTGTGCTATTTGGGCAGCGCGCTGGCTTATCTGCGGTTTGACCGGGAGAGGAGGGGGTGGTGTTACCTGGCATCGCTGGGTTTGTTTGGGGCGGGACTGCTGGCCAAGTCGGTGATAGCGACCTTGCCGGCGGCGCTGCTGCTGGTGTTTTGGTGGAAGCGGAAGAAGTTGCGGTGGAAGGAGGATGTGCTGCCGCTGGGGCCGTTTTTCGTGGTGGGCATTGGGCTGGGGTTGTTCACGGCGTGGATGGAGCGGACGATGGTCATAGGAATAGACCGGGGCTCGCATCTATCCGGAGTGGACCGCTGTTTTGTGCCCAGCCGGGCGGTGTGGTTTTATCTTGGGAAACTGGCGTGGCCGCATCCGCTGATATTTATGTATCCGCGGTGGGAGGTGAGCGCGGCGGTATGGTGGCAGTATCTGTTTCCGGGGGCGCTGTTGCTGCTGGCGGCGGGGTTGTGGTTTTGGCGTGGGAGGCTGGGTTTTGGTCCGCTGGTGGCGCTGCTGCTGCTATTTTTTGCCGGGACACTGTTTCCGGCGCTGGGTTTTATTGATGTCTATCCGTTTCGATATTCGTTTGTGGCGGATCATTTTCAGTATTTGGCGTGCCTGGGTCCGCTGGCATTGGCTGGGGCGGGAATCGAGCGCGGACTGGGTTGGGCGGCCAAGTCAATCCCGCTCTTGAAACCAGCCGGCTGCGCGGTGTTGCTGTCGGTCCTCGGCGCGTTGACCTGGGTCCAGTGTGGGCAGTATGCCGACGTGGAAACGCTTTGGAGCATGACTGTGGCAAGAAATCCGGGCTGCTGGATGGCCCAAAACGAACTTGGGGTGATTCGGTTGGCGCAAGGAAGGCTCGACGAAGCGGCCAGCCAGTTCAAAATCGCCCTGGACCTTCATCCCGATGATGAAAAAGCCCACAACAATCTTGGCACGGTCCTGAGCCGGAAAGGAGACGCCGGCGAAGCCATCGAGCATTTCCGAAAGGGCCTGGCCATTCAACCCGCTGATGCCAAAGCCCGCGACAGTCTGGGCACTTTGCTGTTCCAGCAGGGAAAGGCCGGGGAAGCCATCGTGGAATTCCAAAAGGCCCTGGCCCTCCAGCCCAATTTTCCAGAAGTCCGCGACCATCTTGGAAATGCGCTGTTCCAGCAGGGACGGGCCGGGGAAG
>JBEKIA010000403.1:0-3504 GCA_050011995.1 Verrucomicrobiota bacterium
AACAGCTTGGCCGTTGAATCGGCATTTTCCGGCGTTTTCCCCTTGACAATCCGAGCTTACATGCTAATCTTTCGGCGTGAGGGCAAGGCATGGAGAGCCAGGCGGCGCCGGGGGGAAGGCGGGATTCCCCCCGGGGATCACTTTGCCTTTGTCATTTCCCCCGGCCCCAAGCATTACATACTCTATTAAACTACTATGCTTTATGATTCCATCACGGCATGAATGCCTCTTTCCGCTGGTTTTGGCCGTTTTTGCGGAAAATCGTCTCAAGTGCCTTTCCATGAATAATTTACGCGCACAACGGGGCTTTTCCAATCAACTCTAATCAAGGCAAATCAAGATATTATTTTAACCGGAATGACCGCCCATCCATCACTCCAATACTCTGCCGATTCGATCTGGTTTTCGGATTTCGCGACTCAAAACCATCCGCAATTTGCCGGGGCCTTCATGAATTGCCTTTGTTCCCTTGCCGGAGCGGGGCCTGTGCGGTAACTATTAGCCGGAGCTTATGAAAACCAAAATCCTGGTGGTGGATGACGAGCCGGACGCGCGGGAGTTGATCGAAGTCAATTTGAAGGGCGCCGGTTTCGATGTCCTCACCGCCGCCGACGGCCGGCACGCGCTGGAAAGCACGCGCTGGAAAAAGCCCGCGCCGCCCTCCCCGCCTGACCCCATGAGCCATCCCAAAACCAGCTCGATTGAAGTCCAGGGAACGGTCGTGTCCATCCTCTCCGGCAAAGACGGCGATTACATCTCACTCACGGACATGCTGAGGGCGAAGGACGGGGAGTTCTTCATCTCCGATTGGCTCCGAAACCGCAACACGGTCGAGTTCCTCGGCATCTGGGAATCCGTTTTCAACCCCGGTTTTAATTACGGCGAATTCGCCATAATTAGAAGTCAGGCTGGTCTCAACAGTTACAAGATCAGTGTGAGGGAATGGGTTGAAAAGACCAAGGCCATCGGCCTCAAAGCCACTCCGGGCCGATATGGCGGCACCTTTGCCCACCCTGACATTGCCTTCGAGTTTGGCATGTGGATTAGCCCGGAGTTCAAAATCTACCTAGTCAAGGAATTCCGCCGCCTCAAGGAGGACGAAAACCGGCGCCTCTCGCTGGCCTGGAACCTGAACCGCACCCTTTCCAAGCTCAACTACCGTATCCACACCGATGCCATCAAAGTCCACCTCATCCCGCCAGAGGTCACGCCCGCGCAGGCCGCCATCACCTACGCCACCGAGGCCGACCTTTTGAATGTGGCCCTGTTCGGCCAGACGGCGCAGCAATGGGGCCAAGCCAATCCCAATCTCGAAGGCAACATGCGCGACTACGCCACCATCGAACAATTGCTGGTGCTGGCCAATATCGAAGGCATGAACGCCGAGTTCATCCACATGGGGTTGCTCCACGGCCAACGACTACAGCGCCTCAATCAGATCGCCATACGGCAGATGCAAACCCTCGCCCAGGCCGGCAATCTGCGCCGGCTTGAGCCGCCGAAAGGCAGCCAGCAATGAAGCGGAGCCGCACAACCGCCGCGCCACCGGGGGCAAACCAGAAGGGTTGCTTGCCGCTGCCGATGGCGTGCGGTAACTATTAGCCGGAGTCTATGAAAACCAAAATCCTGGTGGTGGATGACGAGCCGGACGCGCGGGAGTTGATCGAAGTCAATTTGAAGGGCGCCGGTTTCGATGTCCTCACCGCCGCCGACGGCCGGCACGCGCTGGAAAAAGCCCGCGCCGCCCTCCCCGCCCTGGTCGTGCTCGATGTCATGCTCCCCGAGGTGGACGGTTTGGAGGTCTGCAAGAGCCTGCGCCACGATCCCAAAACCGCCTTCATCCCCATCATCATGCTTACCGCCCGCGCCGCCGAGATTGACCGCGTCGTCGGCCTGGAACTGGGGGCCGACGATTACATCACCAAGCCTTTCAGCCCCCGCGAACTGATCCTCCGCGTCAAGAACCTCTTGAAGCGCCAGACCGCCCCGTTGGAAGCCGCCCAGCAGATTTGCTTCGCCGGCCTGGTCATTGACCGCTCCCGCCACAGTGTCACCTATAACGACAAACCGCTGGACCTGACCCTGACCGAGTTCAAACTGGTCACCGTCCTGGCCGAGCGCAAGGGCCGCGTCCAGTCCCGCGAGCAGCTCTTGAAAGACGTCTGGGGCTACAACACCTTCATTGACACTCGCACCGTGGACACCCACATGCGCCGCCTGCGCGACAAACTGGGCGAAGCGGCCAAACTCCTGGACACCGTGCGCGGCGTCGGCTACCGGTTCCTGGCGCCATGAGAACCCGCCGTTGAAATCATGTCCTGGCCCCTCCTGATTCCAGCCCTGGCCGCCTGCGCCGCGCTGTTCTGGTTCCAGCACTGGCGGCTGCGGCGGCGTTTTCACGAAGAGCTGGCCGGCGCCGGGCGCGACTTTGCCGAGAGGTTTGCCCGGCAGCAGCGCGAAGCCGAGGCCCGGTCCCAAGCCCGCCAGCAAACCCTGTTCAACAGCATGATCGAAGGCGTTCTGTGGCTCGACGCCGAGGGCCGCGTCCAGTGGGCCAACGATTCCCTGCGCAAAGGCTGCGGCCTGGCCGAAAACCTCCGCGGCCAGACCCTCATGGAAGTCTTTCGCTCCCACGAACTGGCCGCCCTCTCCGAGCGCCTGCCCCGCGAGAAAATTATTTCCGGGGTCGAACTGGACCTCCAGCGCGGCGACCGCCGCTCCTGGCAGATCAGCGCCGCCCTGGTCAGCGACCCCCCCGGCGGACCGCAGGGCCAGCTCTTTGTCTTCCACGACGTCACCCGCCTCAAGCAACTGGAAAGCATCCGCAAGGAATTTGTCGGCAACGTCAGCCACGAATTGCGCACCCCGCTTTCCCTGATCAAAGGGTTCGCCCAGACGCTCCTGGACGGCGCCCTGCGCGATCCCGAACAAGCCGCGCGCTTCCTCCAAAAAATTGACAAACACTCCGACCGCCTCCTCTTTCTTATCGAGGATTTGCTCGCCATCTCCCGCCTGGAATCCGGCCAGATCGCCCTCAACTTCCAGCAGGTCAGCCTGCGCGACACCGCCCAGCGCGTGGTGGACGACCTGGCCGCCCCGGCCGCCGCGCGCCGGGCCGCGCTGGAGAACCGCATCCCCGCCTCCCTCTTTGACAGAAAACGCCATCAAATACGGCAAGCGCGGGGGCCGCGTCATCCTCGACGCCCGCGAAGCCCCCGGGCAAAAGGCCGAGGTCTCCGTCTCCGACGACGGTCCGGGAATACCCCCCGAGGCCATCGGGCGCATCTTCGAGCGGTTTTACCGGGTGGACCGCGCGCGTTCCAGCGAGAGCGGCGGCACGGGCCTGGGCCTGGCCATTGTCAAACATATTGTTCAGGCCCACGGCGGCGAGGCCGGGGTCAAAAGTGAGCCGGGCCGGGGCGCCTCCTTCCATTTCACCATTCCCCGGTCCGCCGGCCCCGCCCCAAAATGAAAGGCCCTCCCTGTAGCGGCGGTCTGCGACCG
>JBEKIA010000404.1:0-2043 GCA_050011995.1 Verrucomicrobiota bacterium
CGGGAGCGGCGGGGTGGACTTCGACAGCGAGGACGTTAGCGCCGGAGACCAGGGCTGAACTCGGCAACACGAACGGCCCCAAATAAGCGGGGTTGGAAACATTCGTCAGCGCGAAGGTGGCGGCCGTGATCGGGCCGGCGGGCAGGTTCAGCCGGAGCGCCTCCACACCATTCAGGTAAAAGACCGCGCCGTCAGCGATGGCGGTGTTGAGCTGGATCGTCGCGAGTTGCGGGGCGCCTGACAGGGTGAACATTGATCTGAAATAGTAATTGGTCAGTCCAGCCACCAGGGTGGTGTTGGGCGTTATGGCCTGGCGGGCAGTGCCCGTCAGGATGGCCCGGAAACCGGCGGGGTTAGGGCTTGTCCCATCATTGACCGTGAAAAAGTCGAGCGTGTTCGTGCCGGAGACGAAGCCGTTGGTGAGCGTGAAACTGCCACTCAGGGAAGCAAAGCCGGCAAACGTGATCGGTTGCGAAACGCCGTTGAGCAGGACGTTGGTGAGCTCATTGTCCACGCCGACGTTGAGCGTCAAGGCAGCCGTGGTGAGGCTGAAACCGGCGAGGTTGAAAGTGGTTTCGTAGTTGTAGTCGCCCGCGTTTACATTGGCCGTGCCCGGGTTCACGGGACCGATCCAGCTCGATTGGGTGTCATTGGCCTGCCAGGCAGGGTGATTCTGAATCACGGTGGCGGGTATCGCTGGCGGCGGGGGTGTGCTTTGGGCTGACAAGGTAAGCCAATAATGCGGGTCGGCCGAGCCCGGCGGTAGAACCGCCCCATCCGGCCCCACACCAGTGCTGAAAACGCTCGGCAACGACTCCGAGTCGCCCAGGATTACCGGCAAGGCGCCAGCCTGAAACGGGGCCGGTGCAAAGGACCAGACGCTGTCATCAAAGGCCGGCTGGCGCCAGGCCGTACCGAGATCAACGCCCGAGGCCTGGTATTTCCAAGTGGAGGTCAAACCAATCGGGGTGGAGTTGGCGACCTCGAACGGTGACGTCGGGAAATTGAGGCGGCCCGGGGAGCCGCCGACCAGGGCACTGACGGTCCAACTCGAAGCCGATCCGCTAGCCGAATCCTCGTCCTGCTTGGCCAGCGAGACGCCGGAGCCGTCCGGACCGACCGGCCAATCTCCGCCCACGCCATAGCTCACGCTGTCCATCAGGCGCTGATTGCGGTTGTAGAGTTCGAGCTTCTCGCCGGAGTTGGAGAGATGCCCGGTGTAGGGGCCCAGGATGTTGGTTAACCCGGTGGCGGCGTTCAAATCCGCCGGCGACAAAGCGACTACCCCTCGGGAAAAGTGTAGGACACACCGTTGGTAATGGACCAGCCGGACAGGTCCACGTCCACCGCCATCTGGTTGTGCAATTCCAGCCACTCCCCGCCGGCGGCATTGGTGCCCGGGTGATACATGATTTCGTTGAAAACCACCACGCTATCAGCCCGGATGACCGGCACGGCGGCAAACAAGAGGAAGAGAAGCGCGGCAAGCCTGCCAACACCCGCAGGTAGCCAAGGCGTCTGGGAGCGGGGGGGGATCAAGGAGCACGCAGCAACGGGCACGTCAGTCATCGATGTTTCTAGGCTCCATCATGCGGGAAAGGCCGGGGGCAGTCAAGGAAATACTCCGCCGTATCAACGCCTTATAGCGCGGGCGGCGAAATCGCCCTTGAGTCGGGCGCCTGGAGTAGTAATCTGTCTTGCATGCGACGGTGGTTCATTTGGTGGTTGCTGGCGGTCAGCTTGGCGGTCGCTTGGCCGGTCCAGGCGGCCTCGGGGCGGGTCCTCAAAGTCCTGCCGCAGTACCTCGACCTGAAAGGACGCAATTCCCTCACCCCCAGCCTTTACGAGCGCGACATCTATCAGGCTAACCTGCGCGAACATACGAATCTATGTTCAGGGATGCGGTTCAACGTGCAATGGAAGGCCAAGGGCCAGGCTGTGGCCCCGGTCAAACTGCGGGTTGAATTGCGCGGCGTCGCACGTGGTGACTTCCCCAAAGAACTGATGCTGGAACAGCCGGTGGAGCCCCGCGGCCGGTTCAGT